>JALWRH010000028.1 GCA_026994195.1 Sedimenticola sp. | reverse complement strand
AAAGCGCACATTGATCTGTAAATCACCAGAATTGCCCGCAGGCAGGGGAGAAATCATGTTGAAGGTGACCGTGCCATTGGTTCCTACGCTGGGCGCGCTGATGGAGTCCACATCGCTGGTTCCCAGAGCGCTGACGAACACGACTTCAGGCGGCAGTACATCCGTTATCTGACCGCCGACACAATCCCCGGAAGTCAGACTGCAGCTGTAGCTGAGGATGTAGCTGAATACCTGCCCGGTGCGTTTTGTATTGCCCGGATCGACATTGACGACGACCTTTGAGTTGATCCCCGCCCAGGCAGGACCCAGTATCATGCTCATGATCAACACGAGCGCCAAACGAACCTGAAGCATTGATGTTTTCCCCATGATTTTTCCTCAAATGGCCAACCCTGTGACCATCAGCCGCATTTCTCCGCCAGGGTTCAGATTCAATGACTCAGCATCAAACCTCGAACCAACCCCTGGTATAAAATTTCAGTTAAAAGTAAAAGTGCCCGGCAACATACCCGGGACATGACCATCCGTGGAATCAAAACAATCACCGGTGCCAGTCCCCCTAATACACCGGTGTACTCTACAAGCACAGCACCCGAAGATATTCCAAGCTGCAGTTCAAGATCAAATCAAAACCAGAAATTAGTGTGGAAAATACCCGATAAAACCCCGCTTGCTACCTATTCCCTACCCATCGGGTAAGCGCTCAATATCGAGGCTTCAGTGACCACCATGTGCTTTGAGCAGAGCTACCATCCGCGCATGGCCCCGCCTGGAAACCCATTCCGTCGCCGTCCACCCCTGCGTGTACTCACGGTGGTTGACAGGGACGCCCTTTGTTAACCCGGCGACATATTTGATCGCCGGGTTAATAATAGTGTTACGCAGTATCGGGAGCTTCATCCGCGCCAGCGGTCACCTTGCATTTCTGGCTGATGTCATCATTGTGAACCAGCTGACCATTCACCTGGGCCCCCATGGCCATTTCCAGCAAAGCATAATGCACGGTGCCACTGACCTTGGCGCCAGCAGCCAGTTCCACACGGTTGCACGCGAAAACGTCTCCAATGATGGCGCCATCGAGTATGAGGTTTTCCACTTTCACATCCCCCTCCACACGCCCCCCATGGCTGATCACCAGGGTAGAACGGGTATCCGGAAGCCCGGTGACGTTACCTCGGACTATACCGTCCACGTGCATACCGGAAGAAAAACTGATATCGCCATTGATCTCGGTATCCGCCCCCACCACTGTGGCGATGGCAGGCAACTTGAGCTTCTTTACTTTAGCCATATCATTCCTCTGTATGATCAGCGCCGGGAAGTTTCGCAGACGGGGGTGCCAGAGCATCGTCCCAGGCGAAACGCTTGCTCATTTTTTTCAGCTCCTTGTTGCGCGGCAGAAACTCGATGAGCAGGCTTTCCGGCTTGAAGCCTTCAGGCAGGGCGATCTCACCGGATACGTCCTGGTAGTTGGAGAATTCCAGCTTGAGCACTTTCTCTCCATCTGCGGAAAACTCTGACCGGTCCAGACGTTTGCGTTTACCCTTGAGCTTGCCGGATACCTTCATGAGCAGCTTGCCCTTGGTCACATCCACCTTCTCCAGTACCTGCACCAGAGTAAAGGCGTAGTGATAGCGGCCAGGCTCATCCAGGGGCTGAAGCACCAGATTCCGGACATACAGGGAACCATTGTCACCTGATATCAGGCTGCGCAACATCTTCACATCGGACTTCAGGGCTGCATTTTCTTTTTCGATCCCGGCCAGCTGCTCCTGCAAAGCCCGGCTGGCATTCACCTCTATCTCTGCCTGCCGCCGGTAACGCACTGCCTCCGCGTGCGCCTCCTTCAGCGCTGCACTGCTCTGCTCCAGTTCCTGATTCAGACGGGACAGTTCCCGGTTGGACTGTGCTTCCAGAAACCCTCCCTGCCGAACCCCAAAACTGTAGACCTGCCAGCCGATGCCTGCCAGCAGCGCGAGCAGAAGCAGCGCCCACCAGTGTGAACGGCGCTCATGCTGGTGCACGATACGTGGCGATTTGATCCGCTTGGGCTTCACCTTGCTGGGGGAAACAGGCTTCAAGGCAACAGACCCACCAGTTCCAACCCCTGGCGCTCATCCAGACCGAACATGAGATTCATGTTCTGCACAGCCTGGCCTGCAGCACCCTTGACCAGATTATCGATCACCGAAAGCACTACCGCCATGCCACCCTCTTGCGGACGGTGCAAGGCAATACGACAGACATTGCCGCCACGCACGGAGCGGGTCTCCGGATGAGAACCTGCCGGCATGACATCCACAAAAGGCTCATGGGCATAGGCCTGTTCATAGAGCGCCTGCAAATCCGCATCACCGCGGATCCGTGCGTACAGAGTGGCATGGATGCCGCGGATCATGGGCAGCAGGTGTGGCACAAAAGTCAGACCAACATCCTGTCCCAAAGCGCGGGCCAGATTCTGACTGATCTCCGGCTGATGCCTGTGGCCGGGCACGGCATAAGCCTTGAAGCTTTCACCGGTTTCGGCCATGAGCATGGCGGAATTGGCGCCGCGCCCGGCGCCGCTGACACCGGACTTGCAATCCGCCACCAGGGCATCAAGATCCACTATCCCCGTTTTGAGCAGGGGCAGAAAACCCAGGGTTACCGCTGTAGGATAGCAGCCGGGATTGGCCACCAGGCGCGCTTCGCGGATCTGCTCCCTGAACAGTTCAGGCAGGCCATACACCGCCTCGGGCACCCGTTCCGGGCAGGCATGCTCCATGCCATACCACTGTTGCCAGACTTTCAGATCCTGGATACGGAAATCCGCCGCCAGATCGATAACCCGTACCCCGGCCTCCAGCAGCGCCGGCGCCTGTTTCATGGCGATACCGTTGGGGGTGGCGAAAAAAACCAGATCGCACTGCTTCAGGGCCGTTTCATCCGGTTCGGTGAAACACAGATCCGTGTAGCCCCGCAGATTGGGATACATGTCCGCCACAGGCTTTCCCGCTTCGGAGCGGGAGGTAATCACCCGCAGTTCCGCGTCCGGATGGCGCACCAGCAGCCGCAGCAACTCCACGCCTGTGTATCCGGTGCCTCCGACAATGCCGATCTTGACCATTTCTCTTCCAATTACGCCAGGGAAAGGGCATATTCTACAACATGTCGCTTCGTACATACTGAGCAAAGCCGCCCATGGAGTCACAAACCCTGCAATCCATCGCTCTGATGCTGGGAGCCGGCTGGGCTTCAGGAATCAACCTGTATGCCGCCATGCTGGTGCTGGGATGGATGGGAGTGAGCGGCCAGGTACAGCTGCCACCCGGGCTGGAAGTCCTGACACACCCCCTGGTCATGGGCGCTGCGGGACTGATGTTCGTGGTGGAATTCTTTGCTGACAAGATTCCTGGCGTAGACAGCCTCTGGGATACCCTGCACACCTTCATCCGCATCCCGGCGGGCGCCCTCATGGCCGCTGCGGCTGCCCAGGGTCTGGACATGGGAACAGCCGGGGAACTGGCAGGGCTGATACTGGGTGGCGGCCTGGCCACCACCAGCCATGTGAGCAAGGCCAGCACCCGGGCGCTGATCAACACCTCACCAGAGCCGCTCACCAACTGGACCGCATCCGTCACAGAGGACGTGGCCGTAGTAGGCGGCCTGTGGACAGCCCTACACCATCCCTGGCTGTTTGTATTGCTCCTGGTGCTCTTTATAATACTGGCCGCCTGGCTCCTGCCAAAGATATGGCGCCTGCTCAAGACAGCAGGTAAAACCCTGTTCAGCTGGTTCCGAAAACCGGGAGCAGCCGTCAGCACCACCAAACACCCATCTGGAGAATAGCCCATGTCCCCATGGCCCTGGCTGAAAGCCCTGCACCTTATTTTCATGATCAGCTGGTTTGCCGGCCTTTTCTACCTGCCACGACTGTTCGTGCATCACGCCATGTCCCAGGACACCCCCATCCTTGACGCGAAATTCAAGGAAATGGAGCGCAAGCTCTACTATTTTGTCACTCCCTGGATGTTACTCACCCTGGTATTCGGCACCTGGATGCTGTTCGCCGGCGCCTGGGAAGCCTACAGCAGCATGATGTGGCTACATATCAAGCTGTTACTGGTCGCAGTCCTGGTGGGCTATCATTTCTGGTGTGGAAAGCTGATGCGGGATTTTCGTCACGGCAGGAACCGGCACAGCCACCAGTGGTATCGCTGGTTTAACGAATTTCCCCTGTTCCTGCTGGTAGCCATCGTGCTGCTGGCTGTATTCAAGCCCTTTTGACCTGGCTCACCCTGTTCGCGGGTTGGTGGCAGTAAGCCATAGCGGAACACAGCCGTCATGGTCCCCTCTCCCCGAGGGGAGATGGTTAGGGTGAGGGGGACGTCGTATCGGTGGGTCATGTAGGTCGGGCTTCAGCCCGACACGGGGTTCGCGACACAGACAATAAAAAAGGCGCCGCAGCGCCTTTCTTATACCGAGTGTGAAAAAACTTCAGCCGCAGCCACCACCGGTATTGGAGCCGCAGGTGCCACAACCCGCGCCCGCAACAGGCTGCAGGTTATTGAACACGAAACGGGCATCGTCACCATCACTGGCCACGAAATCGATTTCCACGCCTTTCAGATAGCCCAGGGTGCCGTTGTCCACAATCAGCTTGAAACCTTCATATTCGCGCACATTGTCTTCATCGCTGATCTGATCCGTAAAGGTCATGCCAAAACTGACCCCGCTGCAGCCACCAGGAGTGGCATAGACGCGCACGCCTTCGATGGACTCTTCCACCTGGCCCGCCAGTTCCTGCATTTTCTGCTGCGCGGAATCGGTAAGGGTCAGATCCGCGTCATCGAGTTGGTTAACATTAGCCGTCATGAAAATCACCAAAAATCCAATAAATCTAGAATAACAGTGTTTGATTCTACCACGCGAGGCTTCTATCCTACCACTGAGCTTGCCATGGAATTGACGTGGAAACGCCGCGCACCCCTCCTAGTATCGCGAATTGTCTAATTTCCTACAGGCCTGCTGAGCGTATAGGCGCCGCGCAAATCTCCCTCACGATACCCGGTGGCCTGATCAAAAGGATACAGGCTGTCCAACTGAGAGCTCACATCCGAATGAATATTTTCTCCGTGGCATTTCAGACAAGCCTTGGTAATGAATATCGCCCGCATATAGCGAAAATGGGGCTTGCCGTTATAGTCCACTATCTCGAAATATTCACGATTGTTTTTCAGTTCACCGGCTTGCTGGCGGCGGCTGAACTCCTCCAGTACCTTCGTTTCCCATTTGTCCGGAGCATTGTCCAGATCCCTGGTTTTCATGGTGGTTCTTCTCACACTCCAGGGCGTGGTATCAGACAGTTCCACCGCAATATCCGGCGCCTTGAGATGACAAACCTCCAGCGCTCTGGCTTCGCCACCTTCATTCAGCCCCTCTTTCCTGGCCTTCTTCAGCCTATGGCTGAATTTTTTAACGATCTCGCGGGCTTCTGCCGCCCATGCCTGCTGGTCAATGGAATGGGCATAAGCAGAACCCCCGATCAGACCACAGACAAGCACAATAACTATCCTGTTTATCATTGACAATCAGCCTTTTGGAGTTTTTCAGGAACGTGAAAGAATACAGGAAATTCTACTGGATACACCTTAACAATTCGCAATAACCAACCGCCGGCACCAGCAATAGCGCGGACAAAAAAAGAGCCTGCGTGGCCTTCGGATTGACTCCATGCACCACAGTCAGGCTCTAGCGGACAGTTTCTGAAAAAACTGTCCGGGGTCAGGCGTATTGAGATCCGCGCCTAACCCCGTTTTGCCATATTATCAATGGCCTCCTGTCTCATGACGGCGATGAACCGCAAAGATACCGGTAGGCGTTTTGATACCTTCGATGGTCTTGACGAGTTCCAGGGTTTCGTCGTTGTAAACCCGTACCTTGTTTTCCTTCCAGTCAGAGACATAGACGAACTTACCCGCCGTATCAGGTTCGGGATGCACAGTCAGGGTACCGTCGAAGATGTGCTTGACAGCTTTGAAAGGCGGCTTGCGCTCAAACACGGTGATCTCGCTAGGCTTGGGTGGGAAGATAGAATCCGCCCAGACATACTTCATGTTGTCTGCCGCGCGAATGAACAGGCCGGGAGCTTCCGTCTTGACGGTTCCCGCAATTTCATTGTTATCAGTGCGCCATATTGTCAGCTTGCCTTCACCAATATGAGGCGTAGCCGCATATTCAACGCCATCTTCCATCCATACCGCGCCTTCACCCGGGTGGGGTTTCTTACCGGTCGGAATCTTCTTGAGGATCTTCATGGTGGCCACATCGATGGCGGCAACCCAGTTAGAACTCTGTGAGGCCAGGTAGAAGGTCTTGTTGTCTTCACGCAGGAAGCCATCATGCAGAATCTTGCCCACATTCGTTACTTTTTTGATGGGGAAATCCGGCTTGCTCCAGTCGATACGCCATACCTGACCGCCTTCTTTCAGCGCCATCAGGAAGTAGGGACCCACTTTCTTGGGATCTACGTCATTCACTGAACAGATACGTGAATCAACAATATCGCCATCAGGATCTTTCACATGATGGGTATCGATGATTTTGATGGGCTTGAGGGTCTGCGCATCAACGATGACTGCCTGAGTGGGGATATACATCCCGGTCAGCAGGTACTTGCCGTTGTCGGATACTGCGATACCACGGGCATCGAGGCCAAGACGAACCTTCTTGATGGCCTGCAGGGTCTTCAGGTCATACTGATAGAGCCAGCCATCACGACCCAGGTTATAGGCGTACTTGCCATCCGGGCTGAAAGTGTAGCCGTGCGCACGTGCGCCAGCTGGCAGATGGGCCACCACTTCCTGTTTGGTGGTGTCGATGACAGCCACGCTGAAGTTTTCACGCTCGGTGACAAACAGCAGGTCATCGACATTCTTGGCAGGTGTAACCTTGCCGTTTTCAGATGCTTTGACGTCCTGCCAAGTCTTCATCATGTCTTCCATGCCCCAGTGGAAATCCTTGGGTGGCGGCACGTTGTACACATGCTGGGCGATGGCCTTGATCTCCGCATCGGTCAGCGGCTTGCCGATGGGGTTGGCAGCCGTGCCCCAGGCAGGCATAGCGGTTCCAGAGCGCCCGCCTTTCACGGTTGCAAAGACAGATTCTTCAGGGAAAGGATAAATATAGGGAGCAGCTTTCTTGGCGGCAGCGCCTTTCAGGCCATTGCGCAACCTGTCCATGGTGATGTTTGGACCCGTGGCCCCCGTCAATTTCGGGTTGTGGCAGCCGCCGCACTCAGAGCTGACGAAATCAACGATGGACCGTCCCTGAATGTTCTTGGCCGGGGTAATATCTTTATAGGCTGTATCCGCCGCGGCAATGCCGACGCTGCCCATGGCCACCACAGCAGCTACTGCCGCCTTAATGGTGAAGCTTCCGGATCTATTTGGTTTTTGCATAGCTATACTCCCAAAACTGGTTGCGTTAATTCATGTTCATGCTCTGATAACCTACCACCCGATAACAGGGCACTTGGTCAGATACCTTCACACTAAACGTACAAGGAAAGTACTATAAAAACAAGGGGAATCACTTGACTTTAATCAAATAATTCCTAATAAACTAACAAGCCATTATTATTCAATGATTACAATGAGTTATTGTAACTAGCAAGGCTAGAACAAAGCCTGTTTGAACATAATTTTCACAGTGAATACAAACCCGTATAAAATATTTTACCGCCTGGTCTCGGCTGCCTGCACACCGTAGCATTGGGCCATTTTCGGGGATTTGAGTATTTGACCTCAATCAATGTGAAAAACGCTACCTTGGGTACATTGCACACTGGTATATCGGCTTTTTCAGGAACGACGGATGAAATGTTTCAGGTTCGCCACGTACGCAGTTCTCTGCCTGAGCTTGAGTGGCGGGGCGCTGGCTGCGCCCACCGCAGACCGGAAAGCTGAGCTGATGTACCTTCTGGCGCAGGATTGCGGTGCATGCCACGGTATGCGCCTCAAGGGTGGATTGGGACCATCTTTGAAACCAGAGGCATTACGGCAATGGGATGCCGAGCAGTTGGCGCAAACCATTTTACACGGCAGGCCCGGGACCCCCATGCCGCCCTGGAGTCCATTCATGTCCCACCAGGAGGCCTTGTGGCTGGCGCAACAACTGAAAGAGGGCATCAGTCAATGAGACTGAAAACATTCCTTATACTAATGACATTTCTCCCGGGTGTCCTGCTGGCCGACTGCCTGCAACGGGGCACCGGCGATATGGGCGTCATCATCGAACGCGCCAGCGGCAGTGTGCTGGTCATCGATACCAGTGCTCACAAGGTGCTTTCGCACGTCGAAGGCCTGGGTGACCTGTCACATGCTTCAGTCGTTTATTCCCGAGACGAACGTTATGCCTATGTGTTTGGCCGGGATGGCGGCCTGACCAAGATCGACATTCTGTGCGGAAAAATCGTCAAGCGGGTGCTCCAGGGAGGCAACAGCATTGGCGGCGCCATTTCCCAGGACGGCAAGCTGGTAGCCGTGTCCAACTACACCCCTGGCGGGGTGAAAGTGTTTTCCTCGGATGACCTGTCCCTGGTGGCCGATATCCCCGCCACACCGTTCAAGGACAAGCGTTCCAAGACCGTTGGCCTGGTGGACGCCCCGGATCAACGCTTCGTCTTTGCCCTGTATGACACGGGCGAAACCTGGATTCTGGACATGACAGATCCGGCCAGGCCCGCGCTGACCAAGTTCACCAATACCGGGCGCCTGCCCTATGACGGATTGATCACGCCCGATGGACGCTATTACATCAACGGCCTGTTCGGCGAGGACGGCCTGGCTTTGCTGGATTTGTGGCACCCCGAAAAAGGGCTGAAACGCATCCTCGACCACTATGGCAAAGGAGAACAGCAACTGCCCGTGTACAAGATGCCCCACCTCGAAGGCTGGGCCGTCGCGGGCAACCGGGCCTTTCTACCCGCGGTAGGCCATCACGAAGTGCTGGTCATGAACATGAGCGACTGGCGGGAAGCCGGACGCATCCCCGTCCACGGCCAGCCGGTCTTCGTCATGGCCCGTCCTGATGGCCGGCAGCTGTGGGTCAACTTTGCCTTTCCCGACAATGACACGGTGCAGATCATCGACAGTGAAACCCTGAAGATCATCAAGACCCTCAAAACCGGCAAGGGCACATTGCACATGGAATTCACCCCCCGGGGCGAGGAGGTATGGATTTCCGTGCGCGACAAGGATGAGATACAGGTTTATGACACCCGCACCATGAAGCTGAAAACCCGCCTCAAGGCGCAAAAACCCAGTGGTATCTTTTTCACCGACCGCGCCCACAAGACAGGACTTTGACCATGACCGCCATTGCCGCCCGCAACTACCCCGCCATGACCGGAGCCCTGGAACCCGAGCTTTCCAACCTGGAAAAGCGCCTTCTCAACGAATATCAGAAGGGGTTCCCCCTCACCCGCACGCCTTATGCGGAGATTGCCCAACAGCTGGGCACCTCTGAAGCGCTGGTGCTCGAAGTGCTGAACAAACTCAAGGATCAGGGCTACATCAGCCGCGTTGGGCCGGTGTTCAAACCCCGCAAAGTCGGCGTCAGCACCCTGGCAGCCATGTCCGTCCCCGATGACCGTCTGCATCAGATTGCCAGCATTATCAGCAGCTACCCGGAGGTGAATCACAATTACGAACGGGAACACCAGTTCAACCTGTGGTTCGTCGTCACCGCCCGGGATGAAGCACACTTGCGCGAGGTGCTGCAGGACATGGAGATGCGTACGGGCCTGCCCATCATGGATCTTCCCCTGGAACAGCAGTTCCACATCGACCTGGGATTTCCCCTGTGGTGCTGAACGATGCCGAACAGCAGCTGATCAGCCTGATTCAGGGTGGCCTGCCCCTGAGCAGCCGCCCGTGGGCGGAAATCGGGCGAAAAATGAACATGGACGAAGAAGACGTCCTGCAACAGGTGCGCTCCCTGCAGGAGCGTGGCCTGATCAAGCGCTTCGGACTGGTGGTGCGCCATCACGAACTGGGCTATACGGCAAATGCCATGGTGGTCTGGGATGTACCGGACGACCAGGTACAGTCCGTGGGAGAGGCCCTGGGCCGCCATGACTGTGTGACCCTGTGTTACCAGCGCCCCAGGCGTCTGCCGGAATGGCCCTACAACCTGTTCTGCATGATCCACGGCAAAGACCGGGAGCGGGTGCTGGAGATCATCGATGAACTGGTGGAAACCGAAGGGTTGCAGGATATTCCCCATGAGGTATTGTTCAGTGGCGAGCGCTTCAAGCAGCGCGGCGCAAAATATCTCTGACCTGCTACCGGATCTGCTCTTGGACGCCATCGACCGCGCCATCATCAACCAGCTGCAAAAAGGCTTTCCCATCTGCGAACGCCCCTATCAGGAAGCTGCGCAAAGCCTGGGTATCAGTGAAACCGAGCTGATCCAGCGCCTGCAAGCCATGCTGGACGACAAGCGCCTTTCCCGTTTCGGCCCCCTGTACCATGCCGAGCGCATGGGTGGTGGCCTGAGCCTGTGCGCCATGGCTGTGCCCGCAGAAGATTTCGACGAAGTCGCAGTACAGGTGAACCGCTTTCCCGAGGTCGCCCACAATTACGCCCGGGATCACGACCTGAACATGTGGTTCGTCCTGGCCACGGAAACCCCACAGCGTATTGACGAAGTTCTGAAAGAAATACAGGCACGAACCGGCTATCCCGTGTACAACATGCCAAAAAAGCAGGAGTTCTTCGTGGGCCTGCATTTCGAGGTATGAGCATGCTCCCTTTCTGGATACCGACTATCCCCCGTAGGTCGGGCTTCAGCCCGACAAGAATTGCGGGCATCCCTCTGTGTAGGTCGGGCTTCAGCCCGACAGGAGCCGCCTGAGCATGGAAACTCTCGACCGCGCCATCATCGAAGCCACCCAGGCCGGCCTGCCTCTGACACCCCGGCCCTACGCCACCGTGGCAGAGCAGGTGGGCAGCGACGAAGCCACGGTCATGGCGCGCATGCAGGCCATGCAGGAGTCCGGCATCATCCGCCGTATCGGTGCCGTACCCAACCATTATGTCCTGGGCTTTCGCGGCAACGGCATGAGCGTCTGGGAAGTGCCTGAAGATCGTATTCAGGCCTGCGGGGAGCGGGTGGGCGCACTGGATTTCGTCAGTCACGCCTACCACCGCCCCAAGCACCCGCCTCTGTGGAACTACAACCTGTTCGCCATGGTGCATGGCAGGGACAGGGAAGAAGTGATGCAAAAGGTCGAGAAGATCGCCACCCTGCTGGGTGATGACGACCTGGGCCACGAAGTGCTTTTCAGCAGCCGCATCCTGAAAAAAACCGGTCTGCGCCTGCCCGGAGGCAAGCCATGACGCATGGGATTGTCGGACTGAAGTCCGACCTACGCAGAGGAACACCCAAAATTCTCGTCGAGCTGAAGCCCGACCTACACCTGACTGTAGGTCGGACTTCAGTCCGACCCATGCCACAAGCCGGAGACAACCACTGATGTTCCGCATCTCGCAATTCATGAAGGAAATCCTGGACCCCAAGCCCCTGGGACCAAAACGCAATCCCCCCGGACCCGTGGTGATCTGGAATCTCATCCGCCGCTGCAATCTCACCTGCAAGCACTGCTATTCCATTTCCGCAGACACGGACTTCCCCAACGAGTTGGGTACAGAACAGGTCTTCGAGGTGATGGACGACCTGAAACAGTTCGGCGTGCCCGTGCTCATCCTCTCCGGCGGCGAACCCCTGCTGCGCCCGGACATCTTCGATATCGCCCACCGGGCCAAGGACATGGGTTTCTACACCGCCTTGTCCACGAATGGCACTCTCATCGACGACAGTAACATCGAGAAAATCGCCGAAGTAGGCTTCGACTACCTGGGCATCTCCATCGACGGCATCAGGGAAACCCACGACAAGTTCCGCCGCAAGGAAGGCGCCTTCGACGCCTCCCTGGCCGCCCTGCGGCGCTGCCATGACCTGGGAATCAAGGTCGGCCTGCGTTTCACCATGACCCAGGACAACGCCGCCGAACTGCCCCAGCTGCTCCAACTCATGGACGATGAAGGCATCGACAAATTCTATTTCTCCCATCTCAACTACGCTGGCCGGGGCAACAAGAACCGCAAGGACGACACCCATTTCAAGACCACCCGCTGGGCCATGGACCTGTTGTTCGAGCGCACCATGGAGGACGTGAAGAAGGGCCGCAACACCGAGTTTGTCACGGGCAACAACGATGCCGATGGCGTGTACCTGCTGCATTGGGTAAAACGGCACTACCCGGAACAGGCAGAGCACATCCAGGCCAGGCTGGAACAATGGGGCGGCAACAGCTCCGGGGTGAACATCTCCAACATCGACAATCAGGGCCGGGTACACCCGGACACCATGTGGTGGCACTACGACCTGGGCAACGTCAAGGAAAGGCCTTTCTCCGAGATCTGGCAGGATACATCCGACCCCATCATGGCCGGTCTCAAGCAGCACCCCCGCCCCGTGACCGGCCGCTGCGGGAAATGCGCTTACCTGCACATTTGCAATGGCAACACCCGGGTGCGGGCTCTGCAACTCACGGACGATCCCTGGGCGGAAGACCCTGCCTGCTATCTGAGTGATGAGGAAATCGGTTTGTGAACAGCGGTCGCAAAGCACACTGGGAACAGGTCTACCAGGACAAAGAAGAAGGCCAGACCAGCTGGTTTCAACCCCGCCCGGAAACCTCTCTGCGCCTCATAGCCTCCACAGGAGAACCCGCAGACGCCCCTTTCATCGATGTGGGTGGCGGTGCATCGCGGCTGGTGGATCATCTTCTCGACCAGGGCTGGTCGAACCTCAGCGTACTGGACATTTCCCCCAGTGCGCTGACCCAGGCCCAGACGCGCCTTGGGAACCGGGCTGCACAAATCAACTGGCTGGAAACCGATCTCATGGAAGCCAGCCTGCAGGGCCCCTACCGCATCTGGCATGACCGGGCCGTATTTCACTTTCTGGTAGAGGAAAACGACCGCTTGCGCTATCTGAATCAATTGAAAGGCGCCCTGGAAGCCGGTGGCCGGGCGATCATCGCCACCTTTGCGCCGGATGGACCCGAGGCCTGCAGCGGCTTGCCTGTGCAACGCTATTCTCCGGAGAGCCTGCAACACACTTTGGGAAACGATTTCCGCCTCGCCGAAACCCTTAGCGAAGAACACCGTACTCCGGCAGGCGCGACCCAGTCATTCATCTATTGTCTTTTCCGGTACCAACCATGAACAAAATCGAACACTGCCTGGCCGGCATCCTGCTGCTGTGTTTCACCACCGTTGCCCTGGCAACAGACGATGCCCCTGTCCTCTACCAGCAATATTGCGCCGCCTGTCACAGCAAGGATCGCCTGGGTGCGCAAGGTCCCGCCCTGTTGCCACAGAATCTGAAGCGCCTGAGAAAAAAGCAGGCCTTCCATGTCATCAGCCAGGGCCGTCCAGCCACTCAGATGCAGGGCTTCGGGAACAAACTCCAGCCAGCGCAGATCCAGTCCCTGGTGGACTACATCTACACCCCCCTGAAGCACATGCCCAAGTGGGATCTGGCCGCTATCCGGGCCAGCCAGATTGTCCAGCACCGGGCAGGCAGCCTGCCCGACAAGCCAAAGTTCCAGGCAGACATCGACAATCTGTTCATGGTGGTGGAAACCGGCGACCATCACGCCACTTTGCTCGATGGCGATACCTTCGAGCCCATCATCCGGGTTCCCACCCGCTTTGCCGTGCACGGCGGCCCCAAGTGGTCAGAAGGCGGGCGCTATATCTATTTCCTGTCCCGGGACGGCTGGGTGAGCAAGTTTGATGTGTACAATCTGACCTGGGTGGCGGAGATCCGCGCCGGCATCAACGCCCGCAACCTGGCGGTATCCGCCGACGGGCGCTACATCATGGTGGCCAACTATCTGCCCCATACCCTGGTGCTGCTGGATTCCGCCAATCTCGACCCGGTCAGGGTCATCCCCGCAGCGGATGAAAAAGGCCAGACGTCACGGGTCAGCGCCGTGTATTCGGCGCCTCCCCGCCACAGTTTCATTGCCGCTTTCAAAGACATGCCAGAGCTGTGGGAAATCAGTTACCCGGAAAAAACCGCCGTCAGCCTGTCATTCGACATCCGTAAACTCAAGCTCAAGGGCATCCTGGATGATTTCTTCCTGACCCAGGACTACAAGCGCATACTCGGCAGCACCCGTGGCGGCGGCACTCAGGTCATCGATCTCGACAGCGGCCGGGACATCGCCCGCCTGGATCTGCCCGGCCTGCCCCATTTGAGTTCGGCCATCACCTGGAAACGCAACGGCACCCGGGTGCTGGCCACACCCAATATCCGCAAGTCCGAAATCGCCATCATCGACACCAATACCTGGAAAATCATCAAGCGCATCCCCACCAAGGGACCGGGCTTCTTCATGCGCAGCCACGAGAACTCCCCTTACGCCTGGACCGACGTGTTCTTTGGGCCCAACCGCGATCTCATGCATGTCATCGACAAGCAGACCCTGGAGATCGTCAAGACCCTCAAGCCCGCACCCGGCAAGACCTCCGCCCACGTGGAATTCACCAAGGATGGCCGCTATGCCCTGCTCAGCATCTGGGACATGGACGGCGCTATCGTCGTGTACGATGCCAACACTCTGAAAGAGGTCAAACGCATCCCTATGGTGAAACCCTCGGGCAAGTATAATGTCCACAACAAACTCACCCGCTCGGAAGGCACCAGTCACTGAGGACCCCATGATGAAACTTACCCCTCTGCTGTTACTACTGTTCAGCGCAACCGGCTACGCCCAGGCATATCTGGATGTCATCGAAGTCATCGACGGTGATACCCTGCGGGTTTCCGTCAGCGGCAAACCCGTGCAGGTTCAGCTCAAGGGCATCGATGCCCCCGAGGACACGAACAACCCCAAGCTGGATTTCGACATGGAGCGTACCGGCCTGTCGAAGGACGCCCTGCTGGACATGGGCAAGGCCGCCACCGCGCATCTGAAGGCCATGGTCAAGCCTGGTCAGCAGATATCCACGCCCATGGATCTTGAAGACCGGGACCGTTACGGGCGCTTCACCGCCGTGGTGTATATCAGCTCGGAGATTTCCCTTAACGAATCCATGGTGCGGGATGGGTTCGCCCATCCTCTGAAACCGCAGACCCTGGACAAGCCTCTGCGTCAGCGCCTGGAGGAAGCCTGGGGCGAAGCCCGGGAAAAACAGTCCGGCCTGTTCACCTCTCACAAGCAGGATTTCGAAACCTGGCTCAAGGCGCAGAGATGAACAAAGTGCTGGATATCAGCGCTTCCTGAAGCATTTCCTCCCCAACCCCTGTAAAATCATCCGCCATCGATACAGACTCCGGGATACCCATGAGCACACTGAAGAACGACCGATTCCTGCGCGCCCTGCTGCGCGAACCCGTTGATATGACCCCCGTGTGGATGATGCGCCAGGCCGGGCGCTATCTGCCGGAATACCGCGCCACCCGGGAAAAAGCGGGTGATTTCCTCAGCCTGTGCCAGAACCCGGAACTGGCCTGCGAAGTCACCATCCAGCCTCTGGAACGCTTTCCCCTGGACGCCGCTATCCTGTTCTCCGACATTCTCACCATCCCCGACGCCATGGGCCTGGGCCTGTATTTCGAGGAAGGCGAGGGGCCGCGCTTCGAACGCCCGGTGCAGGACAAGGCCGCCATCGACGCCCTGCCGGTGCCCGATCCCGAGGAAGAACTGCGCTATGTGATGGATGCCGTGCGCACCATCCGCCGGGAGCTGGATGGCCGGGTGCCCCTCATCGGCTTCTCCGGCAGCCCCTGGACCCTGGCCACCTACATGGTGGAAGGCGGCAGCACCAAGAACTTCGCCCTGTCCAAGGGCATGATGTTCGACCGCCCGGACCTCATGCACGCCCTGCTGGACAAGCTGGCCCAATCCGTGACCTCTTATCTCAACGCCCAGATCGCCGCCGGCGCCCAGGCGGTGATGATCTTCGACACCTGGGGCGGCACCCTCACCCCCGCGGACTACCGGGAATTCTCCCTGGCCTATATGCAGCGCATCGTGGAAGGCCTGACCCGGGAAGCCGAAGGCCGCAAGGTGCCCGTAGTTTTGTTCACCAAGGGCGGCGGCCAGTGGCTGGAGGCCATGGCGGACACGGGCTGCGATGCCCTGGGCCTGGACTGGACCACGGACATCGGTGACGCCCGGCAACGGGTGGGGGGCCGGGTTGCCCTGCAGGGCAACATGGACCCCAGCACCCTCTACGCCTCAGCGGAAGTCATCCGTAAATCCGTGGCCAACATCCTCGAAAGCTATGGCAGCGGGAGCGGCCATGTGTTCAACCTGGGCCACGGCATCCATCCCGGCGTCGATCCCGATCATGCTGCCGCCATGGTCGAAGCGGTGCATGAACTGAGCAAGGCCTATCACCAGTAGGACAGTGGCCAGCCACGGAAGCGCTGATTTCCTTTAAAAGCAACTTCAGGATCAGATCAGCGCTCCCACGGGAACACGGCTGCAACATTCATCGCCAAACAGCCCTTACAGGCCAAAGCTCTTCACCAGCAACATGGCCATTTGCGCCCGGGTGATCAACGCACCGGGACAATAGTTACCGCCACCACAACCCGATGTGATGCCTTCAGCCACCAACTGCTCGATCCAGGCAGCCGCCCAGTGATCTGCCGGCACATCGTCAAACAGGTTGCCAGTGGCGGGCGGCGGCGTGTAAGCGGCACCATGGACGGCTCGCAACAGGAGCACCGCTATGGAAGCCCGGTCCAGAGATACCTCCGGACAGTAGTTTCCCCCTCCACAGCCACTTGTTATGCCATCTGCAACTAACTGCTCGATCCAGTCCGCGGCCCAGTAGGTTTGAGGAATGTCTCCAAATACCGTCCCTGAAGCCGCAGGGGGCACGAAAGCCGAGCCGCGCATTGCGCGTTCCAGAAATACAGCGATTTGCGCCCGGGAGACTTCCTGATCCGGGCAGAAGTTGCCATTCCCACACCCTGAGCTGATACCGCTGGCCGCCAGGGCTTCTATGGCTTCATAGGCCCAATACCCTGGAGCAACATCCTTGAAAGCTGGATCAGATGGGTAATACATACTGGGAATGCCTGTACTTTGCTGCCCGCCCCACACAATCATCTCCTTGCCTGTCCACACGGCCGTATGCTGAGTGGTAACAGTGGGCGCATCGATGGTGCTGCTCTGCATCCAGCTGTCATCAGCAGGCTTGTAGCGCCAGGCTTCATTCCCCAGGGAGTTATTGTTCTCCCCGCCCCAGATGATCATTTCTGTCCCTGTCCAGACCGCGGTATGGCCACTACGTGCCTGGGGGGCAGCCAGAGTATTGATATCCCGCCATATGTCGGCATTCGGATCATAGCGCCCCCCCGTATCGGTATAGGAATAATTATCCTGGTCACCGCCCCAGACAACCATTTCGGATCCCGTCCAGATAGCCGTATGCCCCGCCCTGGGCGTCGGCGCCAAGGTATTCGTGGAATGCCAAGTGTCACTCACGGGATCATAGATGCCTCCTGTATTGACATAGTCGCTCCAGTCCCTGGCTCCTCCCCAGACGATCATCTCGGTGCCCGTCCAGACTGCTGTGTGCTTTTCTCTGGGACTTGGAGCGCCAATGGTACTGACGTTGGTCCAGGTATCGGTATCCGGCCGGTATCTTCCCCCTGTGGACAGGGCATGGCTCTCGTAACTTCCACCCCAGATGATCATCTCACTACCCGTCCAGACCGCGGTATGATTTCTCCGCTGCTGGGGTGCAATGGCATTCGTTGACACCCAGCTGTCGGTCATTGGGTTGTAGCGTCCTCCGGTATTGTAAGTGTCCAAACTGGAAGAACCGGCCGCCCCTCCCCAGACAATCATTTCCTGGCCTGTCCAAATGGCTGAATGCCCCTCACGCGCCCGTGGTGAATTCCAGGTAGTGAGCGCAGACCAACTGTCGGTCGATGGATCATAGCGTGCGCCTGCGTCGTCTCCGGCAGCTACAGGACGGCCGCCCCAGACAATCATTTCAGACCCCGTCCAGACAGCCGTATGACCGGCTCTTGGTGCAGGCGACGCCATTTCCATGGGCATCCACCCATCTGCTTCAGGATCATATTGACCACCATCAGCCAGCGCCCCCGACCAGCTTGATGCTGCACCGCCCCACACGAGCATCACCTTCCCCGTCCATATGGCAGTGTGTCCGGTTCTTCCTGCAATGGCGCCAATGGTATTGGTGCTCGACCATACATCGGTAGTTGGGTCATATCTTCCACCTGTATACATCACGTCCTGGTCAAAGCCCCCCCACACGATCATTTCCTTGCCCGTCCACACCGCTGTATGACCATACCTTGCCACCGGAGCCACCAGGCTGGTTTCCTTCCAACTGTCCGTCAGGGGATCATACCTGCCTCCAGTATTGGTGGCATAAGAGGAGCTTCTACCACCCCATACGATCATTTCCTTTCCCGTCCAGACGGCGGTATGTTCAGTCCTGGCGCTGGGTGCGATGGGATTCGTTGGCCGCCAGGTGTCCGCGACGGGGTCATATCGCCCACCGGTATTGGTTTCGTAGTAGTCCGCGCCTCCCCATATGATCATCTGGGAACCTGCCCACACAGCGGAATGCCTGGACCGGCCACCGGGCGCCCCAACAGAGCTCATCTCTACCCATTTATCCTGTACCGGGTCATACCGGCTGCCACTAGAAAAATAGTTGTAAGCGCCGTCCTCGCCACCCCAGACAATCATCACATTGCCGCTCCAAACTGCGCTGTGAGAGTGTCTTGCATCAGGCGCGTTTGCGGTGGAAGTGGCTTCCCAACGGTCTGTAGTAGGGTTGTAACGCCCTCCCGTGGAAAGTACACCAGACTCTCCACGCCCTCCCCAGACGATCATTTCGTTTCCGGTCCATACCGCCGTGTGGTCTGTTCTTTTTTCCGGCGCGCCAGTAAGACTGACGGATGACCAAATATCTGTCACCGGATTGTAACGGGCGCCCGTGTCCAGGAATTGATACTCACGCTCCCCGCCCCAGATAATCATTTCGCTTCCCGTCCAGACCACGGTATGCCCGGTTCTCGATGTTAACAATGGCTCTCCCTGTCTCCAGCTGCCGCTGCCGGCAGAGAGGTTTACTGGCATACCCATCTGTTTCCCGGGGAGAGCACCTCCGACCTTAGGTAACCGCAATGATTGCGCACCAGACAACGCAAGACGGGGCGGCATCGTATTCCGTACGGTGTTCCACCATTCATTGAAAGGCGTTTTTTTCCAGATCAAACGCCGCAGCTCCAGACGGTCTTCCGTCCTGCTGACCACCTCTTCCACAAAGAAAGCCGCCCGGTTTTCCTGAAGACGGGGGGATTGATGAGCAGCCTCATCCCCGCTTTGAGAACGGGAAGTCCGCTGTGCCAGCTCGCGATCGAATTCATCATCATCGAGCAATATCGCCTCGTCCACTTCCCTGCCACTTTCAGAAGCGCTCCTGCGCAGGAACACCAGCCGGTTTTCCACTGCCCCCTCCGGCAGGCTGGCGTTCGAACCCGTGGCCGCCCCCGCCTCGATGGCGGATTGCGCCTGATGCAGCAGGACGTCGTGGATGCGCTTGTCCCATTGATAGCGTTTGCGCAGCATCCGCTTCACCAGTTGGGGACGGGCCACGCAATCCGCAATACGCCGGGGATCGTTGTTCAGCGCGGCAAACAGCTCCTTCAAACGATCCGGCGCTCGCGTGCCCTTGGCCATGCGATCCATTTCCGCCTGCAACATGGCGGCATCTATGCTGATGCCGTACAGCTCTTTCAGTGCAGCTTCCATGCGCAAACTGTCTTCCACTGCGGCGCGTATTTGCGCATCGGACAGCACCTCAGCCCGGGCAGGCTTGGGGGTGGGATTCTCTTCTGGCCAGATCTGATGGGACCAGCGAATATCCTCGATCAGGATCTGACAGGCCACGCGTGCTTCCAGGGAATTCTCCTGTGCAGGCGCATCAGCCGCTTTGCCCAAAGCCGGCACAACCGCCTGAGCAATCAGCAGCAAAACAAGTAACAGAAAACGTTTGGGGTCTGACAAAGAAAGAACTGGCATTACCGGGCTCCTTGATATTGTGATTCTATTCCATGCATCCGTCAGTCCTTCTAGGAAGAACCAAGGTGACAACCACACCACTTATATAGGATTTGACATTTCCCGGTCAATACCTGGATCAAGATGCCCCAAACAGATTCTTCAGGAAACCCCAAAAACCCAACCAGAGGCAGATGCATACAGATAACCCACTGTCACGAAAACCCCGATCTTTTCCCACCCTGAAAGATGCCCCCGGGAATGAAGGTCTCTATCTATACCGTCGCTTTAAAGAACAAACGGTTGAATGCAAAAACAGACCCGGCTGCAACATGCGCAGCAAATGCTTCAATCCCGTTGCAGGTAAATCCTCAAACGGTTGTTAGCAGGGAAAGCCGTCCCGTATCCCATCAGTCTCTGTAATTGCCCGCAGTCTCAATAGTCACCATTGCTTTAACGGCGGAATAACCAATAACGCCTCTGTAGGAGTGACAGGAGATGAACAGACGACACACTTTGGTACTTATGATCGGGCTGGCCATGTATGCAGGCAGCTCTTCGGCTCACGACGGTATCAATGAGGCAGGCGGTCCTGTGTGCCTCGAAGCCAATTACATGATTTCTGATGCCATGAACACACCCTTCGCCTCAGCCGACGGCCCTGGACAAGTGGTGGAACAGAACATCATAACGGGAGAGCGCGGTATTACCGTGGCCAATCCATTTGCGGGAGATGCAGCCCCGGAGGTCTGTCCGCCGGAAGTTGAATGCCCTGGCCCCTGGAAGCCCACCGGTAACTTTTCCGGTGGAATGAATGGTCATGCATTCATCACCAGTGCAGGACAACAAGCGCTTACGGAATTCCAGCGCGACGGCACGCCTGTGCGTACTGTGTCCTACCGCCCCCTGCTGGGGAACCCCATGGGTCCCGAAGGGCGCGGCACCGTGCCACGGCCCCTGGGCTCACAGATTCTGCCCAATGGTAATCTGGTGCAAGCCATCTGTGATGCCAATTTTTTCAACGCCCAGAACTCGGATATTGCTTTTGAGGGCGGATTGGAGGCCGACCAGTATTTTCCACCGGTGAGCAGCACTCCGGAACGTGCCGCCAACAGCCGCATTCTGGTCATCGACCAGGAAACCATGCAAGTCATCGATGAATATTCCCAGCCAGCCAGTGGCCAGCCCGGCCATGATCTCTGGGGATGCTTTGCCGGGATCATGACCGACTCCGACTACATGTATGTCAGCACCTTTCACGGCGGCGCCGTTCTGAAAATCGACTGGCGCGCTGGTATCGACAAGCACAGCAGGGGCGTGGGTTCGAACAAGCCTTACTCAAAAAACCGTCCCTTCAGGCTGGGACTGAAAAAAAACCGGGCCAAAGTCGCAGGCATCGTGGATTTCGTGGGCGGGCCGGCGGACAATCCCCATCGCCGGGACACACTGCGCGCCATCAGCTTCGATGAATCAGGGAATATCTACGCCACCAACCGCCGCCGTTCAAGAGAATGCCTGCGCGGGGAGATTGGCCCGGGAGGATGCAACCCCAGTGTGTTCTGCCAACGCATCAGCATCGATATCGTGGATCAGGATAACGGCTTCAATGATGAAGACCAGACCCTGGCCCTGGATCCGGGCGTAAATGTCATTGCCGGCATCCGCATCAACCGCATGTCGGCTCTGGGTTGCGATCATGTACTGGCGGAAGGTGGCACCCAGGATGACTGCGATGTGGAAACACTGTATGTCGCTGCTTCGGCAATGAATCCCGGCTGCGCAGTGAAAGGAGCAAACCCTGGCAATCCCTGCTTTGTTCCAGGCGGCTACGTTGCAGAATACCGTATCGATGCCGCTCATCTTGACGGTGGCAGCGCCTGGGGAGGCGGCGGCTGCAACGGGGATCCCAATGATCCTGCAGGGAACACCGGTTGCGCCATGCCCATTGCCACCTTTGGCGGTGAAACCAATGGTGACTACAACCTGGATCCCCGCATGCTGATGCCCATTCAGCGCGCATTCCTTCAATAAGTTTTGGCAAGGTGATGAAGCGGTTCAGGAGCAGTGGTTAATGATTCACAATCAGAAGCTGCTGCTCCTGCTTTTTGCCCGTCATCCCACTTCAGCCCGGGAGCAACAGCCCATGAACCCCAACCAGCGCAAACTGCTGACAATAATGCTGACCGTTATCCTGCTTTTTCCAGTTTCCGGAACATCCGCTCCCGCAAAGGATTCCGCTCCAGAACCTTCGGGACGCATCCTGCAATATGGGCTGTACACTCTGGTCAGAGGGGGAAGCATCATCGACAACCCCAGGACGACTACGGGGAAATCCGTTTCCAAAGCAGTGATCACCCGGGACAGAACTGTCACACGTATTCCCCTGGTGCGCAACAAGTACATGGCCTACCAGTTCCGCCTTTCCCATCTGCCGGGGAAAGGCAGGATAAAACTCCGCCGGGTACTCAAGCATCCCCCATTCAAACTCCCGGATGGCCACACCAGCACGGGTTCAGACTTTTCTTTCACGCAGAGGCTGGAGCGTGGTGAAGTGTTTGGCTATGACGCTTATGCGCTGAACGAAGACTACGAAATGGTTGAAGGGGAGTGGATTTTCCAGATCTGGTTCCAGGGGAAAAAACTGGTGCAGCAAAGGTTCATTACCTACACTCCCGGCAAAGAAGAGATGAAGCGGCTCACAGCCCCTTCATGGCTGGACAAGCAGCGGAATTCCCCCAGGCAGTAGTTTTTTCTGCGCCAGCGGGACAAACCTTGTCTCAGCATCCGTAAGAAGCCACAGAGTATGGCTAGATCCGCTGCAGGTTGGCATAAGCCACCACCAGCCACTTGCTGCCCACCGCCTCGAAATTCACCTGCACCCGGGCGCTGCTGCCCTGGCCTTCGGCATTGAGCACCACGCCTTCACCGAACTTGGCATGGCTCACCCGCTGGCCCAAGGCAAAGCCGGTGCTCTCCACGGCGTCATCCAGGGAACCGCCCCGGGCGTTGTAAGGCCGGGCGATGGTCGGCCGGGCGCGCACCTCTTCCGTCACATCCGAGGGAATCTCCCGCAGGAAACGTGACGGCAGAGGGTAGGATTCCTTGCCATGCAGGCGGCGGTTTTCCGCGTAGCTGAGATAAAGCTGCTGCATGGCCCGGGTCATACCCACGTAGCAGAGCCGGCGTTCCTCCTCCAGGCGGGCGGGATCCTCGGCAGACATGCTGTGGGGAAACAGGCCCTCCTCCACCCCCACCAGAAACACCAGGGGGAATTCCAGGCCCTTGGCGGAGTGCAGGGTCATGAGCTGCACGCTGTCCTCGTATTCCTGAGCCTGGTTGTCCCCGGCTTCCAGGGCGGCGTGGGAAAGAAAGGCGTCCAGCTCGGACATGACCTCGTCTTCTTCCGGCTCATGGCTGAACTGGCGGGTGGCGTTCACCAGTTCCTCCAGGTTCTCGATGCGATCCTGGCCCTTGCCGTCCCGGGACTTCTTGAAATGCTCCGGCAGGCGGCTGTGATGGATGACGTGCTCGGCGGTCTCCCACAGGGGCAGGTCTTCCGTCGCCGCCTTCATCTCGTGAATGATATCCAGATAGCCCTGCAGCGCTTTTGCCGCTCTGGGGGTCATGCCGCCACCACGCAGCAGGTCCTCGCTGGCCTGCCACAGGGAACAGTTGAAATCCCGGGCATGGGCGCGAACAGCATCCAGGGTCTTGGCGCCGATGCCCCGAGGCGGCTGGTTCACGGCGCGCTCGAAAGCGGAATCGTCATGGGGATTGGACAGCTGGCGCATATAGGCCAGGGCGTCCTTGATTTCCGCCCGTTCGAAGAACCGCAGACCGCCATAGACCCGGTAGGGAATGCCCGCCTGGAGCAGGGCTTCCTCGAACACCCGGGACTGGGCGGTGGTGCGGTAGAGGATGGCTGCCTCGGCG
>JALWRH010000027.1:10211-77787 GCA_026994195.1 Sedimenticola sp. | reverse complement strand
GGCGGGGGGAATCGAACCCCCGTCCGCGGATCCTCCGCCTTTGGCTCTACATGTTTAGTCCGGTCTATTGAGTTTTAACCACTGATCACCCGACGGACAGGGCGATTTCGTGGCGAGTCCGGTTAGGTTTTAGCGAATCGGCGCCGGACGCGCTTCATCGCGATTCTGTGAGAATCGACGCTTCGGTTCCGGACGCACAGACACGGCTCCGGTGAAGCGGCACCCTACCGTTTCTTAGGCGGCGAGTGCGTAGTTGTCGTCGTTGGCAACTATCAGTTTGCAGATGGATTAACGAGGGAATCTACATCCTCGACATGCACCTCAGGTTTTGCTATCCGCGTCGAAATCCGTGTCGCCCCCGGTAAGGGTTTTGGAAAACATCCTTGATGAGCGGCACAGTGTAGTTCCCGCGCCGTTTCCATGCAAGCAACATGGGGGCAGTATTCGATATTTCAAGGGCTTACTGAGATTTATCACTGTGATTCTGCCCCAGGCGTTCTAGAATTCAGCTTATTGATATTAGACAGGCAAGGCAGAATGGAAGTTTCCGACAGCGAGAAGAAGGCGGCCCGCTGGGCTCATGATCTGTTCGTGTTGAACATATTCTTTTTTCACCTGCTGCTGACCCCGGCCACCATCATGCTCGGCATCGGTCTCGAGGGGTTGCTCATTCCCCTGGCTCTGTCTTTGTCGGTGATCACCTACATTTATTATCGTGGGCGCCGGGAGCCGCGCTGGTTCGTGGCGGCGCACTGGCGCCTGGCCTTCAAGCGCTGCAAGCTGCTGCTCATTGGTTACGCCATCACCGCGGCCATCCTGTTGCTGGCGGAGGTGTTGACCATGGGCATGAAGGATGCCCATATGGCGCAGATCATGGTGACAGTGGTCACGCGTATCGCCATCATGCCCACCCTGATTATCGTGATGGTGACGGTGGTCATGGAAGCTTCGGCCACCTCCCTGGTGAGCCGGGGCGAGGTGCCGGAAAAGATCATCAAGGAGTTTCCTCCTCATTCATGATGTCCCGGGTGTTGTTCTGCAGCAGTACGCCGGCTACGATGAACAGCAGGCCAATGTAACTGGACGCCAGGATGGTTTCGCCCACCACGAAATGAATGAGCACCAGGGAAAGAAAGGGCGACAGGTAGATGAGGTTGGCGATACGCACCGTGCTGCGGGTGAGCTGCAAGGCTTTCAGCCAGAGCAGGAAGGTCAGCCCCATTTCGAACACACCCACATACACCGCGCCTGCCAGGCCTCTTGTATCGGGCACTGAGAAGCCCTCGGTCAGCCACAGGGTCAGGGCGATGAAGGGCAGGGCAAACAGGAAGTTGCAGAACAGCCCCAGAAGCGGGTCCACCCGGCTCCAGGTCTGCCAGATCCAGTAACTGGCCCAGATAAGGGTGCTGCCCAGGGCCAGGAGCACCCCGGGGCCGTTGCTGAACTCCAGGCTCAGTGGCTCGCCCCGGGTGGCGATGATGAGCACGCCAAAGTAGCTCAGGGCGATGGCTCCCAGCTGTTTTCTGCGCAAAGAGTGACCCAGCACGGGTACGGCCAGCAGGGAAAGGGTGATGGCCCAGCTGTAGTTCAGGGGCTGGGCTTCCTGGGCGGGGAGCAGTTCATAGGCTTTGAACAGCACCAGGTAGTACAACCAGGGCGTGAGCAGTCCCGGCAGGCCCAGTTTCAGCAAAGAGCCGGGGGGCAGCCACAGGAGTTCCCGCAGCCGTCCCTGCAGGGCAAGGGCCAGCCACAGAACCACAACAGAAGTCAGGCTGGCCCAGAACAGGAGTTGTACCGGGGAAAGATAGCGCAGAGAGAGCTTGAATGCCGACGCCACCGTGGACCAGAGCAGCACCGCGGCCAGCCCCAGGAACAGCGCCCGGCGTTCGTCGAACACTTCAGCTTACATCAGGCAGGGGTGGCAGGGGGCAGTCCAGCAGGGCGGAGAAGGCGCGCAGCAGTTCCATTTCCAGGGCGGTGACTTCGCCATCGGCTTCGACGCAGGCGGCCGCGGCCTTGAGCAGCTGGGGCTTGATCAGAGGCTTGAGCTGGGCCAGTTTGTCCATGGCGGCATCCAGGTCTTCCAGACGCAAGTCCGATTCGTCCACAAGCCGGATATCTTCGATCTCCAGTTCCCGGGCGGCGGCTTCGAAGGCATGCCGGGCGTCCATCTTGTTCTCGTGGGTGTGATACGCCAGATAACTGAGCATGATGGCGATTTCATCCTTGAGCTTGGACAGATGCTTGTAGCGCCCCACGTGTGAGACACGGTGCTTGAAATGGGCATCCAGGTTGCGCAGGATGATGCGTTGCAAGGCCCATTCGAAAGCCGTGACCTCGCCATCCATATCGATGAGGACCTGAAGATTTTCCTTGAACAGCTCGTACTGGCCGGGAGACAGCTGGCGCAGGGCGGGCATGGACAGATCCACCAGGGTCATGCGCAGCCTGGGGGCCAGTTTTTTCACCAGGGCCATGTGCTGCTCTGTAAGCATGGCCACCCCGGTGTCCGCCTTGTCCTGAAGATGCCAGATCTGTTTTTTCAGGACTTCATGGTCATCGTCCAGCACCAGCGCATAAATGAGCGCGCGGGCGCCATGAGGTTCCTCGGCGGCTTCGCGCAGTTCACCGGGCAGAAATTCGAGAACCCGGCGAGCTTCCTGGACATTGGCGGTTTCCGGCGCGCCGGTCTTGTCGATATTGTCCAGCACGCTGCCCAGTATGACCCCGCCCAGCATCATGTCCTGAGGATCGATGCGGGGCTTGTTCTTGGCATCTTCTTCCTTTTGGATTTCTGCAAGATCAGGTTTCTGCGGCACCAGGAACTGGCCATCCCAGCTGGGCAGCACTTTGCGGATACGCTGTTCCAGAGGCGGGTGGGTGGCGAACAGGGAGCTGAACATGTGCCGGGTGCCTTCCTCGAAATAGGCATGGCTCAGCTCTTCAGCATCCGGATGGTTGATGATGCCCCCCTGGGTGTCCCCGCCGATCTTCATCAGGGCGCCGGCGATGCCGTTGGGGTCCCGGGTGAATTGTACGGAAGAAGCATCTGCCAGGAATTCCCGCTGGCGGCTCACGGCAGCCTTGATGAGGTTGCCGAAGAACACGCCCACATAACCGAGAATGATCAGGCCCAGCCCCAGTACCACCAGGGGCACACCGTTGTTTTCCTTGCTGTTGCGGCTGCCGCCCAGGGCGCCCCAGCGGAACAGCAGGCGGCCAATGAGGGCTACCATGAGGATGCCGAAGAGGATACCGATGAGACGGATGTTCAGGCGCATGTCGCCGTTGATGATATGGCTGAACTCGTGGGCGATAACGCCCTGCAGTTCCGCCCGGTTGAGCTTCTCCAGGGTGCCCTGGGTGACGGCCACCACGGCATCACCCGTGGTGTAACCCGCCGCGAAAGCATTGATGCCGGGTTCATGCTCCATGACATACACCTGGGGCACGGGGGTGCCCGAGGCGATGGCGATTTCTTCCACCACGTTCACCAGGCGGCGCTCCAGGGGGGTGCGCGGGTTGCCGGAGACCAGGCGTCCGCCCATCATCTCCGCCACGGTTTTGCCGCCCCCGCGCAGGCTCAGGGTGCGGATGCCGCTGCCCGCCAGGACCACCACGATGACGCCGATACTGATGGCAATGAAACGCCCCCAGTCGAACTTCTGCCAGAAGGTCATGGGGGTGTGGTTCTGCACATAGTAGTCGTTGGAATATTCCACGAACAACATGATGAACAGGTTAGTCAGCACCACCAGAGACAGAATGGCGAGAATGAACAGGATGATCAGCCAGCGCGTCTTGCGCCGGGCGTCATCCTGGGCGGAGAAGAAATCCATGGAGATTCAGACCCTCAGAAAGAGACCTTGGGCGCTTCCTGCATCTGCGGGCTGTCTTCGAACTCCAGCAGGCTGGCATCCGTGGGATGGCCGAACATGGGCGCAAATACCACCTGGGGAAAGGACTGACGGTAGGTGTTGTACTGCATGACAGCGTCGTTGAAGGCCTGGCGGGCAAAGGCGATCTTGTTTTCCGTGCTGGTCAGTTCTTCGCTGAATTGCATCATGTTCTGATTGGCCTTCAGGTCGGGATAGGCTTCCATGACCATGTTGAAACGGCTCATGGCGCCTGCCAGGGCCTGCTCGCTGCCGGCCAGGGCGCCCATGGCTTCCGGATCACCGGGATTGGCGGCGGCCTTGCCCAGGGCATTGGCGGCGGCATTCCGGGCGTTGATGACGGCTTCCAGGGTTTCACGCTCGTGCTTCATGTAGGCCTTGGCCGTTTCCATGAGGTTGGGTATCAGGTCATAGCGGCGCTTGAGCTGCACCTCGATCTGGGCAAAAGCGTTCTTGTAACGGTTCTTCAGAGTCACCAGGGTGTTGTAAATTCCGATGACGTACATGATCAGGCCGAGAATGACGACCACGATAACGATGGTGACGATAGTACCGGTTCCCATGTTTCTCCTCCTTGGTTAGAGATGGACGGGCGTCATAATGGTAGCATGTAGCGCTTATGAGGTCGCAACGGAAAACTTTGTGAACAAACGCAGCATCGGCATCGACTATTACACGGATATTCTCTGTGTCTGGGCGTATTTTGCTCAGATCAAGGTGGATGAACTCAAAAAGGAGTTTGGCCCTCGGGTCCGGCTGAAATGCCATTTCATCACTTTGTTTGGCAACAATGCGGTCAAAATCGGCCAGGGCTATGAAGAAGGCGGCTACCAGGGCTATTCCCGCCATGTCCGGGAACTGGGACGGCACTTTCCCCATGTGGAGATTCATCCGGAGATCTGGACCCGCAATGTGCCGGCATCGTCCATGCCGGTGCATCTCACCCTCAAGGCCGTGCAGCTGCTGGGCGAACAGGGACGGTTGCCGGAAGGAGACTACGAAGGCAGGGATGCGTTCGAAGAACTGACGTGGCGGCTGCGCCGGGGCTTCTTCCGGGATTTGCAGAACATCGCCCTGCGGGAAGTGCTGCATGAGCATTTGGAAGCCTTGAGCATCCCCGTGGATGCCGTAGAGCGGGCTGTCGCGGACGGCAGCGCCTATGCGGCCCTGGCCCTGGATGCAGATGAGCATCGCAACCGCATGATCGAGGGCAGCCCTACCTGGATCATGAACGAAGGGCGGCAGCGACTGTACGGCAACGTGGGTTATCGGGCGATTGCCGCCAACGTACAGGAACTGCTGGAACGCGCTATCGACCTGCCGGACTGGTGTTGATCGGGTTTTATCCATGCCTGATTCCCTCAAGCAACACCTGGGTGAATGCCTGATCCGCGACCGGCACCGCCTGCGCACCCGGCTGAACAACCTGTCCCGGCTTCTCTCCCAGGGGCAGGACGTGGAGCAGGCCCTGGCGCAGGTGGCTGCCAGCATCGAGAAATCCCGCGCCCGGGCTCTGGCGCGGCGTGCGGATCTGCCGGCGCCCCATTACCCGCCGGAACTGCCTGTTTCCGCCCGGCGGGACGAGATACGCACCCTGATACGCAATCACCAGGTCATCATCCTGTGCGGGGAGACGGGTTCGGGCAAATCCACCCAGCTGCCCAAGATCTGCCTGGAACTGGGGCGTGGCGTCTATGGCCGCATTGCCCATACCCAGCCCCGGCGTATCGCGGCGCGCAGCCTGGCCAGCCGCATCTCCAGCGAGTTGGGCCGGAAACTGGGCAGTGCCGTGGGCTACAAGGTGCGTTTTCATGACCGGGTGAGCGAGAGCACCCACATCAAGCTGCTCACGGACGGCATGCTCCTGGCCGAGATTCAGCAGGACCGCTGGCTCAACGAATACGACACCATCATTATCGATGAGGCCCACGAACGCAGCCTGAACATCGATTTTCTCCTGGGGTATCTCAAGCAGTTGTTGAAGAAGCGCCGGGATCTCAAGCTCATCGTCACTTCGGCCACTATCGATCCGGAAAAATTCTCCCGGCATTTTCGTGATGCGCCCATTATAGAAGTATCAGGCCGCACCTATCCCGTGGAAGTACGTTACCGCCCCCCGCCTGAAGAGGATGAAGGCGGCGGCGAACGCGGGGAGGGCGTGCAACAGGCGATTCTCGATGCCGTGGATGAGTTGTCCCGGGAGGACCGGGGGGATATCCTGGTGTTCCTGTCCGGCGAGCGGGAGATCCGCGATACTGCCGAGAGCCTGCGCAAGCACCGTTTGCAAGTGACCGAGGTTCTGCCCCTGTATGCCCGCCTCAGTCCGGCGGAGCAGGGGCGCATCTTCCGGCCCTCCGGCCAGCGGCGCATCGTGCTGGCCACCAACGTGGCGGAGACTTCCCTTACGGTGCCGGGCATCCGCCATGTCATCGACACCGGCTTTGCGCGCATCAGCCGCTACAGCCACCGCAGCAAGATTCAGCGCCTGCCCGTGGAGCGCATCTCCCAGGCTTCCGCCAACCAGCGCAAGGGACGTTGCGGGCGGGTTGCAGAAGGCATTTGCATCCGCCTGTACACGGAAGAGGATTACGCCTCCCGTCCCGAGTTCATGGAGCCGGAGATTCTGCGTACCAACCTCGCTTCCGTCATCCTGCAAATGAAGATGCTGGGATTTGGCGATATCGATAAGTTTCCTTTCATCGATCCGCCCGACAGCCGCCAGATCAAGGATGGCTACCGGGTGCTGGAGGAGATCGGCGCTGTGGACGGACTGGGCAAGATCACCCAGCTGGGCCGGAAGCTGGCGCGCCTGCCCGTGGATCCGCGCATCGGACGCATGCTTCTGGAAGCGGCGCACACCCACGCCCTGCGTGAGGTGCTGGTGATTGCTTCCGCCCTGTCGGTGCAGGACCCCCGGGATCGTCCCCATGACAAGCGGGAACAGGCGGATGAGGCTCACGCCCTGTTCATTCATGAAGAATCGGACTTTCTGGCCTACCTGGCCTTGTGGAATTTTGTTCAGGAAAAACGCCGCCACCTCACACAGCGCAAGTTCCGGCGCCTGTGCCGGGAGTATTTCCTGTCCTACACGCGCCTCATGGAATGGCAGGACATCCACCGCCAGCTGCGCAGCCAGATGCACGAGATGGGCTACCGGGACAATCAGGAAGATCCCGGCTATGAAACCATTCACAAGGCCCTGTTGTCCGGCCTGCTCAGTCATCTGGGTTTTCGCCAGACAGGCAAGGGCGAAGGCTACCTGGGCGCACGCAACAGCCGTTTCCATCTGTTTCCCGGTTCCTCCCAGTTCAGCACCCGGCCCAAGTGGGTGATGGCCGCAGAACTGGTGGAGACCACCAAACTCTACGCTCGCGGGTGCGCCCGCATCCAGCCTGACTGGGTGGAGTCCCTGGCCGGGCATCTGGTCAAGCACAGTTATTCCGAACCCCATTGGCAGGGCAAGCGTGGACAAGTGGGCGCTTATGAAAAAGTCACCCTGTTCGGTTTGGTGCTGGTGCCCCGGCGGCGGGTCAATTTCGGTCCCATCGATCCAAAACAGTCCCGGGAGATCTTTATCCGCTTCGGCCTGGTGGAAGGAGACATGAAAACCCGTGCGCCTTTCTGGCGCCACAACCGGGAGCTTGTTGACTATGTGCGGGACATGGAGGCGCGTACCCGGCGACCGGATCTGCTGGTGGATGAAGAACGCATGTACGCCTTCTACGACCAGCGCATTCCCCAGGGCATCTATTCCACCCCCCAGCTGGAGAAATGGCTGCGCAAGGCCAGCGCCAAGCAACCGCGTATCCTGCACATGGATCTGGAAGATGTGCTGGCCCGGGAAACCGATGCCGATGCCGAAGCCCAGTTTCCCAAGAGTCTGGAACTGCACGGCATGAGCCTGCCCCTGGAGTATCACTTTGAACCGGGGCACCGGGCCGATGGCGTCACCCTGGTGGTGCCTGCCGGGGTGCTGCGCCAGATCAGCCCCGGCCGCCTGGACTGGCTGGTGCCGGGCCTGCTGGAAGAAAAGGTCATCGCCCTCATCAAGGGTTTGCCCAAATCCCTGCGCAAGGCGTTCGTGCCGGTGCCGGACTATGCCGCCCGCGCCCTGGCAAAACTTCAGGCTTCGGATACGCCCCTGGTGCAGGCTCTGGCGGCTGCCCTCAAGGAGCTGTCCGGTGGCGTACATATCCCCGAAGATGCCTGGAAAACCGAATCCCTGCCGGATTACCTGCGCATGCGCGTGCGGGTTATCGATGCCTCCGGGAAAACCCTGGCGGCCGACAGAAATCTTGTAGCCCTGCAACGGCGTTATGGGGATGCCTGTGAGGAGGCACCGCGCCAGCAGGACGCTCATCCTCTGGAGCGCCGGGGCCTTACCCGCTGGGACTTCGGTCCTCTGCCGGAACAGGCTGAGAGTGAGCACCAGGGCATCCGCCTGACCCTGTGGCCCGCCCTGAATGATGAAGGCGACAGTGTGGCGGTGAGCCTGTATGGCTCTGAGGCGGAGGCCCTGCGCCACCATCACCAGGGCCTGCGCCGCCTGTTCATGCTGGCGCTGCCCCGGGAGCTGCGCGCGCTGAAAAAGCAACTGCCGGGTCTGCAGCAGATGCGGCTGCAGTATGCCAAGGCGCCCAAAGCGCCGGCGCATTTGCGCAGGGGCGGGCGCCAGGACCTGGAGCAGGAACTGGTGGCCCTGATTCTGGACCGGAGTTTTCTGCCTGAAGGGCCGGATATCCGGGATGGGGAGGTCTTTTCCCGCCGTCTCGAAGCCCATCGCGGGGATCTGCCGGAACAAGCCGGGGCTGTCTGTCAGCTGGCCGGGGAGATCCTGGGGCAGTACCAGAAGCTGCGCAAGGCTCTATCCGGCATCAATCAGATCAACTGGCTGGCCTCTACCCAGGACATGCAGTGGCAGCTGGAACGTCTGATCTTTCAGGGGTTTCTGCAAAGCACCCCCTGGGAGCAGCTCAAGCAATATCCCCGCTACCTGAAAGCCCTGGCATCGAGGCTGAACAAACTGCCCAATGCTGCCTTGCGTGATCAGCAACTGCTGCATGAGTTGCAGTCGGTGCAGGATGCCTGGCTGGAGCGCTGGCAGGTCGCCAGCGAAAAAGGCATGGTGGATCCCCGTCTGGAGGAGATCCGCTGGATGCTGGAGGAATTCCGTATTTCCCTGTTCGCCCAGGAGCTGAAAACCGCCTATCCCGTATCCGTGAAACGTATCCGCAAGCGTTGGCGGGAGCTGGGCCTGTAGGTCGGGCTTCAGCCCGACAACGCAACTCACATCGGAAAAGCCGGCCTTTGTATATTGCAACGATCACATTCTGTTGCAAGGAATCACGCCCATAACCGGTCTGGCTGTATATAACGGCAATACGGAAGGAATGGGCAATGAACACGTCTCGAATACTCATATTCGCAGTTCTTTTGGCTGCGGGCTGGAATGCGCAGGCTCTGGAACCCCTGAAAGACAAAGAGGCCACCCGCTGGCTGGGCGTAGAAGTAGTCAAACCTGAGGATGGCCTTATTGGCAAGCAACTCGGTGACATGCCGTTTCATGATCTGCAGGGAAGACCCTTTTCTCTGCACAAGGTGGCGGGAAAGAAAGGGACCGTGGTCGTGGTTCGTGATCCCCAGTGCCCGGTTTCCCGCCGCTATGGTCCCCGCATCGCCAGCATGGGCCGGGAGTTTTCCCGGAAGGGTTTTTCCTTCGTATTCATTTACCTGAATGAAAGCCTGGATCAGGAAGCACTGCTTCAGGATGCGGCCAGGCTGAATCTGCCCAATGGCGTCATGGTGGGCAAGGGCAGTTTCTTCATCGCCCATGCCCTGGGCGTAAAAAGCACTGGGGATGTGTTTGTGCTGGACGACGAACATCGTCTGATCTATCGCGGTGCTATTGATGACCAGTATGGTTTTGGCTATACCCAGGAAGCGCCCACTCACAACTATCTGCGTAATGCCCTGGATGCCGAACTGAAAGGCTGGCCGGTGGAACCTGCCGCCACTCATGCTCCGGGCTGCTATATCGATGCTGATCCGGAAAAAGACGATATGCTGCCTGAACCGGGGGATGGCGCACTGTCCTGAACGCCCCGCAAGCTTTATAATTCCTTCCTTTCGCCAACATCGAAGGAAAATGCCCTATGTCCAGTTGTCCCTGCGGTTCCGGTCGTGATTATGCAGAATGCTGCGAGCCTGTTCTCACGGGAGCGGCAAAAGCCGGTACCGCCGAAGCCCTGATGCGCGCCCGGTACACGGCCTATCAGAAAGATGCCATTGGGTTTCTGGGTGACAGCCTGCATCCCGACAGCCGCCATGACTGGGATGAAGCCGCCACGCGCAAATGGGCGGAGCAATCCGAATGGTTGGGTCTGGAAGTGCGTGCCACGGAGCGCGGCGCCGAAGAGGATGATGTAGGCACAGTGGAATTCATTGCCACCTACAAAGAAGACGGGGTGCGGCATGAGCATCATGAAATCAGCCTGTTCAAGAAGGAAAATGGCCGCTGGTACTATGCCGATGGCAAAATGCCCGCGCCGGAGACGGTCAAGCGCGATTCGGCCAAGGTCGGGCGCAACGATCCTTGTCCTTGTGGCAGTGGCAAGAAATACAAGAAGTGCTGTGGGGGTTGAGTGATCAGATCATTGCTTGCTTTAGTGGTGATTCTGGTTGGGGCACAGGCCGCAGCCGACACCTATGTCTGCACTGACGAGGAAGGGGACACCACCCTGACCAATATCCCCTGCAGCCGGGGATCTATCACGCAGAAACACAACCGCAGCGGCAAGACCCATCCCCAGAACAGCCGCAAGATCATCGGCTACAGCTACCGGTTCGAGGACCGCGAGGGCCGAACCCTGTTCACCAACCGGCGCAAGGCGGGCAAGGGCATGAAAATGGTTTCCCGGCGCCCCATCTATTACTACGGCAAACCCCGCAGTGGTGGTCCGGCGCCGGTGCTCAAGGTGCTGCGCGAAAGAGTGAAGATGTACAAGCCACTCATTTTGCAGGCCGCCCGGGATACAGGCCTGGATGCCAACCTGATTCATGCAGTGATCCTGGCCGAATCCGCCTATGATCCCCAGGCGCGTTCTCCCAAGGGCGCCATGGGGCTGATGCAGCTCATGCCAGCCACGGCAAAACGCTATGGGGTCGGCAATCCCTATGATGCAGCCCAGAATATCCGGGGCGGTACCCGCTACTTGAGCTACCTGATGAAACGCTTTGGCAACGATATCGAGCTTGCCGTGGCGGCTTACAATGCCGGGGAAGGCGCGGTGGAAAAATACAATCGCAGTGTTCCGCCTTTCAAGGAAACCCAGAACTACGTGGAGAAGGTCAAAGGGTACATGGCCCAAGGAATGCTGGCATTCAACTGAGCCATAAAAAACCTGTCTGTAGGTCGGGCTTCAGCCCGACAAAAGCTGCCACAAAGGGGCAATGTCGGACTGAAGCCTGACCTACGGAAAACTGCACTAACTTTCATGAAGGAGCAGTGCCACACCCAAGATCATGGAAAAGTCCCTCTCCCCCCTTGGGGGAGAGGGTTAGGGAGAGGGGGGGCAGAAGTTCCGCGCCCTCTCTCCAACCCTCCCCCGCACGCGGGGGAGGGAGTTACTGGATGTATTTCCTCATTAACCTACGGCCAGGTAGTCCTGCCCCAGGACATAGCCCTGGGAATCGAGCTCCCGGGCAATGTCACCCCGGGCGCCGTGGTTGGCCACATAGATGAGCACGAAAGGATGTCCATGGGCCTCCAGCCAGGCGCTGTCCACCACCGGGATGCCGCGAATCTCGTTGCCGATCTTCTTCGGATCGATATCCACCCAGGCCCGGGGCTGCAAGCCCTGTTTCAACAGGTGATGGCAACGCTTGCGGGTCTTGCGTCCAGCCCCCCAGATCACGAAATCATCTGCCCGGGCCAGAAACCGGGGATCCCGGGCGAGGTAGCTGGCCCGCAGGCGATCAAAGGCTTCCCGGGAGCAGCGGGGGTCGGTGCGGGACACGCGATCCGGGCTTTCCCGCCAGTCCAGCAGCACCTGGGGCAGCTTTTCCATGGGCAGGCCTGAATGAAACAGGCGCAACCACAGGTCATAGTCTTCAGGGAAGGGACCTGAGCGGTAACCGCCAAGTTGTTGAACGCAGCTTTTCCTGAACATGACGCTGGGGTGAGCGAAGGGGGATTCGATATAGATCTGGCGGGCAATGTCGTCCCGGCTGCAACACAGGTTCTGCCAGCGTATGTATTCCAGAAAACCGTTCTGGATCTGCTCTTTCGGAAAAAGACGGACCTGCGTTGCTGACAGGGCCAGATCAGGACATCGCCGGAAATGGGAGATCTGTTGCAAGAGGCGCTGGGGCGACATGACATCATCGGCATCCATGCGGGCCACCAGAGGGTGGCTACAGGCCGCCAGTCCAAGGTTGAGGGCATTGACCAGGCCTTTCTCCGGGTTGTCGATGATGCGTATGCGCTTGTCCCGGAGGGCCTGCTGCCGGAACCAGGGACGGGAGCCGTCCGTGCTCTGGTCGTTTACAGCGATCAGTTCCCAGTGAGGGTGTTCCTGAGCCTGAATGCTGCGCAGGCAGGCCGGCAGGGTATCCAGAGCATTGTGGAAGGGCAGCAGAATACTGACGAATAACGACATGGGATTTTGGTATGAGCAACACGGCTGACAAGGATAAAACAACCCGCCCCCGCTGGCGACGCTGGTTATGGGATGGTTTGCTGATTCTTGTGGTGATCGTCGGGGTGCAATTGTGGCAGACGCGCAACCTGCCCAGCGGCCCTGCGCCTGCTCTTGAGGGCGTTTTGCCAAGTGGCGCAACGGCCTCTCTCAAAGACTATCGCGGCCAGCCTGTGCTGGTGCATTTCTGGGCGACCTGGTGTCCTGTATGCCGCGCAGAACAGGGCAGCATCGAGGCTATCTCAAAGGATCATCAGGTGTTGAGTGTGGCGACCACCTCGGGGGAGGCCCAGGAAGTTTCCCGCTATATCAGGGAAAATCACCTGGATTTCCCCGTGATACTGGACGAAGCAGGAATGCTCGGGGTGGCCTGGGGAATACGCGGGGTTCCCAGCAGTTTCATCATCGATGCCCATGGCCAGATCCGCCATGCGGCAGTGGGCTACACTACGGAACTGGGGTTGCGCTTGCGGCTGTGGCTCGCCAAATTCTGAAGATCAAGCAATCTTAGTGCAGATCCTGCTCGGCAATCCATCACGGCCAGCCTTTGATATCAATCCGTTAGGGCTTTACGTCTGCCCTGGTGCAACTTCCTCTGATGCCGGTTTTTTTTACCGTATCCTGTGTGGCCAGCGCAATCTGCCTCTCGTTGATCAGGATCTCCCCTTTCTCGCGCAGTCGTCGCAGTGTGCGATACAAGACCTCATGGCTCAAGCCAAGTTCCGCAGCCCAGGCCTTGCGTGTCTGATTCAGCACGATCCTTCCATTCTCACCTTCGCTTTCGATGTAGTGCAGGATTCGTGCAGCGGCGCTGTTCAGACTGAGGCGTTCATTCTGGGCGCGTAGCCGTCGGATTTCCTGTGCCAGCAGGCGGGACCAGGCATGGTAAAAGGCAGGCTCATCATCCAGTGCGGTTTGAAACAGTACGCGGGGAAATGCCAGCAAGGAGCCATCGTGGGTGCCAACCACATCGCAGTGGTAGCTATGCGCGTCCAGGCTTGCTTCGGCAACAAACCCGGTTTTAACCCGCTGCAGGATACACTCTGCGCCGTTTTGTGCATGTCGCACCAGACAGACCTCGCCTCTCAGGACGAACAGCATGGCTTCGGGGGATTGCCCCCGTTGATACAACAGCCGCCCTTTGTCGAACGACCGTTGATGTGCAGCATCGCGCAGTATTCCTGGCATTTCCCCCAGTATGGTGTGTTCCTTGGCTATTTCTGTCCACTCAATCGACATAACACTGATTCTGCAGCCACTCTGGCATGAGCCTTTTCTTTATAGATGATATGTATGATTCAAATCATAGGGAATTCATAAGGTATGAGTCTACTATGCCATTTCAGAGTCGTGAACGCCCAGTGAAGTGCTTTTACAACGTCCTCCCAAGGGGGACTTCTGGCTTTTTGGCCAGATGCATAGAACAGGAGACGCGAGCAAATCCCATAAATGATTGTTTGGAGATACCGAATATGACCACATTCAAACGAACTTTGTTTTTCTTGACCATTCTGCTTTCTGCGGGGATGGGCTCCACATCATTTGCCGAAGGCGCAAAGCCACAGATGAATTCGATGCAACAGCACGGGATGATGAGTCATGCCAATGATGGGAGAATATCCCTCGGTCTTCCGCCAAAAATGAAAACCCATCAGCTCATGAACATGAGATCACACCTGGAAGCGATACAAACCATCATCGCCTTGATGGAAACAGGGGATTTCGACAAGGCTTCTGAAGTGGCTCATGAAAAACTTGGCCTGACAGAAGACATGAAGAAGATGTGTAGCATGTTTAACAATGACGACTTCAGGAATCTTGGGTTTCAGTTTCACAAGAGCGCAGATGTTCTAAGTGAAACACTGAAGACCAAAGACATGAGCAAGTCACTGCATGCACTACGAGACACCATGGGGTATTGCGTACAATGTCATGCCACTTTCCGGCAATGAGGCGGTATCGGATTCAGACTCGCTGGCAGAGATGGCCCGCAGCATTGTAGGTCATGCCCAAGACAATGCCGGTGATTGATGTCAAGCGGGCAGGCGACGGGGAAAGGACGCTGCACCTGCCAGGATCAGACATGTCTCCAGCGCAGAACAGAGTTTCTCTGCCAAGCATTTTCCGGGCCTTTTTTCTGCTCGGGTTGACCGCTTTTGGCATGGCGATTCTGCAAAAACTCAAAGAATTGGTACGCCAGGATGGCTGGCTGACAGAAGAAGAAATGAATGACGGGTTGGCGATGGTGCAATTGTATCCCGGCCCCATCATGGTGGATTTTACCGCCTATACGGGTTACAAATTGCGCGGTGTTGCCGGTGCATTCATGGCCATACTGGGTTTCGTCATCCCTACCACCATTCTGGTGCTGGTACTCTCGGCGGCTTATTTTCGATACGGCAGCCTGCCCTGGGTACAGTCGTTTATCGTGGGGCTGGAAGCCCTTGTTGTGGGCATCGTGCTCCATGTCACCCTCGATCTTGGGAAACGCGCTATCAAAGGTCCCCTTGAAGCGCTCATCATGTTGGCCGCTTTTGCAGGCCTGGCGTCAAGGATCAACGCCGTCTGGGTTGTCATGCTCGCATTGATGGTGGGAGCGGTTTTCATTCGTCCGCGCCCCGAGCAGGTACCAGGGAAAACGCCATCAGCAGGATCAGAAGCCCGCGGCGGGTGGCCGGGCATCCTGCTGGCGACATTCATCACCCTGATGGTTGCAGGAGGATGCGCTGTGCTCTCCAGCGATATCGGCCGCATGGCCCTTTCCTTTTTCAAGATTGGCAGCGTGGCTTTTGGCAATGGCATGACCATCCTGCCCCTTGTTCAGGCGGATGCCGTGGATACCTTTCACTGGTTGTCCCCGCATCAGTTCGTCGACGGTATTGCCATCAGCCAGATTACACCTGGCCCGTTTCTGGTGATTGCCACCTTTATTGGTTACAAGTTGGGCGGGGTAGGGGCTGCGTTGTTGGCAACCTTTGCCATCTTTGCGCCTTCTTTTGTGATGACTTTGGTTTTTACTGAAGTGTATGGACGAATTCAAAACCTGACGTTTGTACGGGGAGCATTGTCCGGTGTGTTGGCAGGATTCGTCGGTATGTTGGCCATGATTGTTGTGCAACTGGGACGCGTCGGCATTGTTGGTGCGGCTTCCCTGACGCTGGCGCTGGCGGCTTTCGTTGCCGTGCGCTGGTTTAAGGTCGATATTCTTTGGGTTTTCGCTGGAGGTCTGGTGATATGGGGGGGATTGCTGGCATTGGGAGGTGTCTGAATATGCCTGAGCTATGGGTAGTGTGCAATTTGGGAAGACGCAAATTGGCGCCGTGACTGTGAGTCGGGCTTCAGCCCGATCTCAGCTGCCACAATGCGAAATGTCGGATCAAAGTCCGATCTACGGACAGGGGTTCTTCCATCGTCAGGGGTGTGACCAGTGGCTCGGTGCCGGTTCATGGAACAGCTGTTCCCTCAGATATCACCAATGATCCGCTCGTCCCTGGGGATACTCAACAGCTTTTCCGCTTCCACCTGGTTTTTGGCGAAAACCAGACGGAACTCCTGCTGATCCCGTTCAGGGTGCTCATCCCGCTCCTGTTTCACCCGCAGTTTGGCTTCGCGGTACTTGGGGTAGGTTTCCAGATAGGTAAGCAGCTTGGCACCGGATTCCGGATGCGTCACAACTTCATAGACAAAATATGGCATATATCAACTCCTGTTTTATCAATAACTTATTGATTAATATTAATCTATTGTGACAAGTTCTGCGATGGGGCCGGGGTTCTTCGCTTCCACCTGGTGATAAAGGGAAGTGAGGGCCGCCTGCAGGGCTTCTTCCATGACCGGGTGATAGAAAGGCATCTGAATCAGCTCGCCCACATGCATCTCCTTTTGAATGCACCAGGCAAGAAGATGGGCCAGGTGTTCTCCCCGGGGGGTGACCATTTCCGCCCCCAGGAGCCTGCCGCTGACTTTGTCGGCATAGACCCGGATGGTGCCGCGGTTCTTGCCCATGATCAGGGCGCGGCCTACAGGAGCAATCTTCATCTCACCGACCTTGAAGCTGTCGGCTTCCAGGTCTGCGTAGCGGGCGCCCACGCTGATGATGTTGGGATCACTGAACACGATGGCCAGGGGCGTCTTGCGCTTGAACACGCGCATGGGCTCGTGGGCGGCGTTGTAGCCGGCAATCTTGCCCTCGTCTCCGGCTTCGTGGAGGATGGGGCGGTCGGCGTTAATGTCTCCGGCGAGGAACAGGGGATGATCGCCGATCTGCATGGTGTTGGGGTTGTAGGCAGGAATGCCCCGCGCATCCAGTTCTATGCCCAGGTTTTCCAGTCCCAGGCGATCCAGGTTGGGACGGCGTCCCAGGCTGGCAAAAACCTTGTCCACCACCACGCTGTTTTCGCCGGCAGTGACTCTCAGGCGGCCATCGGGCTCCTCGCTGATCTCAGCGCTGTGCCCCAGCCACAGGGGAAATTCCTTGCTGATGACTTCAACAGCAGCTTTATTCACTTCCGGGTCAGTGATGCCGCCAACATTTTCAGCCAGGTCGATGCCGGTGACTTCCACACCCATACGGGCGATGGCCTGGCCCAGTTCCAGGCCAATGACGCCCAGGCCAATGACAGCCATGGAAGATGGCAGATCCTCCAGCTCGAAGAACTCGTCCGTGGTGACGATACGGTCGCCAAAAGCTTTCCAGGCATCGGGTACGATGGGGGTGGAGCCGGTGGCGATCACGAATTTGTCCGCCCGGATACGCTGGCCGTCTTCGAGTTCCACCACGCCGGGTTCGATGAAGCGGGCGTACTGCTGGATGAACACCTCTTCGCTCAGGTGATCCGTGCTGTTGGACAGCACCCGGTCCACGAAGTTGTCGCGCAGGTCCCGGGTGTGTTCCAGGGCTTCGGGAATATCCACCTTCAGGTGTTCGCCGCCTTCGATACCCTCACGCTTGAACAGGCTGCGGCGGTGAAAATCCTCCGCCACCTGGATAATGGCCTTGGAAGGCATGCAGCCCACCCGGGCGCAGGTGGTGCCGGGCTCGCCGCCGTTGATGAGCACGAAATCCTTTTCAGCGCGCTTCACGCGTCCCATGGCGTTCAGGCCGGCGGTGCCGGACCCGATGATGGCTACATCGACTTTTCTTTCTTCCACGATTGTTCCTCAGGCTGAAATTACACAACAGCCACTTATTCTAACGGGTTTGAAAAAGCATCACATACCGGGTTGGCGTGTGGGAATGGTCAGATCCGGGGCAGGGGACATGGCAGGTGCCAGGGAATAGGGCGAAGGGTAAGGGGCCGGTGGCGGCCTGTTGCGCAGATACCATGAGGGATGGGGCGCGGCGGGATAGGCGCGGGAGCCGAACCCATGACGGGGACCCCGGTCATGACTGGCAGCGCCCATGGCGAAGCGAAAACAGAAAAATGCCTGGGCCTGCTGCAGGGGCAGCAACACCAGGCAGGCCAGAAAAAGGATCCTGCGGAATTTGGGCATAGCGCTTTCCGAAAACAGAGAACTTCGCTCAAGTATGGCAGATTGAGAAGATTTTTCAGGATGGGGTTGAATTTTACCTGCGCCGCCCCAAGGTAAGCTTCGATTCTATAACCTAAAACTTATCAGCAACCTCAACTTATCAGGAGTTTTCTGCACATGACCGTAGAAGCACACAAGGAAACCATGGAGTTTCAGGCGGAAGTCAGCCAGGTGCTGAACCTGGTGATCCGCTCCCTGTACAGTAACAAGGAGATTTTCCTGCGCGAGCTGATTTCCAATGCTTCCGATGCAGCAGAGAAGCTGCGTTTCGAGGCCCTGTCCGATGATGCCTTGTTCGAGGATGATCCGAACCTGCACATCAGGGTCTGGACGGACAAGGAGGCCGGCACCCTCACGGTGGCGGACAACGGTATCGGCATGAGCCGTGAGGAAGTCATGGAAACCATTGGCACCATTGCCAGTTCAGGCACCAGGAAATTTCTGGAGAACCTCAGCGGCGATGCCGCCCAGGACAGTCAGCTCATTGGCCAGTTCGGTGTGGGTTTCTATTCTGCCTTCATCGTTGCCGACAAGGTGACCCTGACCACCCGCCGGGCGGGCATGGAGCCGCAACACGGTGTACGCTGGGAGTCCGATGGCGAGGGCAGCTACAGCATTGAAACTGTGGAGAAGGCCCAGCGTGGCACGGAGATCACCCTGCATCTGCGCGAGGATGAGAAAGAGTTCCTGGATGGCTGGCGCCTGCGGCAGATCATCAACAAGTTCTCCGACCATCTGACCATTCCCATCGAGATGCCCAAAGAATCCATAGGTGAAGATGAGGAAGACAAGGATCAGGAGATCGAGTGGGAGCAGGTGAACAAAGGCGTGGCCCTTTGGATGCGCAACAAGTCCGAGATCACGGATGAGGAATACAAGGACTTCTACAAGTCCATCTCCCATGATTTCGAAGACCCCCTGGCCTGGGTGCATAACCGGGTGGAAGGCAACAACGAGTACACTTCTTTGCTTTTCATCCCTTCCAAGGCGCCTTTTGATCTGTGGGACCGGGAGCAGAAACACGGCGTCAAGCTCTATGTGCGCCGGGTATTCATCATGGACGAGGCGGACAAGCTTATGCCTCACTATCTGCGTTTCGTGAAAGGCGTAGTGGATTCCGATGACCTGCCCCTGAACGTGTCCCGTGAGCTGCTGCAGCACAACCGCAAGATCGACACCATCCGCAGTGCCAATGTGAAGCGCATTCTGGGCCTGCTGGAAAAAATGGCCAAGAACGAAGCAGACAAGTACAAGGTTTTCTGGGAGCAGTTTGGCAAGGTGCTCAAGGAAGGACCTGCGGAGGATTTCGCCAACAAGGAGCGCATTGCGGGCCTGTTCCGTTTCGCCACCACCAAGTCCGAAGGAGACGGGGAGACCGTTTCCCTGGATGAATACATCGAGCGTATGGCGGAAAAGCAGGAGAAGATCTATTACATCACTGCTGACTCCCTGGCCGCTGCGCGCAACAGCCCGCACCTGGAAATCTTCAAGAAGAAGGATATCGAGGTGCTGCTCATGACCGACCGGGTGGATGAATGGCTCATGTCCCACCTGGATGAGTACAAGGGCAAGTCCTTCCAGTCTGTCACCAAAGGCCAACTGGATCTGGGCGAACTGGAAGACGAGGAAGAGAAGGAGCAGCTGGAAAAAGTCGCCGAAGCGCACAAGCCCCTGCTGGAACGCATCAAGGAAGCTTTGGGCGACAAGATCAAAGAGGTGCGCGTATCCAGCCGCCTGGTGGATTCACCCGCCTGCCTGGTGGTGGACGAGTACGACATGAGCCAGAATCTGGCCCGGGTGCTCAAGCAGCTGGGGCAGGATGCGCCCATGCCTACGCCCATTATGGAGCTGAACCTGGAGCATCCTCTGGTAGAGCGGCTGGAACAGGAAAAGGAGGATCAGCGTTTTGCTGAACTGGCGCGCCTGCTTTATGATCAGAGTCTGCTGGCGGAAGGCGGTCAACTGGAGGATCCGGCTGGATTCGTACACCGGTTGAACCGTTTGATGCTGGATCTGTCTGAATAATCAGCCCTGAACGGGTGAGTTCAGGCAGGTTCTCTGGCGGGAAGCAGCGCACAACCTGCGTTCGCTGCTTCCTGCTAGTATTGGTTACAGGTGTTGCAATTCCGTAGCGCTGCCTCGCATGATTGCTGACCTTCAGCAATGATGGGGGACACTTTGCGGACCCGCATCAGTTGCAAGGAAGGGATGGATATCATGCGAAAAACTCTGAGTAGATTCTGGCCGATGCTGGTCATCTGCCTTATGCCGGGGCTGTTGCTGGCCTCCAGTATCAAACTGGCGGACATGGCGGAAATCACCCGCGATGCCCAATTGGTGTTTGAAGGCCGGGTCATCGGTACCCGGGTGGAGCAGGGCCCGGGAGAACGAACCATTCACACCTGGGTACGTTTCGAGGTGCTGGATGTCATCAAAGGCAGTTACGACCAACCTGTCATCGAACTGTCGTTTCTTGGCGGCACCCGGGGGGATCTGACGGTTCGGGTATCTGACATGCAGATGCCCACGGCAGGTGAACATGGCATTTATTTCGTGGAAGACATCGGGCGCCGTCTGGTCAACCCTCTGGTGGGATGGTCCCAGGGGCATTTCCTGGTGAAATACGACAGGAAGCTGAAACGTCAGACCATCACCACTTTGAGTGGAAAGCCTGTCAGCGACATCGATACCAGTGCACGTCAATCCCGCATGGCGGAACTCAGCCATGGCATCGCCTACGGCGTGATCACCAAAGAGGTTCCGGGAAAGCAACCCCTGGATCCCGAAGGTTTTAAAGCTCTGATCAGGGGGATGGCGGAATGAAGATGAAACACACTGTAGCGGCTCTCCTGCTCGGTCTGGGCGTGAGTTTCCAGGCGGGCGCCTATGTCCTGGATGGTTCCAGTTGGCCGGACGCAAAAGCCACTTTCCACATCGGTATCACAAACCACGGCGCTTCCACCAGCCCCAGTGGCGTTACCTGGAATGCCGCATTCCGTGAATCGGCGGCAAAATGGAATGCCCAGTCGAAATTCAAATTTACCGTGGATGAAACAGATCCTTCCCATCCCTGCGCGGGTGTCGGCAGCTATCCCCAGGACGGTTTCCGCAACGGTGCAAATTTCCATCCCAAGGTGTGCAACCAGGTGGATGGAACGGAAGACGATTACGGCAACAAGACTCTGGCGGTCACGGTCAGTTATGTCTATACCAACAATCCGGAAGAAAAAGTCGAAACAGATATTTTCTTCAATGATGCTGAATCCTGGGACATCTATGACGGTAATGCGCGGGCCAGCTTCGATTTCAAACGGGTCGCCCTGCATGAGTTGGGTCATTCCCTGGGGCTGGGCCACGAAGAGAGCAATCCGGCTATTATGCAGCCCACAATAGGAAACACTTATACTCTGCAGCCTGATGATATTGCCGGCCTGCAAACCCTCTATGGCGCCAGCGGCAGCCCTGGAGATCCCCCGATTCGCATGTCCATCGAAGAACCTTTTAATGGTGATGTGAAGAGCGGCGTCAGTAATTTCCGGGGTTGGGTCATATCCAAGAATCCCCTGGTTTCATTGACCCTGTACCGGGATGGCCAGCTTTTCGATACCCTGGATCACAATGGCAAGCGCCAGGATGTGGCCGATAAGCATCCTGACTACCCGGGGGCCGCCAATTCCGGGTTTGCCTTCGCCACGAACTTTGGCATTCTTTCCGCCGGGCAGCACCAGTACCGGCTGGTTGCCCGGGACAATCAGGGCAACACGCTGGAAAAAACGGTGACTTTCGATGTTGAGCGTTTCGATACGGACTGGGTGGACGACGACAACCTCGTTTCCCTGGACAATGCCAGTACCCAAATTATCGGAAGCCGGGAGATCCGTATTGACGGGCTGATGCATGACGGCAAGGAATATCGGGTGATACTTCACTGGAAGAAAGCAAAGCAAGGCTTTGATGTTAAAGAAATAACTAAAACACAATAGTTGTGCGTCTGATTTGTCCGGCCATAAGCCGGGCAAATCCGGTCATTCGCAGGCTCGAATACTCAGGGCAGGCGCACTGTGGCAAACTCAGGCCACCAAACTCAAACCGAGGGGAAGTTAAGAAAATGAGAATTATATTACTGGGCGGACCAGGTGCCGGAAAGGGCACTCAGGCGAATTTCATCAAAGAAAAGTACAATATCCCCCAGATCTCCACAGGAGACATGTTGCGTGCACACGTGAAGGCCGGCACTGAGCTGGGCAAGGCAGCCAAGAAGATCATGGACGAAGGGGGCCTGGTGTCCGACGACATCATCATGGGTATGGTCAAAGAGCGCATCAAGGAAGACGACTGCAAGAACGGCTATCTGTTCGACGGTTTTCCACGCACCATTCCCCAGGCAGAGGCCATGAAAGATGCCGGCATCGAAATCGATGCCGTGGTTGAGATCGACGTCCCCGACGAGGAGATCATCAAGCGCATGTCCGGCCGCCGGGTGCATCTGCCTTCAGGCCGCACCTATCATGTCATCTTCAATCCCCCCAAGGTCGAGGGCAAAGATGATGTGACTGGAGAAGACCTCATCCAACGTGATGATGACAAAGAAGAAACAGTAAAAGAACGTCTGCGCGTCTATCATGATCAAACCGAACCGCTGATCGATTTCTATTCCAAGGAAGCCGAGGCCGGAAAGCTCAAGTACGTCAAGGTGGACGGTGTGGGCAGCGTGGAAGAGATCCGTGATGCCATTTTCAGCGGACTGGACAATTGAACCGCCTGCATTGAAACTCACTGAAACCGGGGTCTGACCCCGGTTTTTGTTATACTGCGGCATCTGAACCTGAATAATTCAGGCCAAATACATTGAACCAGAGAACGGAGGCCTTGCGTGGCTGTAGTCGAACTGAACAAAGAAAATTTTGAAGATACCATCAACAACAACGCTTTTGTCATCATTGACTTTTGGGCGCCCTGGTGCGGCCCATGCAAAAGCTTTGCACCTACCTATGAAAAGGTTTCCGAAGATTTTGAGGATGTGGTCTTTGCCAAGATCAACACAGAAGACGAGCAGGAAATTGCCGCGCATTTCCAGATTCGTTCTATTCCTACCCTAATGATCTTCCGTGACCAGATCATCATATACAGTGAAGCGGGCGCTCTGCCGGAAGCCTCTTTCCGCCAACTGGTAGAACAGGCCGCCACCCTGGATATGGATGATGTCAGAAAGCAGATCGCTGAAGCCCAGCAGGGAAATGCCGCTGACGCCTGACCGGTTTTACTTTTGTCTAGCAGCAGAGCCGGAAGCGCAAGCTTTCGGCTTTTCTTATGTACAGGATGTACGGTATGCCGCGGGCGCAGGGCACTGGAACCGTTCCTGACGGTTCCAGCATTTCCTCCATCCATGGAGGTCATGCGCAGGAGCGGCGATGTACAGGATGTACGGGCAGATGTGCTCCTCGGCTCCGGCGTCACTTGACCTTGCCCATCTGCTTCCTGAATTGTCGGGCTGAAGCCCGACCTGCTGCCGTTTCTTCCTTATCTGTTCTGAGCGCATAACCTGTTGTCGTAGGTCGGGTTTCAGCCCGACTTGATGTGCGGCGTGTTAAATTACGCAGTCTATGGACTTTCTATCTTGGAACGTCCGGTCTCAGAAGGAGACATTCGCAACAGGCTCATGCAATATCCCTGGATTTCACAAATCGGAAAGCTGCTCAATCGCTCACCCACTGTGGGCGATCTCCTGGACCTGTGCGAGGAAAACTATGCGCTTCTGCTGCAGCTGGCGCCGGATCTGGACAGATTGGAAGGGAAGAGCGCTTCCTGCCGTCCCGGGCATATGGATCTGTACCTTGAGGTTCTGGAACAGACTCCCTATACCACGATGCTGCATATCACCTATTATTTCTCCCACAGGGAAGGGCAGGAGGCGGACCCGGACGCTGTCCTGCGTGTTTACCACGATGCGCATCAGATCGAGGTGATACGGCTCCGGCAACATATCCTGCCCGTTGAATCCATCTACCAGCATCCCAGCCTGTACAACAAATGGAAGATGAATGTCTTTCTGTCCAAATGGCTGGGCTTCTGTGTGCTTCAGGGACACCGGTTCGAGGCTCCCGAACAATTCTTGACTAAAATGCATGGTTAATGCTATTCTTAATTCCCTAGTAATTTACTGTGTTATAATCACTTACAAAAAGAGGTGCTGATTGAGCCTGTTGCAGGCCAGTCATCGAACCTTGAAAACATAGAATCCGTAGGTCGGACTTCAGTCCGACATTGCTCCGTTATGGCAGCTGGTGCCGGGCTGAAGCCCGACCTACAGAAAATCAAGAACGTGTGTGTATTTCCACGTTAACAGATGAAGAGGATCTGAGAACATGAGACTTTCAACCAAAGGCCGCTATGCGGTTACTGCCATGCTGGATCTGGCCCTCAATGGTCAGGACGGCCCCGTCACTCTTGCGGATATTTCCGAGAACCAGGGAATCTCCCTTTCTTATCTGGAGCAGCTGTTTGCCGCGCTGCGTGCAAAAAAACTGGTGCGCGGCGTTCGTGGTCCCGGTGGTGGTTACTTCCTTGGCCGTGAAGCGGACGAGATTTCCATCGCCAATATCATCTGCGCCGTGGATGAATGGGTGGAGTTCACCCGTTGCCAGGGAAAGCAGGACTGCCGTGGCGGTCAGCGTTGCCTGACCCACAGCCTGTGGGATGATCTGAGTCGCCAAATCTATGATTTCCTGGAAGAAATCACGTTGGCTGATCTGGTGGAGCGTGGCCGCAACTCTGATGCCGGCTGCGACAAGCACAAGGCCGATCACCTGGTGGATGAAATGACAGGCAAGGCGGCCTGAGCGATTGTGCGGGCAGGAGACTGCCCCACTGCTGAGAATGCCTGGCCGGGGTATCCCCGGCTTGCCGAAATACCCGTCAGATCAATGGAAAAGACTTTGACCTGAAAGGTGTTTTTCAATATCATACGCCGCTTATGTCGCAGCGTATTCCTGATCGAGTGGATCCCAGGCGGCTTGCCGAGGAGGGGAAAACCCTTTCCGGCAGTCTTCCCGTGGATGCATTGCCGCGTCTTGCGGCTTTGTTGCAGGATACGACACCTGCAGCGCTCTTCACTTTGCGTTTTGGCAAGGATGAGAGTCGCCGTTCCACAGTGGATCTTGGCGTCAAAGCGCAGTTGGTGCTGGAGTGCCAGCGTTGCCTGTCCGATATGACATTGGATGTGGATGCTCACACGCTTCTGGCGCTGGTCAGTGGTCCTACTGAGGCCGAGCAGTTGCCAAAGGACCTGGATCCATTGCTGCTGGGCGAGGAAGAATACCTGGATATTGCGGCATTGATAGAAGACGAGTTGCTACTGGCGATTCCTGCTTCACCCAGACATGCTGATGTGAACTGTTCTATTCATGTTGAGGAAAAGCAGAATCCACCAGCCGAACAGGAACAAGACAACCCTTTCGCCGTCCTTGCCAAACTCAAGGGCAGCGAAAACCACAATTGAGAAATTGCAGGAGATAGTCCCATGGCCGTACAGAAAAGCCGTAAAACCCCATCCAGGCGTGGCATGCGTCGTTCACACGATGCACTCAAGCCTGAAACGCTTTCCATCGATCCCACTTCCGGTGAAACCCACTTGCGCCACCATGTAAGTCCGGATGGTTTCTATCGCGGCCGCAAGGTAGTCAACGACTGAAAATGTACCCAGTCGGTAGGAAACAGACTCCGGTCGTTTGCTGAAAACTTCCGGAGTTTCTTTTGTGAAGCAAGAAATTACCATAGCCCTGGATGCCATGGGTGGTGATCACGGCGTATCCGTCGTAGTTCCGGCCGCCCTCAATTATCTCCGGGAGCATCCTGCCCAATCGCTGATCCTGGTGGGGCGGGAGGAAGCCATACGCGAGCATCTTCCCCACAAGGGACGTCTGCCCGACCGTCTTTCCATCCATTCCGCATCCCAGGAAGTGGAGATGGATGAGCTGCCTTCCCAGGCATTGCGTAAAAAGAAAGACTCTTCCATGCGTGTCGCCTTGAACCTGGTGAAGTCCGGAGAGGCTGATGCCTGCGTGAGCGCGGGCAATACCGGAGCGCTGATGGCCACGGCGCGTTTCGTGCTGAAGATGCTGCCCAATGTGGACCGGCCCGCCATCATAACGGCTTTGCCCGCCGTCAATGGGCGCACCTGGATGCTGGATCTTGGCGCCAACGTGGATTGCACGGCCGAGCACCTGTTCCAGTTTGCCGTCATGGGTTCTGAACTGGTGAGCGTCGTGGACGACGTGGCCAACCCCAAGGTGGGCTTGCTGAACATTGGCCAGGAAGAAATCAAGGGCAATGAACAGGTGAAAGGCGCTCATGAACTGTTGCGGGATGCGGCCTTGAACTACATCGGCTATGTGGAAGGCGATGATATCTATCTCAATCAAGAGGTGGATATCGTGGTTACGGACGGCTTTATCGGCAATGTCGCCCTCAAGACCAGCGAAGGCGTGGCCAAAATGATTCGTGGCAATCTCAAGGAAGGCTTCAGCCGCAATTTTCTGACCAAACTGTCCGCGTTGTTTGCCTTGCCCGTACTCAAGGGCTTGAGCCGGCGTATCGACCCGCGCCGTTACAATGGTGCAAGTCTGCTGGGGCTGCGTGGCGTAGTAGTGAAGAGTCATGGTGGAACCGACGCGCTGGGTTATGCCCATGCCATAGACATAGCAGCCAAGACCGTGCGTGCGGACATTGCCGCACGGATAGAAGAGGGCGTCACCCGTCACCTGGAAACCCTGAGGAAACCGGCATGAGTGTGTATTCAAGAATTACAGGTACGGGCAGCTATCTGCCGGAAAAAGTGCTCAGCAATCAGGATCTGGAAAAGATGGTGGAAACTTCCGACCAGTGGATCCAGGAACGCACCGGCATTCGCAAGCGCCACATTGCAGAAGACGGTCAAACCACCTGTGATCTTGCCGAGCAGGCAGCCCGGCGTGCCCTGGAAGCGGCGGGAAAGACGGCTGAAGACCTGGATTTGATCATCGTTGCCACCACCACGCCGGACAAGATCTTTCCCAGTACCGCCTGCCTGTTGCAGCAGCGTCTGGGCAATCACGGGTGCGCCGCCTTTGATATCCAGGCGGTATGCACCGGCTTCGTGTATGCCATGGGCGTGGCGGACAAGTTCATCAGGACGGGCGCCGCACGCACCGCGCTGGTAGTAGGGGCGGAAACCCTGTCGCGCATTATCGACTGGACAGACCGGGGCACCTGTATCCTGTTTGGGGACGGTTCCGGCGCCATGGTGCTGGAAGCTTCAGACGAACCGGGTATCCTTTCCACGCATTTGCATGCGGATGGCGCCTATGAAGAGCTGTTGCATGTGCCTGGCGGTGTATCCAAGGGGTTCGACGTGGAGGTGGAATCCGGTGGCGATCCCCATTTCATGCAGATGAAGGGCAATGAAGTGTTCAAAATGGCGGTCAACACCCTGGGGCGCATCGTGGACGAGACCCTGGCTGCCAATGAGATGAAAAAAACCGATATCGACTGGCTGGTGCCGCATCAGGCCAATATCCGAATCATCAAGGCCACGGCACGTAAGCTGTCCATGGACATGGACAACGTCGTGGTCACGGTACACGATCATGGCAATACCTCTGCCGCCTCTGTACCCCTGGCCCTGGACACCGCTGTGCGCGACGGGCGCATCAAGCGCGGTGAAACCTTGTTGCTGGAAGCTTTCGGTGGTGGTTTCACCTGGGGCTCCATCCTTCTCAAATACTGATTCCAGATCCCATCATGAGCAAACTGACAGCGATCATTTTTCCCGGACAGGGATCCCAGAGCGTAGGCATGCTGGGAGGGCTGGCGGAACAGTTTTCCTCGATTCGGGAAACCTTCGAAGAAGCGTCCGATGCCCTGGGGCAAGATCTTTGGACCCTGGCCAGTGAAGGGCCGGCGGAAGCCTTGAACCAGACCGAAAACACCCAGCCCGCCATGCTGGCAGCCGGTATTGCCGTGTACCGCCTGTGGCGGAAGCAGGGCGGTCCCGAGGGTGATGTCATGGCCGGGCACAGTCTTGGTGAGTACAGCGCCCTGACCGCTGCGGGCGCTCTGGACTTTGCCGATGCCGTGCAGCTGGTGGCTGCCCGCGGGCGCTTCATGCAACAAGCCGTGCCTGCCGGGCAAGGGGCCATGGCAGCTATTCTCGGTTTGGATGACGCTGCAGTAACCGCCCTGTGCCAGGAGGCTGCCCAGGACGAGGTTGCAGAAGCCGTCAATTTCAATTCGCCGGGTCAGGTGGTCATCGCCGGCAACAAAGCGGCGGTGGAACGGGCCATCAGCCTGGCCAAGGATGCCGGCGCCAGGCGCGCCTTGCTGCTGCCTGTGAGCGTACCTTCCCATTGCGCCCTGATGAAGCCCGCTGCCGAGGAACTGGCAGCCATGCTTTCGGGTGTGGACGTGCAAATGCCAGTCATTCCTGTCTTGCACAACGTGGACGTGGCGGCGGCCGACAGTGCTGACGCCATCCGCGACAAGCTGGTAAAACAACTCTACCAACCTGTGCGCTGGGTGGAGACCATCCAGGCCATGAAGGCTCAGGGTGTGGAACAACTCCTGGAACCCGGACCGGGCAAGGTACTCACCGGCCTGGGCAAACGCATCGACAAAACACTTACTTTCCTGCCGGTACTGGATCCGGCATCCCTGGAAAAAGCACTGGAGGCCTGCAATGCCTGACAAGACTATCGCCCTGGTAACCGGCGCCAGCCGGGGAATCGGCCGCGCCATCGCCACCCGCCTGGGCGCCGATGGCATGACGGTCATCGGCACCGCCACTTCTGATGGTGGCGCTGAAGCCATCAGCCGCTATTTCGGGGAAGCGGGCATCCAGGGCCAGGGCATGAAGCTGGATGTCTCCGATGACGATTCCGTCACTGAGGTCATCGGCGCCATTGCCGATCAGTATGGCCCTGTCACCGTGCTGGTGAATAACGCAGGCATTACCCGGGACAACCTGCTCCTGCGCATGAAACCCGAAGAATGGGATGCAGTGATCAACACCAACCTTAGTTCTCTTTACCGGGTATGCAAAGCCTGCATTCGGGGGATGATGAAGGCCAGGGGCGGCCGCATCGTCAATATCGCCTCGGTGGTAGGCAGCAGCGGCAACGCGGGGCAGACAAATTATTCCGCAGCCAAGGCGGGTATGCTGGGCTTCACCAAATCCCTGGCTCAGGAAATCGGCTCCCGGGGCATCACCGTGAATGCAGTGGCGCCGGGTTTCATCGATACGGACATGACCCGGGAACTGCCGGAAGCCCAGCGGAATGCGCTGCTGTCCGCCATTCCCCTGGGACGCCTGGGTTCCGCCGAAGAAATCGCCGCTGCCGTCGCTTTTCTTGCTTCCGAAGATGCCGCCTATGTGACCGGCACCACCCTTCATGTGAACGGCGGCATGTACATGGTATGAATCCGTTTCTACTGAAAATGATGGCAAATCATTGATTATTCTGTAGAATATTTTCTCGATACATTTCCTGGAATTGGCTGCACAAGTGATTTGGCTGGCAGGCGAATTCCGCATACAATACGACGTTAATGCGCGGCGCCTGGATCGCGCTCTACTGGAGGAAAAATACGAAAATGAGCAGCATTGAAGAACGTGTCAAAAAGATTGTCGCTGAACAGCTTGGTGTTAGCGAGGATGAAGTAACGCCTAACGCCTCCTTCATTGACGATTTGGGCGCAGACTCTCTTGACGCAGTTGAACTGGTAATGGCGCTGGAAGAAGAGTTCGAGTGTGAAATTCCCGATGAGGAAGCAGAAAACATCACTACTCTGCAGCAGGCAGTGGATTACATCAACGCCAACGGCTGATCCGCCACCGGCCAGTCAAGCCGCAGATTCCCGCATGGATCGGGCGCTCACTCAGGGTGAGCGCCGCTCCGGGGATCGCGGCTTTTGATTAATGTACACACAGAGGTTTCCTTGATGTCCAAAAGAAGGGTAGTAGTCACTGGGTTGGGCATGGTCTCACCCGTCGGTCTTGATGTTGCCAGCAGCTGGGAGAACATCCTCGCAGGCAACAGCGGTATCAAGCCCATTACGCATCTGGATATAGAGCCGTTCAGCGTCCGTTTCGGCGGCCCCATCTATGACTTCGACATCGAGCAATATATTTCCAGGAAGGAAGCGCGCAAGATGGACAAGTTCATCCACTACGGCATCGCCGCAGCGGATCAGGCCATCAAGGATGCCGGTATCGAAGCCACTGAAGAGAACGCGAATCGCATTGGCGTTGTCGTAGGCTCCGGTATTGGTGGCATCAGCGGTATCGAGCAGGGCTACGCTGCTTACCTGAAAGGTGGCCCGAGAAAGATCTCTCCCTTTTTTGTTCCTGCCAACATCGTCAATATGGTGGCCGGGCATATCTCCATTATCAACGGTTTCAAGGGGCCGAATATCTCCATCGTCTCCGCCTGCAGCACCGGGGCGCACTGTATCGCCGACGGCATGCGCATGATTCAGTACGGCACCAGTGATGTCATCGTTGCCGGTGGCGCGGAAATGGCCACCTCTCCCACCGGACTGGGTGGCTTTGCCGCCGCGCGTGCTTTGTCCACACGCAACGATGATCCCCAGGGCGCCAGCCGACCCTGGGACAAAGACCGCGATGGCTTCGTGCTGTCCGATGGCGCCGGGGTGGTGGTTATCGAAGAGCTGGAGCACGCCAAGGCCCGGGGCGCGAAGATCTATTGCGAACTGGTGGGCGCCGGCATGAACTCGGACGCTTACCACATGACCTCACCATCTCCTGGCGGGGAGGGCGCGGCCGAGTGCATGCGCCTGGCGTTGGAAGATGGCGGCATCAATCCTGAGGAAGTGGCGTACATCAACGCCCACGGCACCTCCACTCCCGCAGGCGATGTAGCAGAAACCATGGCCATGAAACGGGCCTTTGGTGATCACGCTTACAAGCTCTGCGTGAGCTCCACCAAGTCCATGACCGGGCATATGCTCGGTGCCGCAGGTGGCGCGGAAGCGGTGTTCACCATTCTCGCCCTGCGTGACCAGGTGGCGCCCCCCACCATCAATCTGGACAACCCCGATCCCGAGTGTGACCTGGACTATGTGCCTCATACCGCCCGGGAAATGCCCATGGAAGTGGCCTTGTCCAATTCCTTTGGTTTTGGCGGCACCAACGGCACCCTGGCATTCCGTCTGCTTAAAGATTGATCGCATCTCTCGTCAACGGTGTCCCCGGGGACCAGGTTTCCATCCTGGACCGGGGGCTGCAGTTCGGCGACGGCCTTTTCGAAACCCTGGCGGTGATCCGCAACCGGCCCTGTCTGTGGCAGGCCCATGTGGCGCGCCTGGCCAGCGGCTGCGCCCGCCTGGGCATGGCCATGCCGGACCCGGCGCTGCTGGAGCAGGAAAGCCGGGAGCTGATCAGCAGCCATGAGCAGGCCGTACTCAAGATCATCATCACCCGCGGCAGCAGCGCCCGCGGCTATGCCCCTGCTCATGGCCCGGTTACCCGCATCCTCAGCCTGTTTTCCTGGGATGGCCCGGCCAGCGAATCCGTGTGGGTCAATATCGCTTCCCGGCGCCTGGGGCTGAATCCCACCCTGGCCGGCCTCAAGCATCTCAACCGCCTGGAGCAGGTATTGGCCCGGCAGGAGATGCCCGGGGATGTCCAGGAAAGCATTCTCCTCGATATCAAAGACCGGGTGACGGAAGGCATCGCAGCCAATATCATTCTGCAGCAGGGCGAGCGCCTGCTGACACCTGCGCTGAATGAATGTGGTGTTGCTGGCGTGACACGGCAACTGGTTTTGGACACGGCCGCCGGGATGGGCATGACCGTGGAAAAAACCGAGGTGCAACGGGAGGCACTGCTGTCCGCTGACGCACTGTATCTCACCAGCTCCCTCCTGGGCATACGCCCGGTGCAGGGCATACTTCAGGAAGACTGGCGGCCCGCACTGGCGCAGCACCCGGTGATCGAGGCCGCGCAATCCCGGGTTTTTTCGCCATGATCAAGGCAGCGTTCAAAATACTGCTCAAGTCCATCCTGGCCGTGGCTCTCTTGGGAGGAATGCTTGCCGCCCTGATCTGGTATCAGTACCAGGAGTTCCTGGTTCAGCCGCTAAAGCTTCCGGAACAGGGCATGACCCTGACCATTACCCCCGGCATGACCCTGGGAGAGCTTGCCGCCAGGCTGGAAAAAGACGGCCTGACTTCTGATGCGCGCCTGCTGCGCCTATACGGCAAATTGAACCACCGGGCCACCCAGATCAAGGCCGGTGAATATCACCTGTCCAGGGGGCTGACCCCTGTCGCCTTGCTGGATCTGCTCGTAGCCGGTAAAACCGTCAGCCATTCCATCACCCTGGTGGAAGGCTGGACCTTCGAACAGATGATGCAGGCCATTGCTGCCAACGCCCAACTGCAGCATGAACTCAGGGGCCTGTCCGTCAAAGAGATCATGCAGCGCCTGGGACATGCCGGAGAGCATCCCGAAGGCCGCTTCTTTCCGGACACCTATCTGTTTCCCCGGGGATTCAGCGACCTGGATCTGCTGCGCCGGGCCTATGCCGCCATGGAAAAACAACTGGCCGCTGCCTGGAAGGAAAGGGATGAGAAGCTGCCCCTGAAAACCCCTTACGAAATGCTCATCCTGGCTTCCATCGTGGAGAAGGAGACCGGCCGCGCCGGGGAGCGAAAGCGCATTGCCGGAGTGTTCATCCGCCGTCTGCAAAAAGGCATGAAGCTGCAGACCGACCCCACGGTCATCTATGGCATGGGCGCCAGCTATAAGGGCAATATCCGGCGCAAGGATCTGCGCCAGGCCACCCCCTACAACACCTATGTCATCGCCGGCCTGCCACCCACACCCATCTGCATGCCCGGCAGTGAAGCCCTGCTGGCCGTGGCCCATCCGGCGCAGGAAAAGGCCCTGTATTTTGTCGCCAAAGGAGACGGCAGCCACCAGTTTTCTGCTACCCTCAGGCAACACAACAACGCCGTACGCAAGTACCAGCTCAAGAAATAGGGCCGGATCATGAAAGGATCATTCATTACACTCGAAGGCATCGAAGGCGCTGGCAAGAGCACCTGCATGGCGGAAGTACTGACAGTGCTGAAAACCGCTGGCCGGGACGTGCTGGAAACCCGGGAGCCGGGCGGCACCCGCCTGGGTGAAGAACTGCGCCAACTGCTGCTGGGCCACAAGCATACCGGCATGCATGAAGACACAGAACTGCTGCTCATGTTTGCCGCCCGGGCCGAGCATTTGCAGCAGCGCATACTGCCAGCCCTGCATGCTGGCCGCTGGGTGTTGTGCGACCGCTTCACGGACGCCAGCTACGCCTATCAGGGCGGTGGCCGGGGCATGGACATGAAGCGCATACAGCAACTGGAAAACTGGGTGCAGGGTGATGTGCGCCCCGATCTCACCCTGCTCATGGATCTGCCCGTGGAGCTGGGTCTGGAGCGGGCCGGTAAACGCTCCTCACCGGATCGTTTTGAAAGTGAAGCCCTGGCGTTTTTCCAGCGCGTGCGCAAGGCCTACCTGGAGATCGCCCGGCGGGAGCCGCAGCGGGTACAGGTGATCGACGCCTCCCAGTCGCTGGAGAACGTGCAGGCGCAGGTGCGGGAAGTGATCCAGCGGTTTCTGGAGCAGCAGGCATGATGGAGCTGTTGCCCTGGCATCAGTCTCTCTGGCAACAGCTGCAGCGCAGCCGCCGCCAGGGCCGCCTCCCTCACGCCTTGCTGCTCTCTGGCGCAGAAGGGCTGGGCAAGCTGGCATTCGCTCAATCTCTGGCCCGAAGCGTCCTTTGTGAGCAGCCGGACAGCCAGGGCCATGCCTGCGGCCACTGCCGCCAGTGCCTGCTGCTGGATGCAGGCAGTCATCCTGATCTGCGCCTGATCACACCGGAAGAAGGCAGCAGCACCATTCGTATCGATACCATACGTGAACTGGTGGGAGGCAACACCCTGCGGGTAGGTGAAGATGCCCACCGGGTTTTCATCATCGAGCCAGCCCATGCCATGGGGCAGGCAGCGGCCAATGCGCTGCTCAAGACCCTTGAAGAACCCATTCCCGGCACCCTGATGCTGCTGGTGAGCGCTGCCGCGGAAAAGCTGCCGGTGACCATACGCAGCCGTTGCCAACTGCTGCGCTTCTCGCCCCCTGCGGCAGAGGCCGCTACAAGCTGGCTGGAGCAGCAGGGCATTTCATCCACCGATGCCGGGCTGGCACTGCCCCTGGCCGGGGGAGCGCCACTGAAAGCCAGGGAACTTGCATCCAGCGGCGCCCTCCAGGAAAGGCAGGCGCTGATGGAAGACTTTGTGGCGGTGGCCCGGGGCCAGGCTCAGGCGCCCGGGGTTGCCGAAGCCTGGCTGAAACGCAAAGCGCTGGAACCGTTGCTGCTGATCATGGCCGGCTGGCTCATGGAACTGGTTCGCAACAAGCTGGCGGGTAGGGAAGCGGAGGGCGCCTCACCCTTGCAAAGCCTGCGTGATTGGGTAGACTTAAAGGAGCTTTACATGCTCCTCGACCGCCTGAATGAAGTCAGGCGCATGAGCGCGAACAATCTGAACGCACAACTGGCCCTGGAAAGCATTCTGCTGCAATGGGGCCATATCACCAAGGGGGTGAACTGACCATGGCCATGCCTGGATTTCAGCAGGGGATCATCAACCTGTCCATCAAGGACAAGGACACGCTGTATCGCGCCTACATGCCTTTCGTGGACAATGGCGGCCTGTTCATTCCCACCATCAAGAAATACGAACTGGGCGATGACGTGTTCATTTTGCTGAACCTCATGGATGACTCAGAGCGGGTGCCCGTAGCGGGTAAGATCATCTGGATCACCCCTGTGGGTGCCATGGGCAATCGCACCGCCGGTGTGGGCGTGCAGTTCGGCCCCCATGATGAAGGTGTCACGCGCAAAAAAATCGAGCTGCATCTGGCCGGCATGTTGGAGCTGGATACGCCTACGGACACCATGTAAGGGAAGCGCTGCACTTGTATTCTGCCTCCCTGTTGACCCGGCGGCCAAATATGTTGCCTTTAGCCCCCCCATATTGGCGCCTTCTGAACCACCACCGACTTCATCCCGCCTTGGTCAGAGGTTCCTGAGCATGCTGGTCGATTCTCACTGCCACCTGGACCGGGTGGACCTGTCGTCCTATGACGGCGATTTTTCACGTTTCGTGGATGAGACCCGTGCTGCCGGCGTCCATCACATGCTGTGTGTGAGCATCGATCTCGAAAGCTATCCCGCCATGCGCGCCCTGGTGGATCCTTTTGCGGACATCTCGGTTTCCGTGGGCGTTCATCCCAACGACAAGGATCGCCATGAGCCATCTCTGGAGGAACTGATACAGCTGGCGGCAGATCCCAGGGTAGTCGCCATCGGTGAGACCGGTCTGGATTTCTTTCGCAGTGAAGGGGATCTCGAATGGCAGAGAAACCGTTTTCGTACCCACATCCAGGCAGCCAGGAAAGCGGAAAAGCCCCTGATCATTCACACCCGCGAAGCCCGGGAAGAGACGTTGCGCATCATGCACGAAGAGAATGCCCAGGCCGCTGGCGGCGTGCTGCACTGTTTTACCGAAAACTGGGCCATGGCTGAAGCCGCCCTGGAAATGGGCTTCTACATTTCTTTTTCCGGCATCATCACCTTCAAGAATGCCCAGGAACTGCGCGACGTGGCCGCCCGGGTGCCTCTGGACCGCATTCTGGTGGAAACGGATTCGCCTTATCTGGCGCCTGTTCCTCATCGCGGCAAGTCCAATCAGCCCAAATGGGTCAAAGCGGTTGCCGAGCAGGTCGCCCGGTTACGCGGCATGGATGTGCAGGAACTGGCTGCCATCACTACCAGCAATTTTCAGTGCCTGTTCAGTACCGCCCGGTTGCAAACGGACTGATCAGGATTTTTCCTGCCATTCCTTTTCGATAGTATCCAGGCTTTCCCGAACTGCCATCAGGATGTAATCGATGCTTTTCTTTTCATCGACCTCAGGGATGTCCCAATCGGAAATACTGAGGTAGTGATCCACCAGCTTGCGCACATCCTCATCGATTTCCTTGCGGTAGCGGGCGATTTCAAATTTCTGTACATCGGTCATGGGATTGATCTCCGGTTCATGTTTTGCATCAGTGATGCTGTTCAAATGGGGGCGGGCGGCACCAAATCAAGCGGCATCCAGCCGGCATTCAAAAAGGCTGTGGCAGACCCCCAGGTTGTCCTGCAGCTGGTGAAGTTTCAGCCCGGCCGTCTCGATCATCTCAAGAAGCTCCCTGGCGCTGTACATCTTGGAATTGCCACTGGCCATGCAGGTGAAATAGGGCGAGGTATTGATCAGGGAATAGGCTGCCGCCTCATGTTCCTGGCGATCCCAGCAGGTTTCCAGGATAAAGAGCCTGGACTGTGGCCCCATGGCTTCCTTGATTCGTTCGAGAATGCTGATGATCTGGGGGCGTCCAAAGCAGGACAGAAACTGGCTGAGCCAGTACACGTCGCCCTTCGGAGGAATAGCTGCCTGTGAATCGAGCAGATCCACCGCCAGCCCCTCGACCCGTCCGGTCAGCCCCGCCGCCGCGGCATTGTCCAGGGCTATCTGCAACTGATCCGGCAGATCCAGCATGGTGATGTGGAGATCCGGGTTGGCTTTTGCGGCCAGGATAGAGAACTTACCCACATTGGCGCCAATATCCAGAAGATGCCCCACCGGACGATCAAAGATCATGGGCAGCGCCAGCGGGTAGGTGCCATCGGAATAATAGTGATCGAAAGCATACCAGGCGTCTTTCACTTTTTGCGGTAGATGGGGCAGGGCCTGATACAGGGTTTCCCACTGCTCGCCGAAGACTTTCAGCCCCACGGGTTTTTCCGTTTGCAGGGACTGGTCTAGATCGTACAGGCCCTTGTAGCAAACGTAGTGGTTGTAATCCATATTGATGCGGGTCATGGCATCATTTTGCAGGAACCAGCCGATCTTGCTCAGGCAAAAGTTTTCTTCATCCGGTTGTTCCACCACGCCGCAGGAAAGGCCGCTTTCCAGCAAGGTATTCACCGCGTAGGTACTGAGGCCTGTCTGTTCTGCAATCGCTTCGGCATCCACGCCCCCGCGGCCCGCCTTTTCCAGGGCCGCCAGCACGCCCAGGTCGCGCAGGCTGCGCACCGCCTGGAAGATGATGGGGGCATAGGCGATCTTGTGGGCCTCGTACTGGGCTTCCAGGGCAGACAGTTGCTTGTTTTTGAACAAAGGCTTCATGGGCTTGCAAGTGAAGGGTTTCTGCGTTGGCAATGGCGGATATTGTCCCACATATTTTTCATGCAGGTGGGCGCACGGGTTAGAATACCGCATCGGTATCGACAGGAAGAATTTCATGGAATCTTTTGCGGTGGTCATCCCGGCCTATAACGAGGCCGCCACCATCAGGGCGCTGGTTGAACGGACGCTGGAACAGCAATTGCCCGTTATCGTGGTCGATGACGGTTCTGAAGACCAGACCGCCGCACAACTGCAGGATCTGCCGGTCACCCTGCTGCAGAACACGCAAAATGCCGGCAAGGCGTCTGCCCTGAGGAAAGGATTCGAAGCCGCCCTGCAACAGGGCGTGGACGGCATCATCACCCTGGATGGCGATGGCCAGCACCGCCCGGAAGACATTCCCCGCTTCATCGAAGCCAGCCGGGAGCATCCGGGAAAGATCATCATCGGTTCCCGCCTGCATGACCGGGAGCAGATTCCTCCGCGGCGTTATTATGCCAATCGTTTTGCCAACTTCTGGATCGCCTGGGCCTCAGGCATGCCCTTGCTGGATTCACAGTCCGGTTTCCGCCTGTATCCGGCTTCGCTGCTGTCAGACATGGAGCTGGATACCAGCCCGGAACGGGGCTTTGTGTTCGAAAGCGAAGTCATTATCGAGGCCGGGTGGCGCGGGGTAGGGGTGCACAATATTCCCATTCCGGCGCTCTATGATGAAGCCATGCGCCCCAGCCATTTCCGTTCCGTCCTGGACATTCTGCGGATCACCCGAATGGTGGCGGGACGCCTGCTATCCCGTGGCATGCATCTGCCAGGACTCTACAATGCGCTATTCCGGCAACCTTCATGACAAAAAGTGGGGGCGGGGCTGGGATGTCGATGCCCTTTTTACGCTTTTCCTCTCATTGCTGGCAGGCGTTGCCACACTGGGGCTTTCTCATCTCTGGGTCTTTCTGCGTATCCTGAACACCGCCCGGCGCGCCTCTGCCGCGCCACAGAACATTCCCGCCCTGGCCATTCTGGGCAACCGGCTCACCTCCGGAAACATTCCTTCGGGTGACTATCTGCAACGTCTGGATCGCGCCCTTCTGTTGTGGCGGGAATCTGGACCTTTCGATATTTTGGTGATTGGCGGCGCGGTCTCCGGCGGGATATCCGAAGCCGAAGCAGGGCAGTCGTATCTTGAACAGCAAGGTATGGAGGGAACATGCATCTACAGGGAATCAGCCTCCCTGAATACCCTGGAAAACTTTCGCCATGCACGCAATTGGTTCACTGATTTTCCCTCCGTCGTGGTGATCAGCAACCGTTACCACCTGGCTCGGGTGCTGGACTTGGCGCGGGGCCTGGGACTGAAGGTGCAGCCCTGTGCGGCAGAGGCTGAATTTTACTTTTGGCGGGACGCCCATCGCTGGCCTCTGGAGACGCTTTTTCTGCACTGGTACTGGAGTGGACGCTGGTTTGCCCAACTGACAGGCAACCGGCGCATGCTGGAAAAAATCTCCGTGGTCGGCGACAATCAGCAATCGAGATAATCTTGATCAAACCCAAAGGGAGAAATGGAATATGAGGAAGTCACTGATTCTTGGCGCTCTGGCCTTGGCCATCAACCTGATGCTGCTGTCATCGGCACATGCCCGTTCAACTGAACTGCGCGATCCGGACCGCACCGAGTTTGGATGCACTTTGTCCATGGACAAGGCAACCAAAGCTATTAAATCAGGCATGCGTGTACGGGGCTGGACAAGCAAAAAGTCCAAAAAGCCCGGGCAACTGGTGGCGCGTGTCATCGTGCGCGGCAAGCACACCCTGTGGGTGACCATCAACTATGACCGCAAGTCCTTCGACATCGACTACAAGGACAGCGACAACCTCAACTACCGCGTAGATGATGATGGCACCAAATATCTGCATCCCAATGCCATTTCATGGATGGAAAACCTGAAAGGCGATATCCGCAACGCCGCTTTCGATATGTGCCCTTGAGGCGCCGCTGATAACACTCTCTGAAGCCTTGCGCGCCTGAACTGGCCGCAAGGCTTTTTTATACTGCCTCAGACAAACAGGTTCACATCCGCCTTCAACGCCCGGGGCAGAAAACTGGCGGCGCCCACCCATTCCTCGATTTCCGGGATGAACTCATCCTTGCCATAGTCGAACAGATCCACCGTCATCTGACAGGCAATCAGTTTGACGTCGGCCTCTACGCACAGTTCACGCAGTTCATCGATGCGGGCGATGCCTTTCTTGTCCATGGTCTTGCGCATCATGTTTGTGGCCATACTCTGGAAGCCCGGCACCAGGGACATGATAGACGTCGGCACGGGCAGTTCCTTGCCCTGCATCCAGGCGGGTCCTTCGGGAAGTTTCATGGGCATGGCCGGATTGCCCAAAGGTGTAACCTTGAGATCCATATCCTTTTTCAGCAGGGACAGGCCATAGAAAGTGAAAAAGATCGAAACATCCCAACCCAGAGCCGCCGCAGTGGAAGCCAGGATGAAAGGAGGGTAGGCCATATCCAGGGTGCCCTTGGTGGCGATGATGGTCATGGAGGGGGTCTGCGACGCCTCCCACTCGGACATTTTTTCCTCGAACCGCTGGTCAAACCAGGTATTGAGATCTTCGGTGGATGGGTTGATTTGCGCGGTGTTCATATTCATGTTGGTCTCCATTTACGGCTATGGCCGTTCATTTTTCATAGATGTGGTTTGTAGGTTGGGGTTCAGCCTGACAACTGCTGAAATGACGGGTAATGTCGGACTGAAGTCCGACCAACGGCGTGGAAGCAGGTGCAGGGCGCACAAAGATGACCGGTCGGTCTAGTGTCCATGCAAAAAAAAGCCGGCTCAGTTTTCCATAGGCAGCTCCACCCTCAGGGTCTTGATGGCAGGCCCCAGCGTGCGTATCACTTCAGGATCATTGCGGGTTTTGGCTAACAGAATGATGCCCTCAAGAAACGCGAGCATGGCCTGGGAAGTTGCCTGGGCATCTAGGGGGGCAATCTGCCCCTGCTCGATAGCCTCATCCAGGGTCTCATGGAACTGGGAACTGGCTTTCTGAAACACGGCGTTGAGCTTGGCCCGCAAGACCTCATCCCGGGTGCTGACCTCAAGAGCCAGATTCCCGAACAGGCAGCCCGGCATACGCCCTTCGATATCTTTTGCCGCCTTCTGCCAGTAATAGGCCGCATCGATCATGTAGTCCAGGCGCTCCATAGGGGGCAGGTTCCGATCAAAGGCTTCCGCAACAAAACCGTGCGCCCAGTCTTCCGCCATGTCATCGATGACGGCCATGGCAAGATCCTGCTTGGAAGGGAAGAAGTGATAGAAGCTGCCTTTTTGCACCTTGGCCAGATCACAGATCTCTTTGATGCCCACGTCAGCATAGCTGCGGCCATGAAACAGCTCGCGGGCTGTTGTCAGAATACGCTCTCTTGTGTCCACAACGGTGTTCATGGGCAATATTATGAATAGACCGGTCAGTCTAGTCAAGTTGAATGCAATCCTGAAGGCCACTGGCGCGCTTATGATTACAAAGATCTCATCAACCGCGACAAGGCCAGCCTGGATATCTTCTGGCTCAAGGATGACTCCCTGGAAGACTCGGAGAATCTGCCTGACTCGGACGTACTGGCTGCGGAGATCGTGGAGGACTGCAAGCCGCGTTGGAGCAGTTCCGGGAGATTGCGGAAGGTTGGGGAAGAGTGTAAAAAGTGAAGCGGTGGATGTCTGACAAGCTGAATGATTGTGTCGGACTGACAGACAGATAAGTAGAACAAGAACTTGCCTATGGCCAAACGTAAAACCACATTCGAGGATCTGGTCGAGCTTGTTGCTCTTATGCCTTGGTGGACAGGTGTGGTACTGGCCGTTATCAGTTACGTCCTTATTCACTCATTTGCTACCCAACCGGTGATAACAGCTGCCGGGGCAGACAATTTGAGCCAGGTGGCGTTTCATCAGGGTTCTGCATTTGTGGACGCACCAAATACGCTCTAAAATAATGAGAAATATATTTATTGAAAAATCAATGGCTTATCAATTCACATTCCAAGACAAGGACTAAAGACCCAAAATCTATTCTGTTCTTTGGCGACAATCGCAAACTTCCACAGGAAATGCTAAATTTGATGAACAAGACCAGCTTACGAGGATTTTCTGCCTATAGCTAGGATTGCAAGTACCACTTGGTCAGGGTGACGATGTACCGATATCTGATTTTAGGTGGTGCTGTGGTGTGGCAACGCTGGGAATGGCTTCGAGAGATAGCGCGAAGCAAGGGGATGTTAATCTGTGTCTGCTCGAACAATCAGGATCATTCGAATATGCTGGTAGGAATTCTATCCAGCTTGTCGATAACGATAATGGAGCAATTTCTCAGGGGTAAGGGTTCCCATCATAATAACTTACCTGCAGCACAGTTCAATAATTCTTCGGGGTCGACAGTCCATACAATGCCTGATCTTTCCCTGTTGTCGAAATTTTGGCATCGATTCAAGAAAGCCGAAAAGCTCCTGTGCAGTCTAAGGAACGATTGGTATTGAAATTCATTAATCAAGATTTGCTCCTGGTACTTAAATATAGTTTCCCTTAGGCCATAGAGATACATTTGAAATCGTTTGCACTGTGACTCGATGTGCGGTAATTGCTTTGGAGTGATCAATTCTAAAGGATGTTCGTGTTCATAAAAAAACAAGAGTTTTCCATTCTTAATCGTGTAAGAACAATATTTTTCGGTTGGTTCATTATCGAGAATAGAACTTTGAGCGCCAACGAATATCTGGTTTGGATTGCTCGAGTAAAGTGCAAGCTCAAATGAAATCTTCAGGAGTGAAATATAGAGAACTTCCAGCCCCCTGCGGTAAAACCATGAAGAAAATCCATCGGTTGGCACATGGGAGGCCCAATATCCGTGTGGGGATTCTATATCTATGGCTATGTCATAGATATATGGGGGGCGGGCTTCGATCGGTACTAAAAATGGATAATCGTTGAATTTTTCACTCTTGTTTCTTGCATAGACGTCGCAGGAGGAGTAAAAAAACCACAAGCTAAGTGCCATGCAATATGGACAAAATGTAGGGCCGCCAAGCACATTCGAGGCATACAGGTGGCGATAACTGGAGATGTGAAGAAGGTGATTCCGAGACGTCTTCTCTCCGATCCAGTTTACGATTTGGCGCATGACATTGTATTGATCCCTTAAGCGTTCTTTTATGGGGCGTGTACCAGGACGACCATCGCTACGTAACACTGATGACGTTTTAACCGACAGCTTGGTTAGCTGAATGTGAAGTCGCTTTAGGGTCTCATGATTTGTTGAGTTATCTGTCAAACCTACATGATAAGAAGGAAAATATTTAGAACCCAGAGATGGGGTTTCCCACCAGTGGTTCCATGCCAATCCATATAGCGTATAGGGTTGTCGATCGACAAGATGGCAAGGGCATGTGTCAGACGCTTCATCCTCGATGAATGTATAAATATCCGCGATTGCTTGAAACTCTTCGCGGTGGATTATCTCAATATCACCATCGATATCTCCATACAGTGAAAATCTCCCACATACTCGACAGTCTCGTCTTGCCAGTTCATCGATATCTGGCCATGGTTTATGGCAGGCCGGGCAGTGGCTCACTAAATCAATCTCATGAATAGGGCATTTTACCAGCCAAGGTAGAGAATACAGCTCTGAATGATAAAGACTCCTTGCGCATTCCGGGCATTGATATGAATGATCATCAAACAAAATAACTCTATCAAATATAGATGGCGGATCAAACTGCAGCTGTTGTAGACGTTGAGTGGGAGATTTTAAGTCTGGAAACATCATTCTTAACTGTAACTGGATGGCGTATAAAGGTACGCCTGGATTGACCACGAGACAGCGACGCCACATGCTGTAATCGCTTTCGTAAGGGTATTTCAGCCAATGGCCGACATTTATGTGGAAGGGATCCACTTATTCCACCCACTCGATGCCTGACAGCGCGATACATTCCTGTATCTTCTCTTGAGACAGGTTTTCCACGCCGAGCTGGGGCAAATAATCACACAAGAGTGCATTTACGGCAGAGATAAAATACTGCATCGCCCATGCATCCAACTTTAAGGAGAGCTTGTAATTCAAAAAGCACTGCCACAGTTCCTTTGCCAAACAAGCTAAACGCCACCCCTCCTTGTATTGTTCGGGCAAAAAATACTCGGTGTAGGTAGGGCCATTTTTCGGAAAGCACAACCTATCGTATTGAGAGAGGCAGTATTTCACTTGACTAGCGGTTGTAATCCCCCTAAATTCATATTTTTGGGTTAAAAATCGCGCACGAATCTTTGTATATGACTTACACCGTATTTTTTCTAGGAGACTTTGACATTCTGGTCTACTGAACACAAATATAATATGCAATGTAACGAGTCCTCTATCTTTGTCTAATTCATTAAAGATCTCCATAAAGGCGTTAAATTGTCTGGTCAAAAGAAGCTGTGCTTCATCAACAATAAGCACATAGTGTGGACACCCTGCTTTTACCACTCTATCCTTGACATAATTCAGGTACGAATCACAAAGCATATCAGCCGTAGAGCGTGTTGTTACACGTAAATTGACACTATGACATAACCGTTTAAAGACTGTCGCGATGGTGGGTTGGTCACGATCCCCAATGGAAATGTAGTTGCTTGGAATGTTGACCTTTGCTCGCGAATATAGATTGTGTTCAAGGCTGCGTGCGGCCCAACTTTTTCCCATTCGACTGTCGCCTATCACCATGCCTCCTGGAATTCCGTGCCAGATCCATTGGTGAATAACTTCCTCCAAATCTCGCATCGCGGGTGTATTGATAAATACCTGGTTGTTCAACACAGGATGATCGTAATAGTCTGCGGTGTTTGACATGGTTCACTCCCGGTGATTAGCCATTTTCCGGTTCCACCTAGCAGTTGCTGAATGGTTCGAGATGGATTGTTGTTCATTGAGTACTCCGTCCATAATTAATACGGAATCCTGGTAGTCAGTAAACTCTGTAAAAATTCTCAAGAGGGACAAAGCATCTTTCGGGTTATCTTTGTTCTCTAGAAGAAGATGGAGATAGTCTGAGAGAGGGTCCTGTCGAGATAGACGATCTTTTCTTGTCAGTTTCAACAACAGTTTACGGGTTGCACGGCTATGCTCAAACCGTTGCCAGGATGCAGGAGCGTATAACTTCCCAAGGGAAACACCGTCGAGAGTATACGCATCTATGGTGCGTATTCTTCTTCGATCAAAGCGAATTCTTATGAGTTTTTGATTTTCTACAGCGTCCCATAACCCTGGGCCTGAGTAACGTGTTCCCGCGAAATTGACAAACGGTGCGCGGTTCTCATGCCGATACCAACATAAAGCGACGATTTTTTCATTGATGAAGGGTTGCCATTGATTCGTAATGATCGATGGGGAATAACGTACGTAGTGGTTTGTGCAGTGATGTTGAAACAATGATAACGGACTGGCGTGGCCCAGTTGTGCTCGCGTGATGATGTTGTAAGAAGTCAGAATTATGCTCAGGGCTTCGAGCACCGTGCGAAAGGTGATAATTGGCGGCTTTTTACGATTAATGCGTGATTCTCTTTTTGGATCAGTCGGATATGATCCGGTTGTAGAAGGCAATCGATGACTAAAATTCTTATTGATAAAATTGAATACTGATTCAATCAAGTGTCGGATTTTTGGATTGGCGGGCAGACCCAGGGCTACCGTACCGCCCATTTTATTGCATAAAATATGAGTCACTGAGAGGGCACTGTGAATCCATGCATTATCCATGTGCGTCATGCCAAAGCTGATTGGTGTATCAGGCAAGGCGCTGGGAAAACAAGCCCCTGGTTCATAACTAAAACCCGGTGTTTGCAGCGTCATCGGTGTCCAGGGTGTAATGCAGTTTTCAATCAGCGCCAACAAATCCTGCTGGTTTGGCGCATTGGTTTGTGCGAGCCAAAACCCCAGTGTCGCTGTCGTGTCCACGTCCATCGCGACCAGGACGCTGATCATCCCGATACGCAGCGGAATCAACTCATCATTGAGCACCAGATTGATGCGGCTTCCCAAGTCCAACTTGTGCTCATCAATCTGTACTGCCCGTTTCGCACGAAATGTTTTTTTAAAGGGCCTTGGTACTCGGCTTGTTTGATTTCGCTTTGTCTGATCTTTCTCTTTTACTAATATTTTCATCCTTTCATGTAGATACCTACGCACAGATTCATAGGCCGTGTTTTCTGTTGTGTAAGGATAGGTGTCGGTCGGCCAGTGGGCTTCTTTGAGTAAACGCTTGAATTCGCTATGAAAGCTTTGGGGGCTAATGTTTTGCGCGTAATTTTTTTCAGCGATGTAGGGCACAAGTACATCATCTAATCCTTTCAATAGCCCCGGAACATCTCGCAGCAGGGCGCTAAATGCACATCCTGCCCCAAGCTCTTCCGTTAAGGTTGGCAGGGGCTGTTTGCGTTGTTTTTTGACGATGATGCGACCAGGAATAAGCCCTGCGGTTAACGCTGGTGGCGCATCCTCTTCACTACCTAATGCACGATCTAGGATTTGTGTGATTCGCCCTTCGCTGAGATTGTGTTCTTTTGCTACTTGAGTCAACTGATGACCTGCCAATACTTTGGCAACAATTTTTTTGTTGCGCAAAAAATCCTTTTGATCTTTTTTGGGCACCTGATCGAGTGCAATTAGCGGCCACTGGTCGAAATCGCATAGGTGGGGATTTAGCAGCAATTGTTGACGCCAGCTTATGCGCATTGAAACACCGTGTCATAGTCGAGTGATTTTTCGGAAAGTTCAGCGACCACATGGCCTTGATGCAGTAAACGAAAGAGGGCAACTTCAAGCGAATAAGTTCCTTCGCGATTTCCAGAATCCACAATTTCTCGTAAGGTGCAACCCTGATTCTTGAACAACCTTTCCCATACCTGTTGTTCTTCTTTGGTTGTGGTGAGATGGCGCGCCTCGACCACGACCTCAATGATTTCCAACCAGTTTTCAGCTTCGGTTCGACGTTCCATCACGGCTTCATTGCTCAGCACCTCAAAATCGATACGATGTTTCTTGAAATAATGAAAAAGCGGCACACGAAGTGTTTCATCCATCTCGCCTCGCGGTTTCAACTCAATGACTTGGCGCCGTTGTTTTTCCCTTAGAACATAGACGTCTGGCTTGTAATGTCGTTTGCCAATTTGGAGGTGGAAGGGTTGGGGTACATAACTGATCACCGTTGGATCGCCTTCCAACAAGGCGGCATACAGGAGTTCGCTATACGAGTGAAATTCTGACAAAAAAGGATGTTTCAACATGTGTCGTGTGTAGAAATCCGTAGCAGTTTTAAAGTTTCGGGTGATCACATGCTGCGTGGGTTCCATCACATCGCCCTTAATTTTCACTTGCTGCGCCGCAAACATATTGAATGACGCTTCTTCATGGATGCTCATTGACGTCCTCCCAGGGCGAAACACGCCGATGTCTGAAACGACCACAAGAAATAGTATTTGGGGGATGGCAGCCGCCCCATAGGGGGCCGCCACCGGATGGATCAGGGGTTTTCAAATCAGATACAGGCACAGGACGACCTCACCAAAAAAACCAAGGTTCACACGTCCTGCCAAACGCGTGTTTGAGTGAAGACCCAAGGTCTTCTGCCATGTGTTACATCCCTGGGCGGGATGCGTATCCTGTGCCGTGCGCGAGCGGTTTACGATTATTCAGCTTTAGTCCGGTGGACTGGCAGTGAGCTTGGTCTGTGGTTGACCTCCGACCATGAGGGTGCGCATTTCAAAATTTAGACTGGAATTTCGATATTGCAAGGGGTCGATTCTTGATTGTGCGTGATTGGGCCGGAATTGCACCATTTACAGGTATTCTGGTGCAATCGCACCTACCCCTTAGTATTTCATGAGATATGGTCTACACTGAGAAAAAAGCAAGCGAAAAATACCCACCAGAATGCACCAAAATAAATAATTTGAAATGGTACAAAAATTCCCCACAGACACGGCATTTCCAGCACCCCGTCCGCGGGGGCTCTTTCACCCCGAAGAGCCCCCGGTGGCGACCTTTCCCATCCAGTCGGTGCAGATTGACTGGGATCGGCTCATTGCCAAGCGCCCCACGGTGCTGGCAACGATTGACGACATGCCGGCCTATCTCCTCAAACCCGAAATCCTGGCGTTACTGGACGAAGAAAAACACCCCACTTACCGCCTCATCCTGGATCTTATGTGGACCACCGGGGCACGCATCTCGGAGGTGCTGGCGCTCACGCCGAGCAGTTTTGTCGACGACGGCTACGACTTCGGGGTGATCCTGAAAACCCTGAAACAACGCCCCGGGCGCCCGAGCAAAAAAGCCCTGCAGCGTTCACCCAAACGCTACGTGCCCATTCTGGATCGGCTGCTGCAGGACCGGATCCAAAGTTACCTCTATGCCGGACACTTCCGGAAAACCGCGCGGATCTTTCCCATGGCCCGCCAGACCGTAAACCGGCATATCCATGCCCTGGTGGCGCGGGTAGGGGGCGCGGATTTTCGCATCACCAGCCACACGTTTCGGCACAGCTTCGCCATTCATCTGCTACTGCACGGGCGGCCGCTGAAGTACGTCAGCCAGCTGCTCGGCCACAAGTCCATGGACAGCACCGAGATCTATACCAATGTGCTGACTATCGATGGGGGGCATTTTTTGGAAGGGGTGGATTTTCATTAGATAGAAAAATGCCAATATTTTCCTTCGTGTGGTCACCGATGCGTGTTCATTCAGAACTTCCCATCCCGGACCACATTACCTTTGCTGATTATCTTGACAGTTTTAGGATGAACCGGTTCGTTGTCCGGCAGCAGTCCTTTACCTTTCTCAATCACCTTGGCAGCGACGCTGGTCAGCTTGCCCAATTTGTCTGAACCTGAAAGTACCTTGCTGTCACTGTAGTAGTCAAACCAGGGCAGCCCGGCACTGGTGTAATCATTGGCTGTCGGCGGCTTGTGCGGTGGCTGGTGCCCTGTGATTGCCAGATATTGCGCGCTGTTGGCAAGGTGGATGAAGCACCGGAAACCATTGTCCTGATCCCAGGCATCAATGCCGTACTCGTCCTCGTAGATTTGCTGCCGCATCAAGCCGCCAGGGGCCAGGCCCATATCGGGGACAGATTCGTAAACACGGCTTTCCATGCAAACCATATCCAGCTCACCCAGGTCAGCGCCCATCACCCGCTCGAAATGTTCGACGTAAACATTATGCTTCATCGGGTAGACGATAATCTGTAGCCCGCCGTGTTCAGCCGCACCGGTAATTTGCTCCTCGGCCGTGAAGCCTTCTCCCAGCGGCATGGCAACAAACTGCCGGATGAAACCTTCTGAGACGTTGAAACCGTCCAGCCAGGGTTGTTCTGGAATCACTGCATAATCCTGCGGGTTGTCCGAAAGCCCATTGCTCCAGGCCTCCCCGGAAACCGCATTGATCTTGCCGGCGGCGATCTTGACGGCGCAGGGGTAGAGGCCAGAGAAATTGATCCAAAGCGCCTCTGATTGATACATGGGAATAAACACACCGCCATGCCGTTGCCAAGCCTTCGGAAGTTTGTCAGCAAAATCGTCGACGTGTTCTACTGGGAAGCGTCCCAGGCCTGGGGGGAGGGGGTATTCCCGGTTGTCATCCGGGATCCGCAGGGTACGTTGGAAATCGATGCTGCATACCGCTTTCTGATGAACCTCCGGAAACCGGAAGGTCAGTTGGTTATTCAGTAGTTCGATCATTGTCGTTCCTCCCGTGTCTTTTTCACTTGGTTACCAGTCACCATCACGGACATCCCGGGCAATACGCAACAGCGCATGATCCGGTACGGACTTGAGCTGACGGATCAGGTCAGCGAACAGTTGCGGGCGCTTGCGAATAATCGCCTGCAAATCCGACGATACTTTCCCGGCCATGGCCAGCAGCACATCCGCGTCTTCACCAAGCTCATCGGCCAATGCCCGGATCTTCGCCTCCGATGGTGGCGCCACATCCCCGCGTTCGATCTTGCTGAGGTAGGCGGGTTCCACACCAATTCGCTGGGCGACCTGCCGGACGGAAAATCGGCGATCCTTCGATTTCAAGGCCTCACGTTGTTTGCGGATGTATTTACCGAATGACATGTGTACTATATACTACACATATTATGTTTTGGCAATCCGGTGACATATGGGTGAATGACTGTGGGTAGGGTGGCTCCATTGAGAAACTGCTAGAACCCATAGTATCGCCTCTACTAGATAGAAACCGGGTGAAATCGGCAATAATCGGTTGACACAAGGGGTTAAACCGCATAATTTTCAATGATTTGGTTCAGGCGCTGGAGGTGGTTGCTCCCGTGTCGGCATTTCGCAGGCTTATGACGTTTTGAATCGTCGCTCACGAGGATTTTGAGGAATGGTTGAGATGGAAGACCGCTGGTTTTCAATAACCGAGATATGCAAACACCTCGGAGTCAGTAATGACACCGTGTACAAGTGGATCGACAAGCATGGTATGCCCGCCCACCGCATGGGCCGTCTTTGGAAGTTCAAGAAAAACGAAGTGGACGAATGGGTGAAGGCAGGCGGTGCAGCCGATCGCAATATGAAGGATTTTGATAAGTGAGGATCATTGATAACATCAATTCCTTGCTAGGCGATGATCTTCGTTCCGTGCTCGGTAATGGATCGAAACTCAAGATTGCTGCTTCCTGCTTTTCAATCTATGCCTATGAGGCGCTAAAAAAAGAACTTGGTAAAATCGATAGTCTGGATTTCATTTTTACCGCCCCCACTTTCGTACCTGAGGGTGCGACTGACAAATTCAGGAAAGAGCGCCGGGAATTCTTTATTCCTAAGTCGCAGCGTGAACGCAGTCTTTATGGCTCAGAGTTTGAGATCCAGCTTCGTAACAAGCTTACGCAAAGAGCCATTGCTCGCGAATGTGCGGCCTGGATACGCAAAAAAGCGAACTTCCGTTCGAATAAGACCAAAGCACCGATGCAGCAATTTATTTGTGTGGAAAATGGTTCTGAGCAGATAGCTTATATGCCTGTAAATGGATTTACTGCCGTCGATCTTGGCCTTCAGAAAGGCGATGCCGTTTCAAATATTGTGAATCGTTTCGACGGTGCACCACACACAAACACCTACCTTGAGCTATTTGATCAAATATGGACCGACCCTGAAAAACTGGAGGATGTGACAGAGGCTATATGCCTACATATCGAGTCAGTCTACAAGGAGAATTCTCCAGAGCGGATATACTTCCTGATCCTCTACAACCTGTTCAGTGAATTCCTGGAAGAGATTGACGAGGATGTTCTTCCGAATGATCGAACGGGCTACCTGGACAGTGTTGTCTGGAATAAATTATTCAATTTCCAACGTGATGCTGCCACTGGAATCATCAATAAGCTGGAAACGTTTAACGGGTGCATACTCGCAGATAGCGTAGGTCTGGGAAAAACGTTTACCGCGTTGGCGGTCATAAAGTACTACGAACTTCGCAACCGCGCTGTTCTTGTTCTATGTCCTAAAAAACTGGCCGACAACTGGCAGACCTATCGTAGTAATTACAAGACAAACATACTGGCAGGGGATCGCCTGAACTACGACTTACTTTTCCATACCGATCTTTCTCGCAGTCGAGGTGAATCCATGGGTATGGACTTAACCAAGGTCAACTGGGGAAACTACGATCTTGTCGTGATTGATGAATCCCACAATTTTCGCAATAACGACGTTTACAAGGATAAGGAAACCCGGTACCAGAAACTTATGAACCAGGTCATCCGCGAGGGCGTAAAAACCAAGGTACTGATGCTTTCGGCCACCCCTGTAAATAATCGTTTCACAGACCTCAGGAACCAGCTTGCTCTTGCCTACGAAGGCGAGTCGGAAGCGCTTAACAAGAAGCTGAAAACTACAACTAGTATTGAGGAAATTTTCCGCAAGGCGCAGACCGCTTTCAACGCGTGGTCAAGGTTACCACCTGAGGAACGTACCGCATCAGCAATCCTGAATATGCTCGATTTTGACTTTTTCGAGCTTCTGGACAGCGTCACCATTGCGCGTTCCCGAAAACATATCGAAACATTTTACGATACCTCTGAAATCGGCAAGTTTCCGGAGCGCCGGAAGCCACTTTCATTCCATTGCCCGCTGACAACGCGTGAAGATGTCATGAGCCTCAATGAGATTGTGGCCCAGCTCTCATTGTTGAAACTCGCTGTCTATGCACCACTCAGCTACATCTTACCTAGCCGCGTTGCGAAATATGAGGCGCTTTATGATACAGAGGTAGGCGGCGGAAGAGGGCGTCTCAAGCAGGTGGATCGTGAGCGCAGTCTTCAGGCGCTAATGACGACAAACCTACTGAAGCGCCTTGAAAGCTCGGTTGAAGCGTTCCGTCTCACCCTGGGTTCACTTAAGGAGAACCTCACCAAAACATTGGACGCAATTGCTGATTTCGAGCGAGCTGGTGGAAAAACTAATATTTCTGATTTCACTGCAACGCCTTCAGGTTTTGATCCTGACGATGAGGATTTAAGTGGTCTGGGTGACTTCACTGTGGGTAAAAAGGTGCAGATCAGCCTGGCGGATATGGACGTAAAGTCTTGGCAGCACGATCTGAAAGGTGACCTGGAACTCATTGATGCGTTGCTTGCCTCAATGAACATGATCAGGCCCGAGGATGACGCCAAACTTCAGCACCTGAAAGCTCATATTCGCGAGAAGATAGCCAAGCCAATCAATTGTGATAATCGAAAAATCCTGATTTTTACCGCCTTTGCCGATACTGCGAATTACCTCTACAACAATATTTCAAGTGAACTCCAGTCCAGCAATGGTCTAAACACGGCCAGAGTCACCGGATCGGACGCGCCAAAAACGACGCTAAAGAAGTCCTATGACTTTCAATCCATCCTGACGCTTTTCTCACCGCGTGCGAAAGAAAAGCATCTCATTATGCCAAATGATAATAGCGAGATTGATATGCTCATTGGCACCGATTGCATATCCGAAGGGCAGAACCTTCAGGACTGCGACTACCTCATTAATTACGATATTCACTGGAACCCGGTACGGATTATTCAGCGTTTTGGCCGGATTGACCGTATCGGCTCGCCCAATGAGCAAATCCAGCTCGTCAATTATTGGCCTGACATTTCGCTGGATGAGTACATCAATCTCAAAGAGCGTGTAGAAAACCGGATGATGATTGCCGACGTGACGGCAACAGGTGATGACAATGTCCTGACCGCCAAGAGCAGTGAGATTGCGTACCGAAAAGACCAGCTCAAGCGCTTACAGGAAGAGGTCATTGAACTGGAGGACGTCAAAACGGGTGTTTCCATAACTGATCTTGGTCTCAATGACTTTCGCATGGATCTTCTCAACTATGTAAAAGACAACGGTGACCTTGATAACATGCCCAATGGCTTGCATGCGGTCGTGCCCGCCGATCGAGAGCGGGGACTACCACCAGGGACGATTTTCGCGCTCCGAAACATCCACGATAGCGTAAACATTAACCAACAGAACCGCCTACATCCGTACTATCTGGTTTATATCTCCAATGACAGCGAGATCGTCGCTGATCACACTGAGGTGAAACGCTTGCTTGATCTGGTCCGCACAAGCTGTAAAGGGCGAGCGGAACCAATAGAAGCTATTTGCAGACTTTTCAATGAGCGGACAGAAGATGGTCGCAAGATGGATCAACAATCTGCACTTTTGAGCACGGCCATCCATTCAATGATCGAGGTAAAGGAAGAAAAGGACCTGGACAGCTTGTTCACGGCAGGCCGGACGACAGCACTTGTTAACACGATAGCAGGGCTGGACGATTTTGAACTGATAGCGTTTCTGGTCGTTGAGGAGGAGCGCTCATGACGGCATTCTTCGATTACCCCAGAGCAGCCGCATTTGGTAGAGTGCTGCCGAAATCCAGGATTTACGAGAAGGCAAATGCCTCGGCAAAACTGCGCCAGCTATTCGTAGATCAAGTTGATCAGATTGTCTGGCAATACAAGCTCGCACCGGAAACGATCAATCTGGATGCAACGAAGTCCGTAGCAGAAATTCAGATTTTCACTATCACTTTGCGTGTAGCGAACATCAATGAGGATGTATTGCGCGCTATCGACAAGGCAATTCCTTACCCGATCACTTTCGAGCTTGTACATAATGGGAAACGAAAAGTCATTGCGGCCTATAAACGGCCTAGCGAAGCAGATGGCTCAAAGTGGGTGGTGAGCGAATATTTCAGCACGGAATGGGAATCTGAGGATAACCAAAGAAAACCTCTGCCTCAGGCGCTCAATCTTGGGCGACTCTATGAGAGGTTGCTGGATGTACTGATCCCGGAAGAATCCGGAGCGGATGAACCTATCGTCAAGCGTGTTGAGCGTATGGAAGCAATTCGGGCAAAACAGCGTGAAGCAGAACGTATCAAGGCGCGCCTGGCCAAAGAAAAGCAATTCAACCGAAAAGTGGCAATCAACGCCACATTACGGCAGGTGCAATCAGAACTTGATGCGCTGGTTAAAAGGGGGTGATGAAAAATGGCAGAAATCAGTACAGAATCCAGGCAACATATCAAACAGATAGCTGACGAGGTATTAGCCAAACTCGACAGCATTGCATCGTCTGCCAGGAAAAAGCTTAACGATGGCTCCGCGACTGGAGCAGATGTGTTCGCGAGCATCAATACAATGACATCAGGTTCAGCTGTTGACACACTGAATCGGGTCAGCCAGGCAAATCGAGACAGTTATCAGATCTTGGCAAACGAGCCTGCAATTGCCCGTGTAGTGGTCGTGGATGAGAATGATGAAGCACGGACCTACTACATCTGCCGCACCACGCCCGTATCTGGCATTTCCAATCTTGCCAGCTACCGGGCACCCGTCGGGCGCCTAGCTTCACTGGAAATCGGTTCAGAATATACCTTTCCTAATGGCACTGTTGTTGAAGTTCTGGGGCGCGCCCAACTCCGGCCAAGTTTGCTTGCCGGTGGTTGGGATTCTGTCAACTCGATAATAGAGGCAGAGGAATTTGGCCCCCTAAGCATCGAATCGATGCGAGCGCTACTGAGCGAGGCAGCAGGTGAAGAGGTTACAGAAGATTTAGTGGACCAATTGCTGGCTGAGGAGACTGCAAAAGCCAACATTATCGACGGTGTTCGACGCAGCCTAATCACCAAGATGGGACTCAGGGATCAACCTGTTCTTGACCAGTATCAGGATGAGATTTTCCGTCTCCCTCTCGACAAGCGTTTATTGATACTTGGCCCCCCCGGCACCGGCAAGACCACGACTCTGATTCGCCGTCTTGGCCAGAAGCTCGACCCCATGTTTCTGGGTGAAGACGAGAAATATCTTGTAGAGACGACACGAACCGGGCACGGCGTCGAACATGCTAACAGTTGGCTGATGTTCACGCCCACCGAGTTGCTTAAACAGTACCTCAAAGAGGCATTCGCGCGGGAGGGCGTACCCGCCTCGGACCTTCGCATCAGAACCTGGCAAGACTACCGCCGAGAGCTTGCCCGAAATACTTTTGGCGTACTCAGAACAGCGTCAAGTGGTGGTACCTTTGTCCTCAAAGAAGGGCTACCGAGCTTGGAAGAGGCAGCGCTAGAAAAACCCATTGAGTGGTTTGGCGACTTCGACGCGTGGCAACGCGAATCCTATATGCAGGAGCTGCTTGCTGCGGCGACCCAGCTTTATGAAGCAGAGGATACCGAAGTTCAGCGTCTCGGCGAGCGCCTGCAAGAAATCCTGGCCCGTTCGAACAAGCAAACCCTGGCATCGATGTTCGGTTCGCTGGCTACAGAGTTACCTAGGGTGCAAGCACTCGTCGCCAACCTTAAGGAAAACACAGATAACAAGATCAAGGCCGCGCTCAATCTCCAGCTCAACCGCAACCGTTCATTTCTGGATGAGCTGGCAGAATTTATTGATAGCCTGCAACAAGCCCAGCTTACAGAGGGTGAAGAGCAAGACGATATCGATCCCGACGAGGAAGAGGATGCCGAGATACCACGTACGGGTCGTGCCGCCGCGCTCAATGCCTATATGCAAGCTGCGCGGACCCAGGCACGTACCGCAGTGACAAAACGTAAGCCGGGTAAAACGTCTCGCACTGGCAAGATCATCGAATGGCTGGCTGAACGTGGGCTACCAGAGTCAGAACACGCAGAAGTTGGCGCCAGCCTTCTGGTACAAACCCATGCCCGACGCTTTGTGAACCCCGTTAGGCGCTACCTCGCTGGTATTCCCCGGCGCTACCGTGTATTCCGTCGAGAACGCCAGAAAGAAGGCCTGTGGTATTGCAAGGAGGGCTTCGAGGCGCGCGATATTCATCCACTAGAGCTCGACGTGGTGTTGCTGGCCATCTTGCGCGCTGCTGGCGACCTGCTTGGCAGGCCCAATGTCCTGCGTGACATCGATAACCCACTGTGGTCACCGCTCCAGCCGATGCTAGGGCATTACCGTAACCAGGTCCTGGTGGATGAGGCGACGGACTTCTCACCGATTCAACTGGCCTGCATGGCTGCGCTGGCCCATCCACGCCTGCGATCGTTCTTCGCCTGTGGTGACTTCAACCAGCGCTTGACCACTTGGGGTACGCGCTCGACAGAAGAGTTGAAATGGGTATTCGCAGATTTTGACATCAGGGAGATCAATGTTTCCTATCGGCAAAGTAAGCAGCTCAACGAGCTGGCGCGCGCCATGATCGACGCAGTGGGCGGCACCGAACAGAAAGTCAGCTTGCCCGCACATGTAGATAGCAGCGGGGTGCCGCCTGCTTTACTCGAACATGCGGAGGATGCTTCGATTGTTATCAACTGGCTTGCGGAACGTATTCAAGAAATCGAGCGCTTTGTCGGCCAACTGCCGTCGATCGCCATTTTTGTCAATTCGGAAGACAAGGTAGCAATATTGGCAGAGGATCTGAATGATGCCCTGGTTGAGCACAATATTCAGGTCATAGCCTGTCATGAGGGGCAGGCAGTAGGGCAAGAAAGCAATGTGCGAGTGTTTGATCTACAGCACATCAAGGGGCTGGAATTCGAGGCGGTTTTCTTTGTCGGCATTGACCAGCTTGCCAAACAACACCCTGATCTGTTCGATAAATACCTCTACGTGGGCATCACTCGGGCGGCAACTTACTTGGGGGTAACCTGCAATAACACGTTGCCGGAAAGAATAGAGAGCTTGCGTTCCCATTTTGGTGAGACTTGGCATAAATGATTAATAGCATAAAAGTTAAGGGTTCTGGAGAGAAGTGTAATGGAAATTAAAGCTGATGTTCACAGCATAGCAAAACTGAAAGACTATTTTTTTATGGTGCCAGACTACCAGCGAGAGTATGTCTGGAAAGTTGATGATCAGGTTGAGCAGTTCCTAGTTGATATTGACAATGAATTTGAGGAAGGACAATCTGAGCAAAAAAGCTATTTTATTGGTTCTATTATTATTGTCGAGAATAAAGGCAGATATGATGTTATCGATGGCCAGCAGCGCTTAACCACTATTGTTCTTACGCTTTGTGCATTTCGTGATTTGCTACAGCCCATGGAACTGGATGCTAAACAGCAAAGTTATTTTAAAACCATTAATGAGTGGCTTTCTGATTTTGATATTGAAACAGATGAAACCCAGATCCGACTTGACCTTCAGTACGAGGAAAGCAAAGACTTTCTTAGCAATCTAATCCTTTCTAAGCCATATACTGATGAACAGACGACATCTATCAGGCGAATGCAGGAAGCCTACGAAACGATAAAAGAACATATGCAAGGTTATCTGAATATTGGCGCAGATAACTTCACTGCATTTATTCGATACTTTCTTTCAAAAATTGAACTTGTTGTCATTAAATCTGAGAATCTTAGCAGCGCTCTGAAAATATTTGAGACAATTAACCAGCGTGGCGCAGGACTCAATGCCATGGATTTGGTAAAGAACTTGATATTTAGCCAGGCTCAGGAAAGAGATTTTCAGAAAATTAAAGAAAAGTGGAAGAACATTGGCGCTAACCTGGCTGCTTGCGGAGAAGATCAGAATCAGCTTCGTTTCCTGCGCTATTTTATTATGGCGCGATATTACAACGGCATCATCCGTGAAGACGAGATTTACAAGTGGATTATTTCAACAGAAGGAAAAGAGTCGATTGCTTATGAAGCTAATCCACTTGGTTTCGCAACAGAACTTGAAAAACTGTCCAAACGCTATAGCAAGCTTGCGAAGGCAACTATGTACCAAAAAGATGGTGGTGATTATCCTGCGGTAACTCGAATTGGCTTCATCAATAAATACAAGTCACGCCAGCACCTTGTTTTGTTACTTGCTTTAAAAGTAGATTGCTCTAAAGAAATGATTGAGTATCTGGCAAGTCAACTCGAAAGCCTGTTCTTCTACAGTTCCACACTCGGTATTCAGGCCAAGAATAACGAACGCTTGTTTTCAGACTGGGCGGGGAAATTACGTGAGGCCGCTTCCGAGCATGATTTGGCTCAGGTTGTGAATGATACGATTCTCCCATATCTCAAAAAGCTAGTGGGGGAGTTTAAACAGACCTTTCTTAATTTACGTCACTATCACTACAATCCGCTTTACAGGCAGCGCTATGTACTTGGGCAGCTGGAGAATACCCTCCGAAGAAAATCCGGCTTTGCAGAACTCGGCCTAGGGCTGATAAATAGCCTGCAAATCGAACATGTATTTCCACAAACACCCAGGGATGGCGTTATCTCTGAGGAGTTTGACGACCAGGAAGATTATGAGTCCACGTTATATATGCTTGGTAATGTGACACTGCTCGAAGGCACGATCAACCAGGCCATCAATAATTTCAATGACATGAATCAGGACTGGTTTTCTCAGAAACAGAATGAATATGACAAGTCTAATGTTTTGACTACGGCCTTACTGAACCATGAGTATAGTATTGGCAAGAATACCCAGCTCAATAAATTCAAGGACCAATATAAATATCAGTTCCCAAAATGGAGCAAGGCGCAGGTTATAGCAAGACAGAAGATCCTGCTAAACCTGGCCTTAGAAACCTGGTTGATCAATGGCAAGCGTATTGATGGGTCACACGAATGATTTGATAAAGAGTATAAAGTGATGGAAAAACTGAAAATGCACTCCCCGGACCTGTCAGACGAGAATATTGCAAAAATTCGCGAATTATTTCCTGACTGTGTTACAGAAGCGAAGGATGAAAACGGCAATCTTCACTATGCGGTGGATTTTGATTAACTTCGCCAGGAACTCAGCGATCATATTGTCGAAGGTCCGCAAGAACGTTACCGGCTGGACTGGCCGGGAAAACGGGAAGCACTTTTGGCTGCAAATGCGCCGATTGCCAAAACCCTTCGCCCCTGTCGGGAGGAAAGTGTCAATTTTGATACGACGAAAAACCTGTTTATTGAGGGTGATAATCTGGAGGCATTGAAGCTGTTGCAGGAAACGTATCTAGGTAAGGTGAATATGATTTATATTGATCCACCTTATAACACAGGGAAGGATTTTATATATGCTGATAACTTTGCTGAATCAACCAAAAAGTATCTATTGGAATCGGAGCAGAAAGATGAAGAAGGTAATCGACTTGTAGCGAATCCCGAATCAAATGGTCGATTTCACTCCGACTGGCTTTCCATGATGTACGCAAGACTAAAGTTGGCAAGAAATATTCTGGCAGATGATGGGTTTATCTTTATCAGTATTGATGATGGTGAAGCACATAACCTAAGAAAGATTTGTGATGAACTGTTTGGCGGGGATAATTTTGTGGGGTTCTTCGTTTGGAAATCTAGAGTTAGTGAAGATACTAGGGCAAAGACCGGATTGTCAACAGATCACGAGTATATAGCATGTTATAAGAATGTTGGGGATGTTTCCTTGAGAGGTGCAGAGAAGGACTTAAATAAATTTAAGAATCCGGATGATGATCCGCGTGGGCCATGGCGAAGTGCAGATATGACTGGGCTGGCTACTAAGGATAAGCGCCCAAACCTTCATTACGACCTAATTGATCCAGATACGGGTATAAATTATGGCTGCCCACCTAAAGGCTGGCGGTTTGACTCGAACACAATGGCCAAGAAAATTTCAGAAAGGAGAATCATTTGGCCGACTTCAGATAGCGGCAGGCCTCGTCAAAAGTTATTCCTTAATGAAATGGTGAGTATTTTCAAAAATATATCGTCTGTAATACAGACTGTATCCACTTCTGATGGAACTCGGGAAGTAAATGCGTTACTTGGTGGTGGGGTATTTGATTTTCCAAAACCATCTAAGCTTATTGAGTTGTTTGTGGAGCAAGCAACAAGTGATCAATCAATAGTGTTGGACTTTTTTGCAGGTTCATCTGTTACTGCAAATGCTGTAATGAATCTAAATAAAAGGGATGGTGGGAACCGCAGTTTTATTATGGTGCAGATTCCCGAGCCATGCGATGATAAATCCGAGGCGTTCAAGACGGGCTACAAAACTATTGCTGAAATCGGTAAGGAACGCATCCGCCGCGCAGGAAAGAAGATCCTGGATGGTGAATGTCACAAAGACTGGAAAAAAGATATTGGCTTCCGCGTCCTCAAGGTCGATACCTCCAATATGGCGGATGTATATTACACGCCGGGTGAGGTGAAGCAAGAAGACCTGCTGTCCACCGTCGATAACATTAAGCCAGGGCGTGACAATCCAGAAGACCTGCTATTCCAGGTTCTGGTGGACTGGGGCGTTGACCTGACGCTTCCCATTCGCAGTGAGACGATACAAGAGAAAACGGTTTTCTTCGTCAATGAAGAACCTTATGACCTGATTGCCTGCTTTGATACGGGCATTACGGAGGATTTTGTTAAGGAGCTCGCCAGGTACGAGCCTATGCGCGTGGTGTTTCGCGACAATGGCTTTGTTTCTGATGCGGTCAAGATCAACGTCGATCAGATCTTCCGCCAGCTTTCCCCTGCAACTGACGTGAAGTCAATCTAGGCAAGGGGAGGTAGCGCATGAAGCTTAAATTCAAGGTCCAGTCCTATCAAACCCATGCCGTTGACGCAGTCGTCGATTGCTTCGCTGGTCAACCGATGAGCACGGGACTTAGCTATCGTATCGATCCCGGTAAAGCAGATCAGATGCAGATATCAACATTTGATGAGGGCTTCAAGAATGCGGATATCAGGCTTACTGATGGGCAGCTTCTGACAAACATTCAAGCTGTGCAGAAACGCCAGAACCTGCCTCAATCAAGATCTCTGTTCGATTTTACCGAGGTTGACAAGAAAGGACAGATCAAAACGAAACCGAAGAATTACAAGCCGGGAGCCAGGATCAATCTCGATATTGAGATGGAAACCGGCACCGGCAAAACCTATTGCTATATCAAAACCATTTTCGAGATGAACAAGCGTTATGGCTGGACAAAGTTCATCATTATGGTACCCAGCATCGCGATTCGTGAGGGTATCTATAAATCCTTCCAGATCACCGCTGATCATTTTACGGAGAGTTACAGCAAGAAAGCCCGGTTCTTTATTTACAACTCCAAACGCCTGCACGAATTGGAGAGCTTTTCGTCTGATGCGGGAATCAACGTCATGATCATCAACATCCAGGCGTTCAATGCCCGCGGTGCAGATAATCGCCGTATATATGACGAGCTGGATGATTTTCAGTCTCGCCGACCTATCGACGTGATCAGTAGAAACCGCCCAATATTGATTCTGGATGAACCGCAGAAGATGGAAGGCAAGGCGACCCTCGATGCCCTGCCAAAATTTAATCCGCTGATGATTTTGCGTTACTCAGCAACGCACAGAACCAACCATCTCAAGGTTCACCGCCTCGATGCGCTCGATGCCTATAACCAGAAGCTGGTCAAAAAGATTGCCGTGCGTGGTATCCAGACACGTGGTCTGGCAGGCACCAATGCCTATCTTTATCTTGAAGGCATTGATATATCAAAAAAGGCCCCTGTTGCACGGATAGAACTCGAAATAAAGCTTAAGTCCGGTGAGATAAAACGCCAGCTCCGACGGCTGGAATTCGGGCGTGACCTGTTTGTTGAATCGGGAGAGCTGGATCAGTATAGAGACGGCTTCACCATCTCACAGATCGACTATAACCAGGACACTGTCGAGTTCACCAATGGAATCGTGTTGCATGCGGGTGAGGCGATTGGTGATGTGAATGAAAGCGATATTCGGCGCATTCAGATCCGCGAAACTATCAAGGCACACCTAGATAAAGAAAAGCAACTTTTTTCCCAGGGCATTAAGGTATTGTCTCTCTTCTTCATCGATGAGGTCGTCAAATATCGTGACTATGATCAGGACGATGAAAAGGGCGAGTATGCCCGCGTCTTTGAGCAAGAATATGCCTATCTGAAAGACGAATATCTATCTGAGCTGGCGATTGATAACAAGGCATACCGGGAATATCTGTCCGGCATTGACGAAAGTAGCACGCACAATGGTTACTTTGCGATTGACAAGAAAACGAACAGATTGAAAGACCCCAAGGTCGGGGCGCGTGCCGTCGAGTCCGATGACGTGGATGCCTATGACTTGATCCTGAAGGATAAGGAGAGTTTATTAACTTTTCATGGGCCATCCGATAGCACAGAGCAAAGCGCGAAAAGAAAAGTTCGCTTCATCTTTTCGCACTCAGCACTGCGTGAGGGCTGGGACAACCCGAATGTCTTTGTCATGTGTATGCTCAAACACAGTGACAACACAATATCGCGCCGCCAGGAGGTTGGGCGTGGCTTGCGCATATCCGTCGATCAGCACGGTGAACGTATGGATCTGCCTGCGATCGTTCACGATATCAATATCCTGACCGTTGTCGCAAGTGAGAGTTACAAGGATTTTGTATCGGGTCTGCAAACCGAGATTGCAGAAACCCTGTCGGCTCGCCCCCGTAAGGCCAATGAGGAATATTTCACAGGCAAGGTGCTGGAAACCGATGATGGGCCGGTGGAGGTTACACCGCAAATGGCCAAACAGATTTACCGATATCTACTTAAAAATGATTACACGGACGATGATGACGCTATTACCGATGCATACCACGCCGCGAAGGACGAAGGTAAACTTGCTGAATTGCCTGAAGAGCTGAAGCCCTTTGCCGACCAGATTATCGATCTGATCGATAGTGTGTTTGATGTTACCAAGTTACCGAAGATCGATGACGGAAGGAAGCCAAAGACCAATCCGCTCAATAGTAATTTTGAGAAGAAAGCGTTCCAGGCGCTCTGGTCTCGCATCAACCATAAGGCTGTCTATCGGGTGGAGTTTGAATCAGATGAGCTGATCAAAAAGGCCATTGCCGCGCTGGACAGTCACCTTCGTGTGACGCCACTACAATATACCGTTCAAGCGGGTGAGCAGCGAGACGCCGTTACAGATGAACAGCTTGCTACAGGAGAAAGCTTCGAACTTACCGGCACCATGACTGAAAAAGGGGGAGCCATTCACTCTGACGTAACTTACGATCTGATCGGCAAGATTGCGGAGAATGTGCACCTTACCCGCAAGACCGTGGCTAAGATACTAGCTGGCGTACAAGCCGTTATTTTCGATCAGTTCAAAATGAATCCGGAGCACTTCATTGCCGAGGCATCGAGACTGATCAGCGAGCAAAAAGCGACTGCCATAATCGAGCAACTCTGTTACGACGAGATCGAGGATCGTTACAACACGGATATTTTTACCGCCGCGCAAACAGGGCAAGACTTCTCGCGCGCTACCGGAAAGCTCAACAACCACATCTATGACTACTGTATCACTGATTCCGATGTGGAACGCAAGTTTGTTGATGATCTGGATACAAGCAGTGAAGTTGTAGTCTATGCCAAGCTTCCAAGAGGTTTCCTGATTCCTACTCCGGTCGGAGACTATAACCCTGATTGGGCGATATCATTCAAGCAAGGAAGTGTGAGGCACATTTATTTTGTCGCTGAAACAAAGGGCACGATGTCTTCAATGAAGCTGCGAGAAATCGAAAAGACAAAGATTAAATGCGCCCGTAAATTCTTTGCCGAGATCAATGAGCGGATTGCAAAGGACAAGGTGAAATATGATGTCGTGACAGACTACGGGAAGCTGATGGATATCGTCGGTGTGAGGGGGCGATAGATGAAGATTACGAAAATAAAAATTCACAATTTTAGGTCAATTGTTGATGCTGAAATTGAAGTATATGACTTTTTGGTGTTGGTTGGCGCAAATAACGCAGGTAAAAGCAATGTTGTTAATGCTATTCGTTGTTTTTACGAGGACACTAAATGGACTGATAATGATTTTCCGAAAAAGGGAACTACAGATCAAGATTCATGGGTTGAAATATCCTTCAAGCTTTCTGAAGATGAATGGAATAATTTAGCAGATAAATACAAGGAGGGCGTACAGGAAAAGAGTATTATCTTGAAACGATATTTTAAGGGTAAGAAGGTAAAGGCTAAGCAGAGCAATATTTATGCTATCGTGAATGGAAATGAAGAGGCAGACTTATTCTATGGCGCAAAGAACATAGGGACTGCCAAATGCGGAAGCGTTGTTTATATTCCTGCTCTGACAACACCCAGTGAGCAAATGAAAACGACGGGGCCTTCGCCTCTGCGTAACATGCTCAATTTCATGTTGAAGAAGGTTGTATCAAAAAGTCCAGCCTATAGTCAACTTGGCCAGGCGTTCGATGCCCTCAATACTGAAGCGAGGTTGGACGATGGATTTCTTACCGAGATTTCTCAACCGATCAACTCTGCATTAAGCCAGTGGAATGTGAAGATTGACTTATCGGTGAATCCCATATCCCCAGAGGAAATATCTAAATCACTCGTTAAGTATGCTTTCGTGGATCTAATGCTTGGAGATACAGCATTTGATCTAGATCGCTTTGGGCATGGTTTTCAGCGCTCTTTGATCTATGAGTTGATTCGCATCGCACCAAGTTTTCAAGACGAGAAGGAAGTAAAAAAGAAGGAATTCAACCCTGATTTCACATTGCTCCTTTTTGAAGAACCTGAGGCATTTTTGCATCCCGCCCAACAGGAGAACATGGCTTATCACCTGCGTAGGCTAGGTAATGAGTCTGAGCAGCAGGTTATCATCTCATCGCACTCGCCTGTATTCGTTAGCAAAAGCAGTGATGAGCTCTGTCAGATTTGCCGCATTCAAAAAAATGAAGGTGTTTCGAGGATATATCAGCTAACGCAATCTGGAGTGGATGATTTAATTAAAGCGGGAGGTGACTTCCTTTCTGTGATCAAAGCATATGTCAATGACCCTGGTATTGGTCAGGAAAGGAAGAACAGAGCTCAGCAGTTAATCGATAATGCGCCAGGGGATGAAATAGCTAGTCAGCATGAAAGGTTTCGTTTCCAGCTTTGGCTGGATTCTGACCGGGCATCGATGTTTTTTGCTGACAAGGTCATTCTTGTCGAAGGGGCTACCGAAAAAGCACTTTTCAATTATTTATTGGCAAACGATTGGCATGATTTGGCAAAAGAGAGAGTTCTAGTCGTTGACGCGCTAGGAAAGTATAACTTTCACCGCTTTCTTAGTTTGTTCAAGACTTACGGAATCTACCACGGGGTTATGTTCGACAATGATGACGAGAAGAATGAACATGCAGCGATTAATCAACTCATCCGCGATAGAAAAAATGAATTTACATTGGCAGATCCATTTGAGTTCAACAAATGTCTTGAAAAACACTTGGACCTCACGCTGCCAGGACGTGATGATCAGAAGCCTTTGCAGATATTGAAGGCTCTTGAAGATAAAACGATTACGTCTGAACAAATTACTGAATTACGAAAGGCATTCTGTGAATCTTTAGCTATTGTTGATGGTTAACCGTGACGATTAACCTAACTTTAGACTGGTTCATCGAGTCGGTTTTGTGCGGCAATAAATGCTACGAGAATCTGTGCACTGTTTTTACTGCGGCCGTGTAGGCTGGGGTAAACGCACACGATGTTTCCAGTGAAATTGGTGGTTATACATTCTTTCGAAGAATAGGATATAAAGATTTGTGAAATTTGTTCACGCAGCAGACATTCACCTCGACAGCTCTCTACACGGCCTGGAGCGTTATGAAGGTGCTCCAGTTGATGAAATCCGTAGCGCCACACGCCGTGCCTTCGATAACCTGATCGAACTGGCAATTGATGAAGAGGTCGCTTTTATCTTGCTGGCGGGCGATCTGTATGACGGTGACTGGAAGGATTACAACACGGGGCTCTATTTCATGCAGCACATGGCAAGGCTATGTGATGCCGGTATCCGCGTGTTCATCGTGGCTGGCAACCATGATGCCGCCAGCCAAATCACCAAGCATCTTCGCTTGCCGGACAATGTCACGCTATTTTCCACCAAACATCCTGAGACGGTTGTCCTGGAAGACCTGAATGTAGCCATTATTGGTCAGGGTTTTGCTACGCGGGCCGTCACTGACGACCTCTCACAGGCCTATCCTCAAGGAGATCCCCAACTCTTTAGCATCGGCTTGTTGCACACTTGTCTGGATGGCAAGCCCGGTCACGAGCCCTATGCGCCTTGCACCGTCGACGGGCTACGGTCAAAAGGCTACCAGTACTGGGCGCTGGGTCATGTTCATCATCGTGAAGAGGTGAGCCACGATCCATGGATTGTTTTTCCGGGAAACATACAGGGCCGGCATATTCGTGAGACAGGCCCAAAAGGCTGTACCCTGGTGACGGTTGAAAATAGCGAGATTGCATCGGTGGAACATCGTGATCTAGATGTCATGCGCTGGGCTCGCTGTGAGATTGATGTATCTGCCAGCGAAACGATGGACGAACTCTTTGAGCAGGTGAGTAAGGGGCTGCAGTCGGAATTGGATGAAGCGGGAGGACGGCCAGTCGCTGTCCGCCTGGTTGTGAAAGGTGCATGCCCGTTACATTCGACATTGCATGCCGACCGTGAACGCTGGACCCACGAATACCGGGCTGTGGCAACAGCACTTGGTGGTGCGGGGATCTGGTTGGAGAAGGTTTTATTCAAGACAAAACCTTCTGTTTCAGTAGATGAAGTGCTGGAACGCAACGATGCATTAAGTGGCCTCCTGCATGGCATCCGCAACTTGGAGGTGGATGCTTCAAGTTTGGGTGAACTTGCCGAGGAGCTATCCGCACTTCGCCGGAAACTTCCTGCTGAACTATTGGGTGGCGATGATTCTTATGATCCAACCCAACCCGATGCACTGAAGGAAGCACTGGCGGATATCAAGGAACTGCTCGTCAATCGCTTGTTGTCCACTGAGCATGGCGAATAAAGTCGGGATAGGAAAAAGATGAGAATAACGGAATTGGATCTTGCGGCATTTGGCCCCTTTACCGACAAAAAGTTGTCTTTTGATGAGGCTGGCCTGCATATTGTCTATGGTCCCAATGAGGCCGGGAAAAGCTCAGCGCTCAGGGGGCTTAAAGCACTGCTTTACGGCATTGACGAACGTACGCAGGACAATTTCCTTCATGCAAACAAGGATCTGCGCATTGGTGGGCATTTATGCACAACTGATGGCCATGAACTCGCATTTGTCCGTCGTAAAGGCCGGAAAAATACCTTATTGAGTCCTGAGGGTGAGACACTTGATAAACAGGTGCTGGCGCCTTTTCTCCAAGGCGTGACACCAGCGCTTTTTGAGACGCTTTTTGGGATTGATCATCAGGCGTTGGTGCAGGGCGGGCAGGAGATTCTAGAACAGAAAGGAGAAGTAGGGCAGGCGCTTTTCTCCGCAGCACTCGGGAGCCAGGCCCTGCATGCTGTACTTGCAGCGTTCGACGAGGAAGCTGACGCTCTTTTTCGGCCCAGGGGCTCAACACAGAATATCAATTCGGCATTGAAGTCCTATGCTGAACTCAAAAAGGAGATCAGGGAACATTCACTTTCATCCAGAGAATGGGATGAGCATCGCCGTGCTTTGGGGCGTACCACGAAGGCACTGGAGAAAATCCGATCTGATCTGGCCATCGACAGGCGTGAAGTGAATCGTTTACAACGTATTCAACGTGTTTTACCGAAACTGGCCCGACGCCGTGAGCTTCTTCAGGAGCTGAAAGCGATGGGTGAGGTAACACTCCTGCCAGAAGATTTTACAGCTCGCCGCCAAAAAGC
>JALWRH010000027.1:0-10201 GCA_026994195.1 Sedimenticola sp. | reverse complement strand
AATGCGTTGGATAGGGCTCAGGCCATTCTCGGTAAGGCTGTCCCGCGTCTTGAAGGATTACAGCAGCAACTTGAAGCATTATCGATCAATCATGAGCTATTGGATCAGGCAGAGAGTATTGAAGATCTCCATGCACGCCTGGGTGGCCATCAAAAGGCACAGCAGGACCGCCCTCATCTTGAAGCCGAACGCCAACAGCAACTGACCGATATCAAATCCATTCTCAAAGAGATTCGCCCCGATCTCGAACCGAAGGACATCGAGGCATTACGCCCTGTTTTGGCAAGGCGGCAGGTCATTGTTGAACTGGGTGGTGAACAGGCTGTACTCAATGCCCGATTAGAACAATCCCAATCCAGCTTGCGGGAAATAAAATACCGTTTGAAGAAAGCCTGTAAGGAACGCGATGAGATTCCGGAACCAGGCTCAACGGATGCATTGCAACGGGCGATTGTGGCTGCCAGGAAAGAAGGGGAGTTAGATGTTTCGATCCTGTCCATTCAAAGCCAGGTCGCCAATTTTCAGACAATCTGCCAGGCTGACCTATCACGCGTTACGCTTTGGCAAGGTGAACTGGAAGAAGTGGTTGGATTGGCACTGCCCAGCCGGGAAAGTATCCATCGATTTGAAGAAGCGTATGATCAACTTGGGACGCAATTCCAACGGCTGGAAGAGAAAAAACAGGAAATCAACGATGCAATACAAGATACCTTGCAACGTATCGATGAAATCGATCGTATCGGGACAGTGCCTACCGAATCGGATCTTATGAATGCCCGGAGCCAACGTGATGACATCTGGCACTTGCTGCGTCGCCATTGGGTCGATGGTGAGGATGTAACCGTCGAGGCAAGTGACTACCAAGATGAAGGCACCTTGCCGGATGTTTTTGAAAAGCGGCTGACGGGTAGCGATGAACTCGCTGATCGCCTGCGCCGTGAAGCCGATAGGGTGCATGCCTTGGCCAGTCTGCAAGCAGCCCAGGAGCATGACCAAAGCCAACTTGAGAAGCTGAACAAGGATCTTGCAGCCATGAATGCCAAAAAAGAGCAGCTCGATACTGAATGGCAGGCTTTGTGGGCGCCTTGTCAAATTATTCCGCATACTCCAAGAGAGATGCGGGCTTGGCTGGATGGATTTGAAAAACTACGTGAGCAAGTGGAACAACTCAATCTACATCGCCAGAAATTGAGTGCGCTCGAGCAGAACCGTACCAGACACATCCAACGACTTGAAGAACAGCTGCACAAGCTGGGTAAAGAAAGCACCCCATCAGTGGAGCTGGAAACCCTGCTCATGGAGTGCGAAGCCATAGCTACGCAGCTCGATAGCGACAAACACAAACGCGATTTATTGGAAAAAGAGGTCAAGGATCGGGAAGCCGATGTCGAATCCTTGAATGAAACACTTCAATCAGCAAGGGAATCACTCAAATCCTGGAGAACACAATGGAACGAGATGTTGAAGAACCTTGGTTTGCCAAGTGATTCCTCGCCATCAGCAGTTGATGATTTCATTGAAAATGTCAGAACCCTGTTCTCAAAGCAAAGCGACGCAGAAAAATTGGACATTCGCATCAATGCCATAGACAAAGATGCAACGGCTTTCCGTGGCCTGGTTGAAGCCATGGCTTCAAAGATTGCCCCAGCGCTCGGTGAACTGCCCGCTGATGATGCCGTAATGCGTCTTAACACGCTGTTATCGGAAAACCGGTCAAAACAGACAAAACGCCAGCAATTGGAAGAGCAGATAGAACAAGTCAAGGAGGAAATACAGGACTCGACGTCATCCATCCAAACCATGAAGGATCGGCTGGGTGCATTGTGTAAGGAAGCGAATTGCAGCGACTATAGTCAACTTGAAGCAGGGGAGCGCCTGTCGGCAGAATATCTTGGATTCAAGAAGGCAATCGCTTCGATCGATCAGGAGATTCTGGAGGCAGGTGAGGGGAGCAGCATCCCTGAGTTGGAGACTGAAGTAGAAGGAATAGATTCCGATAATCTTCCCAGTGTAATCAATGCGTTGAGGGATAAAATTGAGGATGAGCTGGAGCCCCGCCAAACGGAACTGGCCGAGGCCAAAGGACGTGAGGAAAAAGAACTGGAATTGATGGATGGCAATGATCAAGCGGCGGTGCTCGCTGATCAGGCAAACGCACTGTTAGCCAGTATTCGCGCAGATGCAGAACGCTATGTTCATGTAAAGCTTGCCGGCAAGATACTGCATGACCAGATCGAGCGTTATCGTAGAGATAACCAAGGACCGCTGATCACGCGTGCCAGCCAACACTTTTCCGCACTGACACTCGGATCATTCGACAGACTCATGACTGACTTCAATGAAAAGGATGAGCCGGTCCTCGCTGGTATTCGTACAGGGGGAGAACGCGTACATGTGGAAGGCATGAGCTCAGGCACAAGAGATCAACTTTACCTGTCATTGCGCTTGGCTTCTCTGGAAAAGTACATGGAAAACGCGGAACCCATACCTTTTATCGTGGACGATGTGCTGGTGGATTTCGATGATGCACGCTCAGAAGCGGCATTGAATGCCTTGGCAGAATTGGCCCAGAAGACCCAGGTCATCCTGTTTACTCATCATTCTCAGGTTGTTACGCAAGCAAAGCCATTGCAGGTGCACGTTCATGAACTTGGTGCTTCTGCCTGAAACATTGTTATCCTTACCCGGACTATTGTAACGATTATTACTTATGATAATATTGATTATAAACAGTAATATGGCACTTGATATCAAATAATATTAAGGAGTTAGAAGATAATCATCTAACTAGAGCGTAATTCAGAAGGGGCAATTTCGTTGACATACATAGATACCCGACATCCCCTACGGTCAGATTCTCACGATCATTGACAAAGTGATGCTCACTTACACGAGTGCAAATCTGATCTGCTGGTCGACTTGTTCAAAGCGATTTCAGCGCATCACTGATCTGTTCTTCTGGGGGCTCTTCATAGATTAAGGTTGTGGACGGATTCACATGTCCAGCGATCTTCTGTGCAACCTTGACTGACTTCTTCTGCTTGTGGATTACGTTGGTTATTACCGAGCGCCGCCCACTGTGGGAGCTGGCTTTCTCGATACCCGCCCAGCCACGCAGCATCAGGGCCATGTGTTCCTGCAGGGTATTGGGCGAGTAAGGACCACCTTTTTGCGTGACAAATAACGGGTCGGAAGGTTTAAGCGACCTTTGTTTTTCGATCCTTACTATAAGGTACTGCTCAAGTGCCTCGCGTAGATCCGGATCGACGAGAGGGAGATCCCGGGAGCGGCCTTTATGTTTCTTCACCGGCGGATAGAAATCCGCTGGATTGATCTTGGCACCAGCCTTGGCCATGGCCTCGACCTGGCGGATCAGTTGGTTGAATGCCTCAATGTCAAAACTGACCGTTCGGCGCCGATAGCGGCTCTTTGAACGCTTCATGGCATCGGCGCCTTTGGTGTAAGCGGCTGGCAACGACATAACCTCGAGCAATTGAAAGTCATCGCCGCGGGTGTTGAGCCGCGCTACTTCCTTGACCTGTAGCAGGGCGATCTCCTGGGCACGCAGGCCCAGTTTGAAACTGATCTGCATTATCGCGGTATTCTTCTCTGGATGTCGGTGCTGCTGGATAACCTGGAAGAGGTATCTTTGCTGCGCCGGTGTCGGTACACGTGCCTGGCCTGATTTCGCCATGGAAGTCTCCGGGTAGTAGGGTAAGCCAAATATAATCCGTAATAATGTTATTTTAACGGATTAATGCTCGTATTGCTCCCAAAAGGGGGCATCCGAAGCCAGATCTTGACTTATTTATCTCTGCCAACGAAATTGGATAAAAGCCGTGAATTAGTGTGGCAAGTAGAGAAAGACAAAGCCCAGCTAGTGAACAGTTAAAAGAAGCCAACAAGTGCATTGCCGTCATGGAAGACAAGCTGAACAGCCTGGGCGAACTCGAGAAATCAGCCCATGCTCTCCAACAGGAGAATGCTGTCCTGAAATCCCAGCTAGAAGTCAGCTTGAAAAGAGAAACGGACGCACAAGAAAGGCTTGAAAAAAGATAAGCGCCTTAGCTCGAGTAGAACTGGAACTCGCTTCTACAAAAGATATTCTTCATAAAGAGCATCAAACGCCTCCGAACAAAACTAATAAAACAATAACTTAGATGAATAATTTAAGTAATTACTATAAAATGTGTTCTCCTGATAACGCAATTTCAGAAGTCCATGCCCATCCAGAGCGCCTGTATGAGGCTCTAAACGCCTTTTGAAAAAAATGATACCCAGCCTTATCTAAACCTGAAAAATCATTTGTAATGAGGGCGATTCCCTAGAAAAACCCATGGACACGCACTTTAGCGGTTGTTGTGAATTTTTAGGGGATGTTATGGAAAACTTTAGCACTTATGTTGTACGTCCAATTTGGCATATCCTGCCCCAAAACCCCGAATTGCATATTGCGCATAATGTATATTATGTTAAATAATATAATGAGGAAATAATTCTTGGTCTCCCAGTAAGTTCGTCAATTCGTTTGTCTCCCCATCCCTTTTACCCTGCTCAGCCATTGCAAAGATGGTTAAATCATGGATTGCGCGTATACTTCCACGCGCAAGCACTGATTACCCATTCACCGCACCAGACAATATGAGCCAACAGATCAACGAAAAACTCAGTCTCAAGGAAGTCATCGCCATGGGTGTTGGCGGCATGGTGGGAGGCGGTATTTTTTCGGTTCTTGGTCTGGCCATTGCCCAGGCAGGACATGCAGCGCCTATAGCCTTCGCGCTGGGAGGCATCATCGCCCTGCTGACCGGCCTTTCCTATGCCCGCCTGGGTCTGCATTATCAGTCCGACGGCGGTAGTTTCACCTATCTGGAAAAAGCTTTCCGCAGCCCGCATATTGCCGGAATGGGCGGTTGGCTGTTGTTGGTGGGATATGTCGGTACCATGGCCCTCTATGCCTATACTTTTGGCGTGTATGGCGCGGCCATGCTGGGAGACAACAACGGGCAGAACCCGGCCATGCATCATTTCCTGGAATCCCTGGTGCTGCTGTCATTTCTCGGCGTGAATCTTTACGGCGTGAAAGCCAGCGGCACCAGTGAACTGATCATCGTGACCGTCAAGGTGCTGATCCTGGGATTGTTTGCCGTCATCGGACTGTTCTATGTCAAAAGCGATCATCTGTTGCCCGTGTTCAACCAGGGTGGCCTGGGCGTGGTCATGGGGGCGGCCCTCATTTTTGTAGCCTATGAAGGCTTTGAACTCATACCCAATGCCGTGAATGAGATGGACAATCCGCAACGGAATCTGCACCGGGGCATCATCTGGTCTATAGGCATCACCCTGTTCATCTATGTACTGGTGGCCCTGGTGGCGGTAGGCAATCTGCTGCCGGAGGAGATCAAGAAGTACGGTGAGTATGCTCTGGCTGAAGCGGCCAGGCCTTTCCTCGGGGAAGCCGGTTTTCTGCTTATTGGACTGGCGGCCCTGTTCTCTACGGCTTCGGCCATCAACGCCACCATGTTTGGCACTGCTCGCCTGGGCATGGTCATGGCCACGGAAGATGCCCTGCCCGCCGTGTTCGGTTTCCGGCGCAAGCAGAACAACATCCCCTGGGTAAGCCTCATCGCCATCACGGCCTGTACCCTGGCGTTCGTGAATCTTGCCAACCTGACGATCATTTCCTCTTTTGCCAGTTCGACTTTCCTGCTCATATTTGCAGCCATCAACCTGTCTGCCTGGCACTTGCGTAAAACCGTTCCCGGCAACCCCTGGACGCCTTTGCTGGGCCTTGTCCTGTCTCTGGCTTCCTGGGGCACCCTTTTGATTTACCTTTGGCGCTCCTCGCCCAAAAGTCTTTATTGGATCGGTGCAATTTATGCCGTGGTGGTTATTGCTGAACTCCTGTTCAGCCGTAGGGGGTTGCGTAAAAAAAGGTCATGAAACGATCCGGGGCCGTACCCGGCGATTGTTGATTTTCTGCAAGAGCAGTTCTGTTGCTGCTGCAATAAATACAAATCCTGCCAATACCTGCACCACGTTTCCGGCACGCTGGCTCACGTAGACCAGTGCCAGCCCCATGGCCAGCAGCGACAGCAAGGCTGCCAGCGCCACCAGGATCCGCGAGGCTCCGGTTTCCGCAGTCAGACGCAAATGCCCCAGATGGGTAACTGCGTGTACAAACAGTATGGAAATGGAGCCGATAGAGGCTATCTGCGACAGATCGAATAACAGGGAAAGTACAATAACCAGAATACCGCTGATCACCAGCCCTTCCCGGCTGTGTCCAATGGGCTGTCCAAAAGCCGCAGGCAGTTCTCCGTCCTTGGCAAGCTGATAGGTGACGTTGGTCACGGCATAGAGATTGGCGTTGATGGACGATGCCGTGGACACCAGTGCCGCTACTGCCACGACCACGAATCCCAGGTGGCCGAAGATCGGCAGCGCTGCTTCTGCCAGGGCGTAGTCCCGGGAGGCAATGACCTTGTCCGTGGGAAGGTTGCCAAACACGGCAAAAGACACCGCCACATACAGCAGCATCACCAGCAGAATGGAAGCTGTCATGGCTCTGGGCAAGGTGCGTGCCGGATTGGGCATGTCCTCTGCCGTGTTGGTGATGACACGAAAGCCTTCATAGGCAAAAAAGGTGATGGACAAGCTGAAGAAGATATCTTTCGTCGGCGGATACAATGAAGGTGACAGCAACTCCGGCTTGAGATAGACAATGCCTGCAACGGCCAGGCCGGTAAGCACGGAGAATTTCAAAGCGACGGTCAGCCTTTCCCAAATCGCCACATCCTTGGCGCCACGCAGGTTGATGACCACGAACAGCACCACGATGCCTACGGAAAGCGCATGGTGCCACAGAGGGGATGTACCTTTGGGGAAAAAGGTGAAGGCATAGTTGCCAAACGCCTTGGCGATCAGGCTCAGGGAGACCACCGCCGCCAGGTAGAGCATGATACTCATAGCGCCGGTGAAAAATCCCGTACCCCATGCCTGGGCCAGGTACTCCACGATTCCGCCTGCAGACGGATACCGCGCTCCCAGCTTGCCCAGGGAATAGCCGCTGAACAGGGCAATGATGCCACCGATGATGAAGGAGATGTACACCGCGCTGCCGGAAATGGCGCTGGCCTCCCCCAGCAGGGCAAAGATCCCTGCCCCCACCATGGCGCCTATGCCCATAGAGACTGCCGACCAGAAACCAATAGGTTTGTCCGCAGATGATTTATACATGATCTTTCCCTGTGGCAGTATCAGCTGTACCACCAAACAGTATTTTCAGACAAGAAGGTTTCAGGCTGAAAGCTGGCACCTGCTGGCGGTATGCGCTGTAGGCCTCACCAAACTTGTGCTTTACCTCGGCTTCTTCCAGAGTGGCTATCATAAACAGCATGAACAGAATCTCTAAGGGGGCAACAACGAACACGAAGCCGGGTGAGCCAATGATCAGCGCCAGGGCCAGAGGCAGAAACAGCAGCGCAAAATGCATGGGGTGTCGCATGCAAGAATATACACCAGTAGTTACCAGGCGGTTGGTTTCCAGGCGCGGCAGATCCCCTTCCCGTCCGTAGGCGCTCAAGGTACGTCCGGTATTGCGGCTGGCGAGAACCACCAGCCAGAGCAACGCCGCCCCCATTACCAAACTCGCCATATGCCAGGCCGGATTGACCCAGAGACTGCTGAACCAGCGTGTATCCAGCCATCTGCCTGCTGCGATCCCTCCTCCCAACAGCACTATCCAGATGCCGATGCGCAGCATTGTGGAAAAACTTGTCATGAACTGCCCTTTTCCCTGACTAACAGCACATCTGTTCTGGCGCTGTTGGCAATGGATGCCGCCGTGGAACCCAGTAACTTCGCCACACCGTGCCGGCCATGGGAACCGCAGACAATAAGGTCCACGTTCTGGGCTTCCGCATAAGAAAGCACGGCTGACTTGGGCGTACCCCACATGACCTGGGTCTGAATATTTTCAAGATCCAGGCTGTCAGCCAGCTTTCTGAGCTCCTCTGCTGATTGATCAAAGCGTTGCTGATCCAGCTCGATAAACTCTACGGGGTCCGCCGGCAGGATATCGTAGTCCAGCAGGGGTATGCCGGTCATTTCCACGGCATGAATCAGGGTAAGGCGGGCATCATGGCAGCGGCACAGCTCCACCGCCCGATCCAATGCCCGCCGGGAATGGAGAGAAAAATCCATGGCGACCAGAATATGCCGCCATTGGGGTGAATTCCCCTTGCTTTCGGCTTCCTGCCCTGCCCCCCTGGGCTCACCGGCATGGCCATCGCGCAACCAGTCCCAGGCTTCCTGCAACTGGCTGCGGGTGAAAAACCGTACGCTGGCATCGGTAAAGGCATTGCCCAGCCGGGTCATCCATTTGTGCCAGGTCTTTTCCCCGACGATGGCAATGCGTTTGAAATCCTTGTCATGCGCCATACCAAATCGGAAATCGTCCCAGGCCGCTTTGGGTTCCCAGCCATGAAAGTCTTCCAGTTCCAGCAGCAGGGATAGGGGCCGATTCTCCTGGATGAGCGCTTCCAGTTGGGGTAGAAACTGCTGATAGTCTGCATCCGTCAGCTTGCCGGTTGCCTTTACCGCAATGATTCTGCCTTCTGTAACGGGAATGAACTGAAACATGAGTTTACCTTTCTTTTGGAAAAACCCTAATCAAACAAAGTATCCTCTGGACGACCGTGAACTTCAATGACATTTGGACAGCTGGGTGTGCCGTCATTCTATTGTGGCTGCGGGCCTTCATTGTAGGTCGGGCTTCAGCCCGACAACAGCTGCCACAACGGGAATTGTCGGACTGAAGTCCGACCTACGGCCTTGTGCCCTGCATGGCCAAAACTTGCTGTAGAATGAACGGCATGACCCCACTGAAACTGCGCAAAGTCGCCATCGACACCTATAAGGAAAACGTGGCCTATCTACACCGCGCCTGCCCTTTGTATCATAGTGAAGGTTTTCAGGCGCTCAACAAGATCGAAGTGCGCGACGGACCGGAACGGCAGCCGGTGGTCGCGGTACTGAACATCGTGGACGACGAGAACTGCCTGGCCCCGGATGAGCTGGGTCTGAGCGAACAAACCTTTGCCCAGCTGGATGTGGCTGAAGGCACGGCCGTGTTCATCGACCATGCCACGCCTCCCCAGTCTCTGGAAGCCGTGCACCGCAAGATCGCCGGAGAACCCCTGAATCGTCCCGAGTTCCTGCACATCTGCCAGGACATCGTCAACAATCGCTATTCAAAGATCGAGATCGCCGCTTTCCTGGTGGCCTGCGCCGAATCCGGGATGGAGCGGGATGAAATGCTGTTTCTCACCGAGGCCATGGTGGATACCGGGGAGCGCCTGGACTGGGGAGAGTCCCTAGTGGTGGACAAGCATTGCATCGGTGGCATTCCCGGCAATCGCACCACCATGCTCATCGTGCCCATTGTCGCCGCGCATGGCATGCTCATGCCCAAGACATCCAGTCGGGCCATCACTTCTCCCGCCGGGACCGCTGACACCATGGAAGTTCTGTGCAAGGTCAACCTGTCACCGGATGAATTGCGGAGTATCGTCCAGCAACAGCGTGGCTTCATTGCCTGGGGCGGGACTGCGCGCCTGTCCCCGGTGGATGACATTCTCATTTCCGTGGAACGGCCCCTGTCCCTGGACTCCAAGGGCCAGATGATCGCATCCATCCTGTCGAAAAAGATTGCTGCTGGTTCCACCCATCTGCTCATCGATATTCCTGTGGGACCCAGCGCCAAAGTGCATACTCAGGCCGAAGCCCTGCGCCTGCGCAAGCTGTTCGAATATGTGGGTGACCGGAGCGGACTGAATCTGGAAGTTGTGCTTACGGATGGCCGCCAGCCCATTGGCAATGGTGTAGGACCTGCCCTGGAAGCCCGGGACGTACTGCAGGTGCTGCAAAACGACCCTCACGCCCCCATCGACCTGAAGGAAAAAGCCCTGCAACTGGCCGGGCGCATCCTGGAGTTCGACCCCGATGTGCGGGGTGGCCAGGGATACCGTCTGGCCCGGGATCTGCTCGAATCCGGCCGCGCCTGGCAGAAGATGCAGGACATCATCAACGCCCAGGGAGCCCATCCCCTCAAGCCCCGGCCCGCGCCATTGCAATACCAGGTGCAGGCGCCCCGCGATGGCGTGGTCACCGCCATCGACAACCTGCAGATCGCCCATAT
>JALWRH010000026.1 GCA_026994195.1 Sedimenticola sp. | reverse complement strand
GGCGACAGGGTCAGCGGGCGCGTTGGGGGGGGTGAGGTGGTGGGGGCGGCGACGGGCTGTGTCGGCGCGGTCGGTGTGGGGGTCGGCGCCGGGGTCGACAACGGCGGTGCACCCGGTGCGGTCGGCGTCGCCGGGGTCGCCCGGCCAGACCCGGGCGGGGATGGCCCAGCGCTTGCCTTCGAACTTGACCCGTACGATCTGGGACAGGTACAAGGAATAGGCACCCAGGGCCAAAATTCCCATGAGGCTGAGGCCAAGGAACCACTTGAACCAGGGAAAGCCCTTGCGGGAAGCCTTTTTCCTCTTACGGGTGGCCGCAGGCTTGCGGCGTACGACCTTTTTCCTGGCCGCCACCTTCTTTTTGCGTACCGCCTTTTTCTTTGCTGGAGGCATGGCTCAGCTCCGCCATCCAGCCCGCTGTTCCCTGGCCGCAGAAATCAATCGAAGGGGTGCTGCAGCACCAGGGTCTCTTCCCGGTCCGGGCCGGTGGAGATGATGTGTATGGGTGTCTCGCACAGTTCCTCGATCTTCTTCAGGTAGGCTTGGGCGTTCTCCGGCAACTCCTCGAAGCTGTCGGCGCCCCGGGTGCTGCCACTCCAGCCCGGCATTTCAATGTATACGGGTTTGCAGCGCTCGAAAGCGTCGGCGCCTGCCGGGGGAATATCCACTTGCTCACCATCGAAATCATAGGCCACACAGATCTTCAGGGTCTCCATGCCATCCAGCACGTCCAGCTTGGTGATGCACAGGCCGGAAACCGAGTTGATGGCCAGGGAGCGGCGCAGGGCCACGGTGTCCAGCCAGCCGCAACGGCGCTTGCGCCCGGTGGTGGCGCCGAACTCATGTCCCTTCACCCCCATGTGGTTGCCGGGGCCATCCTTATCGAACAGCTCCGTGGGGAAAGGACCGGCGCCTACCCGGGTGGTGTAGGCCTTGACGATACCCACGATGTAATCCAGCTCCCGGGGACCGGTGCCGGTGCCAGCAGCGGCGCCACCGGCAGTGGTGTTGGATGAAGTCACATAGGGATAGGTGCCGTGATCGATATCCAGCAGGGCGCCTTGTGCGCCTTCGTACATGACGCTCTTGCCCTCTTTACGCATGCGGTGCAGGGTGCCGGGCACGTCTTCCACCAGATCGCGAAGTTTGTCCGCCTGGGCTAGGCACTCGTCCAGCACTTTCTGGTAGTCCACCACCGGCTGCTTGAAATAGTGCTCCAGGGCGAAGTTGTGGTATTCCATGACCTCCTTGAGACGCTCGCGGAAATGACCTTCGTCCATCATCTCACCCAGGCGGATGCCGCGGCGGGATACTTTATCTTCATAGGCGGGACCTATGCCCCGGCCCGTGGTGCCAATGGCTTTCTTGCCCCGGGCGATCTCCCGGGCCTGGTCCAGGGCAATGTGGTAGGGGAGTATCAGGGTACAGGATTCGCTGATGCCGAGGCGCGAGCGTACATCAACGCCCGCGGCCTCCAGATCGTCAAGCTCCTTGAGCACGGCTTCGGGAGACAGCACCACGCCGTTGCCGATGAGGCAGCGCACGCTTTCGCGCAGCACGCCGGAGGGAATCAGGTGCAGGATGGTTTCTTTGCCGTCGATGACCAGGGTGTGGCCGGCGTTGTGGCCACCCTGGAAACGCACCACCGCATCTGCCTTGTCCGTGAGCAGATCCACGATCTTGCCCTTGCCTTCATCACCCCACTGGGTGCCTATGACTACTACGTTCTTGCCCATCTGTTTGTGTCTCTGTGTATGTTGTTGTCTTAATGCATCATAGCGCGAAGCCACGTTATGACTGTAGGTCGGGCTTTAGCCCGACAATCCACCGTTGTGTGTCAGACTGAAGTCCAACCTACAGGCGAGCGTCTATTCATCGTCTCTAATCGCCTGTCATAGCCTGAACCTGCCACTCGCCATCCTTGCACACCAGCTCGGCATCGCAGCCCATGGCCGCGGCATCGCCCTGCTGTCCCGGCAGGTGACGGATCACCACCCTGCCCTGGCTGCGCAGTTCGGCAATCTTTTGTTCCAGATCCGCATCCCCATCGGCAGGCGCGACAATGCGCTGTTTGCGTTCTAACGCTGCTGCTTTGCCAAAGCGCATGATGGTTTTTAGGTCTGCGCTGAAACCCGTGGCCGGGCGGGAGCGTCCGAATTTCTCTCCCACATCGTCGTAACGGCCACCCCGGGCAATTTCCTTGCCGGAACCCGGCACGAAAGCGGCAAACACCAGGCCCGTCTGGTACTGGTAACCGCGCAGTTCCGCCAGATCGTAATGCACGGGCAGCTCCGGCAGGCAGGCCTGCAGGCGCTGACCGGCCTGCTCCAGGTAATCGATGGCGGCATGCACGCTGGCATCTGCTCCAGCCAGCTTTTCCCGGGCGAGGGTCAAAACCTGCGCCTTGCCGTTGAGGGCGGCCAGATCGATAAACATGTCCGCCAGCCCGGCGTCCAAGCCGAAACCTTCTACCAAGCCATGGATCTCGGGGACGGCTTTGCGCTGCAAAGCGGCGAACAAGGCATTTTCCTGTTCACTATCCAAATCGGCCTGGCGGGCCAGGCCCTGGAAAATACCCACATGACCGAGATCCAGGAAAACCTGCTCCACACCGGCCATCTCCAGGGTGGCCATCATCAGGCAGAGAATCTCGACATCGCTCTCCACCCCGCTGTGGCCATACAGCTCGGCGCCAATCTGCAAGGGACTGCGGCTGGTGGAAAACCCGTCACCATGGGTGCGGAACACGCTGCCGATATAGCACAGGCGATTGGGTTCCTCGCAGCACAGCTGGTGGGCATCGATACGCGCTGCCTGGGGCGTGATGTCTGCGCGTATGCCCAGCAAGCGGCCGCTGATGGGATCGGTCATCTTGAAAGTCTGATGCTCCAGATCCTTGCCGGCGCCGGTCAGCAGGGAATCCAGGTACTCGACAAAAGGCGTGATCACCAGTTCGTAACCCCAGGAGCCAAACTGGTCGAGGAGGCGGCGGCGCAGGGCTTCCAGGCGCGCGGCCTGTTCCGGCAGCAACTCGTCTATGCCCTCGGGAAGAAGCCAATGTTTGTGTGAACTCATGATCTCACCAGATACAGCAAACCCAGGCCGGCAAGCATGCTCACCAGGCCAATACGGCGCACCAGGGCGTCGTTCATCTCATCCAGGATGCGCAACATGTTACGGAAACGCCCGGGATTCAAAAACGGCAGTATGCCTTCCAGGACCAGCATCAGGGCGAAAGCCGCCCACAAATCCTGCCATGCCATTTTCTACTCCAGTTACCTAAGGAACCTCTGATCAAATCGTGACACGGCATCTTGCGGCGCAAAATCGTCCATTTCTGCGTTGCAAACCTTCGCAATAGCTTGCTATTACGCACGGTTTGCGCCTTGAACTGAACGATTTTTCACCCCAATCTGCTCGCGCCAGATTCAATCAGAGGTTCCCTAAAAAGCCGGGGCAAGCCCCGGCTGAATGCTGTATTTTCCCAAAACTGACGCCTATTGGCCAGCACTACCCTTGAAATAGCGGAAGAAAGGCGAATCCGGATCCAGCACCATCATGTTGGAGCCGGTGGAAAACACCTTGCGATAGGCCTTCAGGCTGCGCCAGAAGCTGTAGAAACCGGCATCCGTGGAAAAGGCCTTGGCATAGATGCCGGACGCTTCCGCGTCGCCTTTGCCCCGGATCTCTTCGGATTCACGGTAGGCCTGGGCCAGGATCTCGGTCTTCTGCCGGTCCGCCTCGGCGCGGATGCGCTCCGCAGCTTCCGCCCCCTGAGCACGCAGTTCGCGGGCCACGCGCTCACGCTCGGTGCGCATACGCTCATAGACCCGGTTGCTGATCTCCGGGGGGAAGTCGATACGCTTGATGCGCACGTCCACGATTTCAACGCCCAGATCACTGGAACTTTCATCGGCGCGCCGGGTAAGTTCATCCATGATCTGGGTGCGCTCGCCGGACACCACTTCGGATATGGTGCGCTTGCCGAACTCATCCCGCAAAGCGGCATTGATGCGCTCACCCAGCAGGCGCGAGGTGGTCATCATGTCGCCCCGGGTGGAGCGGTAATACTGGGCCGTGTCATCGATGCGCCACTTGATATAGGAATCCACCACCACGAACTTCTTCTCACTGGTGAGAAAATGCTCGGGCTTGGCGTCCAGGGTCTGCAAGCGTTTGTCGAAACGCTGTACGGTCTGGATCACCGGCATTTTCACATGCAGACCGGGCTTGAAGTCGGAATCCACGATCTTGCCCAGACGCAGCAGCAGGGCGGTTTCGTTTTCCTTGACCACGAACAGTGACATGGAAGCCAGAATCAGCAGCACTATGGCCACCACGGCGGCAAACATCATCTTTGGAGAGTTCATCAGCGGTTCCTCCTGGCGCGTTCACGGTCCCGCGCCACTTCCTGGCGACGGTCGCGCGCATCCTTCAGCTTGCGGGAAGCGGATTCGGCTTCCAGGCTTTCGTAACCGGGCAGCTGGGTTGCGGGCAGGGACGCGCGAGACCCCGGCTGCATCAGTTTGTCCAGGGGCAGATAAGTCAAAGTGTTACTGCCTTCTTTCACGTCCAGCAATACTTTACCCGTATCGGCCAGCACCTGCTGCATGGTATCCAGGTAGAGGCGCTCACGGGTGACTTCCGGCGCTTTCTGGTATTCACCCAGAAGCGCCAGGAAACGCTTGGTTTCACCCTGAGCTTCAGACACCACCTTGAAGGCGTAGGCCTTGGCATCCTCGACCTGCCGGGCTGCAGCGCCCCGGGCGCGGGGCACGATGTCATTGGCGTAGGCATCCGCCTGGTTCTGAACGCGTTCCTTGTCCGCCATGGCGCGGGTGGCGTCATCAAAGGCTTCCTTGACCTCTTCCGGGGGATTGGCGTCCTGAATGTTGACGTTGGTCACCACCAGGCCGGTCTTGTAGGTGTTGAGCAGTTCCTGAGTGTTCTGCTTGACCATGGCGGCCACGGCGGAGCGGTTCTGGGTGATGATCTCATCCAGGCTGCTCTTGCCAGTCACCTCGCGCAGGGCGGATTCTACGGCGCTGTAGATGGTCTTCACCGGATCGGCATCCTGAAACAGGAAATTGGCCGCATCCTGGACGCGGAACTGCACCGTCAGGGTCACATCAACGATATTTTCATCCTTGGTGAGCATCTGCGCCCGATGGCCGAACTTGTTCACCTGATCCACGTTGATGATGGTCTTGGTGTCCATGAACGGAATCAGGAAATGCGGTCCCGGCGTGGTCACCGAGTGAAAAGCGCCAAAGCGCTGCACCACGGCCCGCTCAGCGGGCTGCACGATGTAGAAACCTTTGATGCCCAGCAGTACCAGAATCACAATGACTATCAAAGCGACAACCAGCTTGCTGCTGCGGGGTCCACCTTTGCCACCAAAGGAACGGCCGCCGCCCTTGCCACCGAACAGGCCGCCCATCTTCTTTTGCAGATTTTTAACAACTTCATCGAGATCCGGCGGCCCTTGATCTTTCCCCTTGCCACTCCAAGGGTCTTTATCATCGCCACCTGGTTCATTCCAGGCCATGTGTCACTCCAGTCTGTTGGTCTGTTGCCGTTCAGGCTGCTGCCTGAGCGGTGGAAGAGCTGATTGTACCAAGTTCGGGAAAAAGTAACACGAAGGCATCCCTGCCATGTTTCGGGATATTATTAACCCACATCTGTAGGTCGGACTTCAGTCCGACATTACTCCGGCGCGGCCGCTGTTGTCGGGCTGAAGCCCAACCTACGGTCATGGCGTAAAGCTGCGTCACCCTGAATGCAATGGCTTAGTCGCATTTTCATGTGAATACACTCAGACATTCAGTAGCTTGTCCGCCAACTCAGGTTCTTTTTTCATCAGGCGCTGGAAATCGGTGACTGTAAGCTCGATCTCCATCTCGCAGCCACCATCTTCCAGGTCCTGGATCTGCAACACATGGGATTTCTCATGCAACAGAGCGCGCAAACGCCCGTCACCCGCTTCCAGGTGCACACGCCGGCGTACATGGGCCTGGTGAAACCGTTCCTGCAAAGCGTCCACCAGCAGATCCAGCCCTTGGCCAGTCACCGCCGAGCACCAGACCCGGGTCACCAGACCTTCCTCGTTTCTGTCCACATGGGGCGGGACATCGTCCAGAAGATCAATCTTGTTGTACACATCGATACGCGGCACTTCATGGGCGCCAATCTGCTGCAACACATCCTCGACTTCCGCCATATTGTCCGCCCGGCAATGGCTGGCGGCATCGATGACATGCAGCAGCAATGAGGCCTCCACGGTTTCCTGCAAGGTGGACTTGAAAGCCGCGACCAGCTCGTGAGGCAGCTTGGAGATAAAACCTACGGTATCCGCCAGCACCAGATTCTCTCCTTCCGGCAGCTTGAGACGCCGCAAGGTGGGGTCCAGAGTGGCAAAGAGCTGATCCCTGGCATAAACATGCGCGTGGGTAAGGCAGTTGAACAGGGTGGATTTGCCAGCATTGGTATAGCCCACCAGGGAAACCGTGGGCACTTCGGCGCGGCGTCGGGCCTTGCGTCCCTGGTCCCGCTGGCTGTCCACCTTGGACAGGCGGCGGCGGATCTGGTCGATGCGCTGGTTGAGCAGACGGCGGTCCGTCTCCAGCTGGGTCTCTCCCGGCCCGCGCAGGCCGATACCGCCCTTCTGCCGCTCCAGGTGGGTCCAGCCCCTTACCAGGCGGGTGGACAGGTGACGCAGCTGGGCCAGTTCCACCTGCAGCTTGCCTTCAAAGGAGCGGGCGCGCTGGGCAAAGATATCCAGAATCAGGCCGGAGCGATCCAACACCCGGCATTGAAACAGGGCTTCCAGGTTCCGTTCCTGGCTGGGAGACAGGGCATGATCGAAGATCACCAGTTCGGCTTCTACAGACTCTACGATGGCATGAACTTCCTCTGCCTTGCCCCGGCCCACGAAATAGCGGGGATCAGGGCTGCGACGCACACCGGTAACCATTTCCGCAACCTGAGCGCCGGCAGATTCGGCCAGCTCACGGAACTCCTGCAGCTCGTCGGGATCGGCAGCGCCCTGTTGAGACACATGCACAAGAACAGCCGTCTCACCGGCCTGGGGACGTTCAAACATCAGAAAACAGTGGAACTCCCTCTGCCTCCACGATGCAAGGGCAAGGACGCAGTGCCATTTTCCATGACTGCAGTCCACTGAAAATGGCGGAACCGGAAAATCGCAGATTTCCGGTTCCAAGTCGCAAAAGCCCTGGAAAGGGCTTTTGCGACATCATCATGCAGGTGGATGAGAAGAAATATCAAAGATTGCCGGGATCAGTCTGATCCGTATCCTGGGATGGGGACAGGCGCACATTGCGTGCCGGCACGACAGTAGAAATCGCATGCTTGTAAACCATCTGGCTGACGGTGTTCTTGAGCAATACGACAAATTGGTCGAAAGAGTCAATGGTACCCTGCAGTTTGATGCCATTGACCAGGAAAATGGAAACGGGAATACGCTCCTTACGCAAAGCATTAAGGAAAGGGTCCTGGAGAGATTGCCCTTTTGACATGTTGTTTTTCTCCTTTCAATCTTGTAATTATCTGACAGGGCCGCAAGAGTGGCCGGTAGTTATTGTTTACCTGAATTCTGCGGGAACATCATGCGGGTGCCCGGCGAATCAGACGTTGTTCCGGGCAGATGAAAAACGTGGCGAGGTTTCCTCGGTCAGGTTTTGCTGCGCCAAAAGCTTTTGTCATTTGTAATACTTATCCTATCTCTAATATAACACATGGAGTGATGGGAACAATGTCCTTGACGAATACCGGGGCATTGACCCAAAACACTCAGTTAAACCCATATTTTTCAATAAGTTCCAGAGACTCTTGAAGAGAATCACCCTGCGCTTCACCCAACCATTTTGCGTCAAGTTCGCGGCGCAGCCAGGTAAATTGGCGTTTCGCCAGCTGCCGGGTGGCAATGATTCCCCTTTCACGCATCTCTTCCCATTTCAGCCTGCCCTGCAGATAGTCGATCATCTGCCGGTAACCGACCGCCCGCATGGAAGGCAGTTCCTCGGAGAAGCCGGGCCGCGCCATGAGCCTTCTTACCTCATCCTCGAAGCCGAGTTCCAGCATGGCGTCGAAACGCCGCTGTATGCGTTCATGCAGCACCGCCCGTTCCCGGGGGGCGCGAATCAGTTTGATCACCCGGTAAGGCAGCCGGCTGCCCGGGTTCTGCGCCTGCAGCCGCGACAGGGGCAGACCGCTGAGTTCGATGACTTCCAGAGCGCGCAGAATCCGCTGGGGATCGTTGGCGTGAATGCGTCCGGCTGCCACGGGGTCCAGTTTCTCCAGCCGGGCATGCAAAGCGCCCAGACCTTCTGCATTCAAACCCTGCTGCAGGCGTTGCCGCACCTGGGGATCCGAAGGGGGCAATTCCGACAGCCCGTGTTCGAGGGCGCGAAAATACAGCATGGTCCCCCCCACAAGCAAGGGAATTCGTCCCTTTTTCGTGATTTTTTTCATTTCTGCCAGGGCGTCTTCGCGAAAACGCGCTGCAGAATAGGTATCTTCCGGTTCACAGATATCTACCAGGGCGTGAGGCACCCGGCGCAGGAGCTCAGGTTCAGGCTTGGCTGTGCCAATATTCATGCCCCGGTACACCAGTGCGGAATCCACACTGATAAGATCCACGGGCAGTTCGGCGGCCAATTCTACGGCCAGGTCGGTCTTGCCGGCTGCCGTGGGTCCCATGACAAAGATGGCGGGAGGCAGATGCTCCGTCATCAGCGCCCCCGCAGAAACAGCTTGTCCAGTTCGGCCATGGACATCCGGGTCCAGGTGGGGCGGCCATGGTTGCACTGGCCACTGCGCTCGGTGCTTTCGATATCCCGGAGCAGGGCATTCATCTCCTCCAGGGCCAGACGCCGGTTGGCACGCACACTGCCATGGCAGGCCATGGTGGACAGGACTTCGTTCATGGCTTCGCGCAGACGCTCACTGCTGCCATGGGTGACCAGATCGGCCAGCAGATCACGCATCAGCCCTTCGGCATCGGCCCCTTCCAGCAGCGTGGGCATGGCGCGCACCACCAGGCTGTCCTTGCCCAGGGCATCCACTTCCATTCCCAGTTCGGCAAGGAGATCCCGGTTTTCCAGGGCCAGTTCCACTTCCCGGGGGCTGACTCTCACCGACACCGGAACCAGCAGGGGCTGGCTGCGTACGCCCTGCCCCTCCACAGCCTGTTTCATCCGCTCGTAAGTGATGCGTTCATGGGCGGCATGCATATCCACCAGGACCAGGCCTTCCTGATTCTGAGCCAGGATATAAACGCCATGCAGTTGGGCCAGAGCGTAACCCAGGGGCGGCGCATCTGCGGCCTCATCCGGCGCAGGCATGGGGGGCAGCGTCCCCTGGCCCCGGTCAGCTCCCAGGCTTGCAGGAGACTGCCAGGCAAAACTCGGCTGGTAGGCGGCTGCCTTCTCCCCCACCCGGGCAGGCGGTCGCGCCCCCCCTGGATGGGACGAAGCCGGTGGCGCCTCCGCCCCCGGGGGTCGGGCGTCAGGCAGAACATCTTCCGGGCGGGCATCCGCCAGCACCTGGTGCAGGGTGCGAAACAGAAAATCATGCACCAGCCGCCCTTCCCGAAAACGCACCTCGTGCTTGGTGGGGTGCACATTCACGTCCACCAGGCGGGGATCCAACTCCAGGTAGAGCAGGAAGGCCGGATGGCGGCCATGATAGAGCACATCCTGATAGGCCTGACGTATGGCGTGGCTCACCAGCTTGTCCCGCACCATGCGGCCATTGACGAAGAAATGCTGCATATCCGCCTGAGAACGGGAAAAGGCCGGCAGGCCGATCCAGCCCCACAGGCGCAGGCCCGCCGCCTCGTGTTCGAAACGCAGGCTGTTGTCGATGAAAGCCTGGCCCAGAAGCGCGGCAATCCGCTTTTCCCTTTCCACCAGAGAGGCCGCCGGGCGGGCACTGAATATCGGCCGGCCATTGTGCGCCAGCTTGAAACCCACATCGAAACGCGCCAGGGCCAGGCGACGCAGCACCTGCTCCAAATGACGGAATTCAGTCTTCTCGGTCTTGAGGAATTTGCGCCGGGCCGGGGTGTTGTAAAACAGGTCGCGCACCTCCACCGTGGTGCCTTGGGGATGGGCGGCAGGCTGGGGTTCATCCGCTTCCCCGCCGATCTGCCAGGCCTGATCCGAATTCTGCTCCCGGGAGGTGAGCGTCAGGCGGGACACGGAAGCAATACTGGGCAGAGCCTCGCCCCGGAAGCCCATGCTGGTGATGCCTTCCAGATCGGCCAGGGAAGCCACCTTGGATGTGGCATGGCGGGCCAGAGCCAGGGCCAGATCACCCCGGGCAATACCCATCCCATCGTCCCGGATCCGCATGCGCTTCACTCCCCCCTGCAACACGTCGACGTCTACTTGCCGGGCAGCGGCATCAAGACTGTTTTCCACCAGTTCCTTGATCACGGAAGCCGGGCGTTCCACCACCTCGCCGGCGGCGATTTGGTTGACGAGCTGGGAAGGCAGGGCGTGAATACGGCGGGTCATGGCGCTATTCTGCCACACAACTCCAGACCGGGTTGTTTCCTGTTCAGCCCATCAGCCAAAAACATCTGCGGTGATATTGTTGAACCAGGAATGGGCGTATTGCGCTTCCCGGGCGCGCATTGCAGCATCAAACTTCAAGGGGGTAAGGCCACCGGACCCTTCCACCTTGACGATCCGCCCGTTCCTATAAGCATAGATGGTGACCGCAGAGATAGCATCGCCGGGCGCAAGAGTGCTGTAGCAGCTGTTGATCCACGAAGGTTGGGGCGCCCTGCTGCCATTGAAATCGGCAACAATGGCCGCTGCACAGACCTTCGCCGCCGTGTTGGCCACGTATCCCCCCTTGGGCATGGGGCTGGCCAGGGCGGAATCCCCGATCACATGGATTTTTGGTTGCAGGGTGGATTCGAAGCTACGGAAATCGATGGGGCACCAACCCTGTTCGTTGGTCAGTCCCGCCTGAAAGGCAATGCGGCCTGCCTTCTGGGGCGGGATAATGTTGATCACATCCCCCCTGAAGGACTCCACATCTGCCTGTATGGTCATGTTCTTGACATCCAGGGACTCGATACTGCCCCCCGCCGCGCCACTGACCCAGGTGATCATGCTGTCATCCGTGCCATAGCCGTAGTAGCGTTTCCAGCCGTCCAGGAAAAGATCAAACTTGGAGAACCTGTCTTTGGGATCGAGAATGATGATCTTGGAGCGGGGCTTGTGCTTTTTAAGGTAATAGGCAATCTGGGATACCCGGTCATAGGGCGCCGGGGGACAACGGTAGGGGTTGGCAGGCGGCGCAATGAGCACGGTGCCGCCATCGCGCATGGCTTCGATTTGCCTGCGCAGAATCCGGGTCTGGGAACCGGCCTTCCAGGCATGGGGAATCTTCTTTGCCACCTGGGCGTCATAGCCTTCAATGGCATCCCAGCGGAAATCCACGCCGGGAGAAACGATGCAGCGGTCGTAGCCAAAGCTCTGCCCGCCACGGGTCCTGACCACCCGCCTGTCCGGATCGATGGCGGTCACCCTGTCATGCACGATGTTCACGCCACGGGCCTTGAGGCCGCTGTAATCGAATTGGATGGAATCTATGGAACGCTCTCCTCCCAGCACTTCGTTGCTCATGAAGCAGGTGTAGTAATCTTTGTTGGCCTCGATGAGTGTCACTTCGATGGACGAATCCATCAGGCGCAGGTATTTGGCCGCTGTAGCGCCACCAATGCCACCCCCCACGACCACCACTTTTCTGCTGGCGCCACCGATAGCGAAGGAAGCAAAACCGGGCGCCAAAGCGGCAACAGATGCCAGCCCCCCAAACCGGAGAAAACTTCTGCGCGTTAGTGAGTTCATACCAGGTATCCCTTATTTTCTGCTGGCGTAGTAATGGATCAGGTGTTCGATACCGGCATCACCGGCCTTTTTGTGCATCTTTTTCAGCCTCTTCTTCATCTTTTTGGGCGCATGGCTCTTGCCGGCCATCATATCGGCAAGGGTGTACCGCAGGTAAGGGGTCCACTGACCAGCCAGGATGCCGGCATCGTCTTCAGACGAGGTGCCACCGTCGGCATGGCACTTCTCACAGTATTTGTCATGCAGCCTGGCCCCCTTCTTGGCCAGCGCAGGATCGGCTTCCTGCCCTTGAGCAGGAACAAATTTCTGCTTGGAAAAGAACTCCGCAAGCTGCTCGATGTCTTCCCTGCTGTACCCCCTGGCAATGCGTCCCATGATGGTGGAAGCGCGTTCTCCCGACTTGTACTCCTGCATGGCATCAATGAGATAATCCTTGGAAGCCCCCGCCAGAGAAGGCGTGGCAGGCCCTTCACTGTTGCCGTTGGTGCCATGACAACCGGCACAGGTATAACCCAGCAAAACCGCACGGGATACTTCCGCGGCTTCTGAACGAACAGATACCAGTCCGGCAGCCATCAGGGCAAGCGCAAGAATAGCTTGTTTTTTCATCAAACGTCTGTCTCTCACAGGAAGAACTCAGATTACCACTTTACCGGTTTCAACGGGCTGGTGGTATTTCCGGGTTCAATCCGACGGGGTTCGGGGTCATGCGCTACTGCGCACCAATAAAAAAACGCTGCCGAAGCAGCGTTATTCGGGTTTGGACAAGCTCAGCCTACTGCTGACTTGCATAGAACTCGATCAGCGCTTCCACATCGCCATCCTTGAGTTTCTTGATCTTTTTCCTCATCTTCTTGGGCACGTCCCGTTCGCCGGAAACGATGAGATCGAACTGGCGCTTCAGGTAGCCTTTCCACTGGCCGGCTAGAATCGCAGCATCATCCTCGGCATTGGAGCCGTTGTCGGAATGGCATTTCTCGCAACGCTTCTTGTGTACCTTGGCGCCCTTTTTTGCCAAAGCGGCGTCGAAGGATTGCTTGTGGGGTATGAATTTTTGCTGGGCGTAATGAGCTGCAGCCTTTTTCACATCGTCATCGGACAGTTTCTTGGCGATAGCGATCATATCGGTCTCCTCGCCATCTTTGGGCTTGTACTTGTCCGCAGGACGCTCCTCATCCTTGTACGCAGCCATGGCATCTTCAATCACCGCCGATGAAAAGCCCGCGATACTGGGCACCTTGTCATCTTCGCTGTTGCCGTTCTTGCCATGACAATGGTCGCATTTATCCGTCAGATCATCTGCCTGTACCATGACTGGCACCGATACCGCCAATGCCAGGCCGATCAGCAGGCTTACCAGGGGTTTGTTACTTTTCTTCATTGTTACTACACCTCCACCTCTTTAGAATTCTCCTTTTGGAGGGAAGAGTTTACGAAATGCAGGAAAGCATAGCAACAGAACGGTCGTGTCGTTCTGAATAGCAGGACATCAGGTACTGGGAATCTTCAGCACCTGTCCTACCCGGATATGGTCATTGCTGATCCGGTTTTCGCTACGAAGATCGGCAATGCTGACACGATGTCTCTGGGCGATAGTCGACAGGGTATCACCACGCTTGATGACATATTTTGCCGCTGGCTGGTGCTTCTGCTGCTTTTCCATGGCCAAACGGGTCCCCAGGGGAGGCTCTGTCCGAAAATACTCCCGTATCCCCTTGAATATCGCCTTGGCCACTTTCTTCTGATAGGAAGCGCTGGCCAGATTGCGCTCTTCCCTGGGATTGGAAATAAAGCCGGTTTCCACCAGCATGGAGGGAATATCCGGCGATTTGAGTACCATGAAACCGGCATTCTGCACCTTGTGTCCGTGCAGTTTGCCGATACGGCCCATCTCCCTATGCACACTGCGTGCTGCACGCAGACTGGCAGCCTGGGTGCCGGTCTGGGCAAGATCCAGCAACACAGAGGCCAGCACATCATCCTTGTCGTCCAGGCTCACGCCACCGACCATGTCTGAAGCATTTTCCTTCTTCGCCAGCCAGCGGGCCGCTTCACTGGACGCCCCCCGGTTGGACAACACGAACACCGAAGAGCCACGGGCCTTCTTGTTGCGGAAAGCATCGGCATGGATGGAAATGAAGAAATCCGCATGATGGCGCCGGGCAATCTTCATGCGCTTGCGCAGCCCCACGTAATAATCGCCTTTGCGCGTAAGCACAGCGCGCATGCCCGGCGTGGCATCGATGAGTTTCTTGAGACGCCGCGCTATAGCCAGGGTAATGTCTTTTTCCCGGGACTTGAGCACCCTGCCCCGGGCGCCGGGATCTTCCCCGCCATGTCCGGCATCGATGGCGATGACCACGTCACGGCCCCTGCCGGACCCCGGTGTCTTCTTTACTGTCTGAACCACCTTGGGCTTCTCGTCCCGATCATACAGATCGATGACCAGCCGGTGTCCATACTGCCCGCTGGGACGCAGCATGAAACTGCGGGGACGCACCGACTGTTTAAGATCCAGCACCACGCGCAGCTTGCCATCCGGCTGGCGGGCATAACGCAGGCCGGCAATATGGCGATTGTTGAGTTGATCCGCCTTGAGGTGGGTCTTGAGAACCGATTTGTCAAAATCGATGACCAGCCGATGGGGGTTGTGCAGGGCAAACAAGTGATGCTGAACCTGCTCGCTGACATCAAACACCAGGCGCGTATGATCCGGGGCATTCCACATGCGCACCCCGTGAATCTGGGCGTCCGCCAGAGCCATTGCCGGCAGCAATAACCACAGCAGGCATACCAGCATGCCTGTCTTTTTCAGTATTAACCCGGCGACCAAGTATATCGCCCTCAGTGCTTCAAACAGGGCGCGTATCAAGGCGCGGCTTGCAGGCAATGGCAAGCCCTTGTCAAAAGCTGCAACGCTGAGACGCGCTCTGTTTGAAGCACCTAACAAATTGATATTACAAGGAAAGGCCGCCCTGTCTGCGCGGGTGGACTGCGTTATCAACACTTGCTGTAGGGTGGCTACAGCGGCGCGTTGATGCCTTGCCACCCGCGCAGACAGGGCGGCTGAGGACGACATACTTGGTTGCCGGGTTAATAGTGGCGTATTCATGATCACGATTGAAAAACCGGGTTCCCCTCTCTATTCAGCTAAAAAAATAGCACAGGAATCCATATTTTTCCAACTATTTCGTGGACATAAGATATTTTTCTAAAGCTGGAGCTTAGGTATCTACCAGTTCAGATCCCGGCACACTGAAACGCCGGCAGGCGTATGCGCTTTCAGCGCCCCCCCCCTTCCCTGCTCCCGGTGCTGCAGATGCAGCTCCAAATCCGGTGCAGGCAGCCAGCCCTGGCCCCTTTCCGGCCACTCCACCAGCACCTGCTGCGTTCCATCGAAAATTTCCCTGCCCCCCAGAAACTCCAGTTCTTCCGGATCCGAGAGGCGGTACAGATCCAGGTGAAATACCGTGATACCGTCAAATTCATAAGGTTCGACCAAGGTGTAGGTCGGGCTGCGCACCGGTCCCGAGTAGCCTCTGCCCCGCAGGAAGCCCCGCACCAGGGTAGTCTTGCCCGTTCCCAGGTCGCCCCAGAGGAAGACCAGCAAAGGGCGATCGCCCATGGCTCTGGCCAGGGCCGCACCAAAGGCCATCTGCTCTCCCTCGGAAGTCACGGTGAAAACCGGTCGATCACACATTGTCAGGATTCGCCAGACGCCTTATGTGGGACATGAGATCGGAAGCCAGCAGGCCGCGCTCACCTGCCCGGGCCGCTTTGTCCCCCGCAGCGGCATGCAAACAGACCGCAAGCTGTGCGGCCTCCCTCCCGGGCCAGCCCTGAGCCAGCCAGGCGGCGACAACCCCGGTGAGCACATCTCCCATGCCCCCACTGGCCATCCCCGGGTTGCCGTCAGAACAGACTGCCGGAGGATGATGGGCGCCGCTGGCGATGATGCTGCCTGCCCCTTTGAGCACTACCACGCCGCCGTACTGGCGTTGAATATCCCGGGCAGCACCAAAGCGGTCTGCATGAATATCCCGGACAGTCCTTCCCAGGAGCCGCGCCGCTTCCCCCGGATGAGGCGTCAGCACCCAGTCTTCCCGGTGCCGGGGTGCCTCGGCGAGCAGGTTCAGGGCATCCGCGTCCACCACCAGGGGCAGTTCCATGTCCAGCACCCGTTTCCACAGAGCCTGCCCCCAGGACTGCCGGCCCAGGCCGGGGCCCAGGGCAATGACACCAGCTCTTTCCAGCAAGGGTTCGAGCTGCGCAACATCTTCCACGCCATGAACCATGATTTCCGGTCTCCCGGCCAGCAGGGGCGACAGGTGCTCCCGGCGCGTGGCCAGGCTGACCAACCCGGCCCCTGTGCGCAAAGCTGCTTCGGCACAAAGGCGTGCTGCGCCGGCATAGCCCCAGTCGCCCCCTACCACCAGCACATGGCCAAAATCCCCTTTGTGAGCGCTGCGTTTTCTCGGACGCAGATGGCTGCGCTGCCCAGCCCAGTCCAGGCGGCGGGCGGAAAGCACCTGACTGGCATATACCTTTGCAGGAACGTCCAGAGCATGAAAATGGATATCCCCACAGCAATCCGGGCCATCGGCGGTGAACATGCCTTGCTTGAGAGCTATGAAACTGATGCAGGCGTCGGCACATACCGCAGTACCGAGAATAACCCCGGTGTCAGAATGCAGACCCGAGGGGATATCCAGGGAAAGCACTGGCGTCCTGGCGGCATTCACCTGCCCCAGGACTCTTGCCCAGCGGCCCTCCACAGAGCGTTCCAGGCCAGTGCCCAGCACTGCATCGATGATGAGGTCCACGTCCCCGGGCAGATGCTCGCCACAAGGCTGCCAGTCACCGGACAAAGCGGCATAGCGCATGGCATTGGTATGGGCATCGCCCTGGATGCGTTCCCGGTCACCCAGTTGCCTTACCCGCACATTCAGTCCTTCCTGCAGGGCCAGACGCGCCAATACAAAACCGTCACCGCCGTTGTTGCCGGTTCCCGTCAGTACCAGAATACGCCGGGCTTGCGGCCATCGTCTGCGCATGAGTTCAAAGGCAGCCTGGCCGGCCCGCTCCATGAGGGTGTCACCCGGAATCCCATATTTCCCAATGGCCAGGCGGTCCATCTCGCGCACCTGATCCGCCCGGTACAGGGCGGCTGGCAGGCAATTCTTGTCAGGCATGGAACGCCAGTCTTTCATAGGCAGGATCAAAAGCTGAAATAAGGTATTCTACCGCCATGCCATGTATTGCACAGCAACAGGATTTCGCCAACCTGGCCCGGCAGATCAAGGAATGGGCCGGGGATCTGGGTTTCCAGCAGGCCGGTATCACGGATACTGACCTGAAAGTGGCCGGTGAACGCCTGAAGCACTGGGTGGAAATGGGCCGCCATGGGGACATGGACTACATGTGGAAACACGGCAGCAAACGCTATCGGCCCGAAGAGCTGGTGCCCGGCACCCTGCGGGTGATCTCGGTGCGCATGGACTATCTGCCCCCGGATGACGACCCTGTATCAGTCATGCAGGACCCGGCAACAGCGTTCATTTCCCGCTATGCCCTGGGGCGCGACTATCACAAAGTCATGCGCAAGCGCCTGCAGAAGCTGGCCGCCAGAATCAGCGAGGCAATCGGCAGCTTTGGTTACCGGGTGTTTGTGGATTCCGCGCCGGTTCTGGAAAAACCCCTGGCGGTAAAAGCGGGGCTGGGCTGGATGGGCAAGCACACCTGCATCATCAACCGGGAGGCCGGTTCCTGGTTCTTTCTAGGCGAACTGTACACGGACCTTCCCCTGCCAACGGATGCCCCCGTGGAGGAACACTGCGGCCGCTGCAGGGCCTGCATGGACATCTGCCCCACCCGGGCCATCGTTGCTCCCTATGAACTGGATGCCCGGCTGTGCATCTCCTGGCTGACTATCGAATTGCATGGCCCCATCCCGGTAGAATTACGGCCCCTCATGGGCAATCACATCTATGGCTGTGATGACTGCATGCTGGCCTGCCCCTGGAACCGCTTTGCCACCCCCACTCCAGAAACGGATTTTCTCCCCCGCCAGGGACTGGACAAAGCCACCCTGCTGGAGCTGTTCCACTGGAACGAGGAAGAATTCCTGAAACGCACCGAAGGCTCACCCATACGCCGCATCGGCCATGAACGCTGGCTGCGCAATATCGCCGTGGCCCTGGGCAACAGCACCGGAGGACGGGAAACCATGAACGCATTGCAGACACGCCTGCCCCAGGCCAGTGAGCTGGTGGCGGAACACATCCACTGGGCACTGCAGCGGCTGACCGAAAGCTGATTCTCCGACAAGACGCTGAAAAAATTCCTCCCAGGACTTTTTCATCATCCTGCCCCCTTGATTCAACCCCCAGACACCAGCTCGAACCAGTCACTGCCCCCGGACTGCTCCAACACTGATATGCGCGCTTCCAGATCTTTGCTGACAGCGGACATGGCGCGCCGGGCCAGCTTGGGACAGTTGTTCTGTTCACTCAGATGGCCGATAACCAGGTGCTGCAGGCGCTGATGCTGGATATGCGAGAGCAGGGCGGCTGCCTGATCGTTGCTCAGGTGTCCGTAGTCGCCCCCCACCCTGGCCTGCAGGCGCGGCGGATAGGGGCCGTCACGCAACATGCGCGTATCATGGTTGCATTCCAGCAACAGGCTATCCACATTTTCCACCGCTTCCAGCATATGGGGGGTGAAACTGCCGGTATCCGTCAATATGCCCAGAGTAAGGCCATCATGACGAAAGGTGAACTGGGTGGGTTCGCGGGCATCATGGGGTACGGCAAAGGGACGCACTTCTACGTCCTCGATCTGAAAAGCCGGGGTGTGTGAGCCAAACAGCCGCAACTCGGGAATGTCTCCGCAAGGCGCGTTGCGCCAGGTGCCGTGAGTCATCCACACCGGCGTACCGTATTTGCGCGCCAGAGGCCCGACGCCCTTGATATGGTCGCCATGTTCATGAGTTACCAGCACGGCATGCAAATGATCAGGATGCAGATCCAGACGCGCCATGCGCGCCTCCAGTTCCTTGAGGGAAAAACCGCAGTCCAGCAGCAGGCAGGTATCCCCTGCCTGAATCAGGGTGGCATTGCCCTTACTGCCGCTGCCCAGCGATGCGAAGCGCATTCTGACGTTCCGGTTCCTGCTACTTCAACTGCTCCTTGATCAAAGTCAGGATGCGTTCATCGGTGCCGGTTTTCAGGCGCTCTCCGTTTTCGCTGAGCACCCTTACCTGGCTGCCACCATCCACGGATTGTACGCGCACCAGATACAAAGCCGCCTCATCCACCTTGTCATTGCTGCGCCAGAAAGCCAGCTTGGACAACCAGCCACCATCGCTGCTGTCGTCCATGGGGTCGTTGTAACGCACGTAGTAGGTGCCATGAGAACGGTCGCGGTCCTCGACCACGAAACCGACGCGGTCCATGGCCAGGCCAGTGAGACGCCAGGCCTTGGAAAACGGTTCGGAAATCAGCAGAGCCGCGCCGTCACTGCTCTTGACCAGGCGCGTCTTGACGCCTTGCACTTCCTTGGCCGCCGCCAGCGCCGCCTTGGCATCCGCCTCGGCAAGCCCCAGGTACACCATGATCTTGTTGAGCATGATGGCCTCCAGGCCGGGATCCCGTGGGCGGATCTTCCAGAAGATCTGGTCTTCTTCATTGGTGGTGCCAGTGACAAAGTCCTGCTCCATGCCGAAATGCACCAGGTAGAGTTCCGTGGTCCCGGGCTCCTCGCCGCGTTCCAGGCGGATGCGGAAACGATCCCGCAGGCCCGCATCATAGGCACCTTCGAAAACCTTCTGGATGAAATCCGTAATAAAACCGTTACTCACATTGGCCTTGTTCTCCAGCCAGGTGGTTTCCATGACCCCGATGGAAGGATCCTGCATATCCAGAAGAATTCCGTTCTCCTGCCAGAAATCGACAACTTTGTCCCAGACAGCATCCGGTGAAGCCTTTATCACCAGCCAGCGGTCCCTGCCCTCACGATTGACTTTTATTTCGGGATTCTCCGGCAACACGGCCTGGCGCAGGCTACGCAGGCCGTTTCCCGACTTGGCCTCACGAACGCCCGTGTATTGGGAGTAGGTGGTGACACCGCCTTCCAGGCCGGGAATCCGGTTTTCGATACGCGAGGACGAGAGATCCGGCGGCACTTCCAGCTTCTTGTCCGTCACAGATTCCCGTTTGTATTCCACCTGCTTGTCCGGAAGTATGTTATCCAGCCCAGTGGAACTGCAGGCGCCAAGAAAAAGCACTGCAAACAGGACAAGAAGTGGTTTGATACTGAAATTCATGATTTGGATTTCCTGGCCGTCAGCAGGCCGCGATTGTATTTCAATGCTCAGGCAATGCCAGCGTGGATCATGGCCTTGCGCAGGGGTTGATGATACTTTTGTGACAACCAGGTCAGGGGCAGGCGTATGCCTTCCTGGATCATGCCCATTTCCGCCAAAGCCCATTTTACCGGAATGGGATTGGACTCAAGGAAGAGTTCACGGTGCAGCGGGGCCAGCTGGCCGTCAATTTTCTCCGCCGCTTCCCGGTTTCCCGCCAGAGCAGCCTCGCACATCTGCGCCATGGGTCCGGGAGCCACATTGGTCGTTACTGATATCACGCCATTTCCACCACGCAACATGAATTCACAGCCTGTGGCATCATCACCGCTGTACAGGGCAAACGCCTCGCCGCACAGGGCCCGGATCTGTTCCAGACGCCCCAGGTCACCCGTAGCTTCCTTGATTCCGATGATATTGTTGATCTCCGCCAGGCGTCCCACAGTCTCCGGCAGCATATCGCAGGCCGTGCGTCCGGGTACGTTGTACAGGATCTGGGGTATATCCACCGCTTCGGCAATGGCTTTGTAGTGCAGGTACAGGCCTTCCTGGGTCGGCTTGTTGTAATAAGGTGTAACCAGCAGACAGGCGTCCGCTCCGGCATCAGCGGCACAGCGGGTCAGGCTGATGGCCTCGCTGGTGGAATTTGCCCCGGTACCGGCAATAACCGGTGTGCGCCCGGCAATGTATTCGACAGTGCGCCGGATCACCTCACAGTGTTCCTTCTCGTCCAGGGTGGCCGACTCTCCCGTGGTCCCCATGGAAACAATAGCGCTGGTGCCGTTCTCCACATGCCAGTCCAGCAGTTTGTACATGGCATCCAGGTCTACGCTGCCGTCCCGCTTCATGGGCGTTACCAAAGCCACCATACTACCCTGCATCATCTGTCTGCCACTCCGCCACTTGGAAATCCGGATCGGAAATGCCGCCAGGCATTTCCTACAAGAGGGCTATTCTATCCTGTGGCAAAATTCGCTGACAAGGAAAACACTGAGGGATTCCCTCCCTGGCAGGAAATAAACCCCGCAGAACACGGATTACCGCAAGGAAAATCCTGTCGAATAGGATAAACTTCCGGAACATGAACAAGCCAAACAACCAACTCGTACTTTCTGCCCTGGGCAAGGATCGGCCAGGTATCGTGGACGAGCTGTCAGAAGCCGTATTCCAGCTGGAGTGCAGCATCAGCGACAGCCGCATGACCGTACTGGGCGGCGAATTTGCCATCCTGCTCATGGTGGAAGGCCCCTGGAATCAGTTGGCGCGCCTGGAAAGCCAGTTACCGGAGCTGGAGAAAAAGCTGGGTCTGACCATTATCGCCCGCCAGACCAGTGTTACGGAAAAGAGCAATGACGCCCTGCCCTACCTCGTGGAAGTGGTGTCCATGGACAATCCGGGCATCGTACACAAGCTGGCCAACTTTTTTTCCCGCCGCAATATCAATATTGTCGACCTGGCAACCACCACCTATGCTGCACCTCATACAGGAACGGCCATGTTTGCTGTACAGATGAACATCAGCGTACCGGCCAGCACACCCATTGGAGAACTCCGCGAGGAATTTCTCCAGTTCTGTGACGAGATAAACCTGGATGCCGTGCTGGAGCCACACAAGAAACAACTCATTTAGGGGGTATCATGATCAATCTTGGCAAGAAAATCCCGGATGTCGAACTTCTGCTTACGGGCAACAAGATCCGCAGGCTCAGCGACTACCGCGGAAAATGGCTGGTGCTCTATTTCTACCCCAAGGCCAGCACCCCCGGCTGCACTCAGGAAGGCCTGGACTTCAAGGACGCTATCTACAAGTTCCGCCGCCAGTCCACGGTGATCCTGGGCGCTTCACGGGACAGCCTAACGGCCCAGGAGAGGTTCAAGGAAAAACAGGGCTTCCCTTTCGATCTCATTGCCGACACGGATGAAACCCTGTGCCAGGCTTTTGATGTGATCAAGATGAAAAACATGTATGGAAAGAAGGTGCGGGGCATTGAACGCAGCACTTTCATCATCGACGACCAGGGCGTACTGCGCCACGAATGGCGGGGCGTGAAAGTCAAAGGGCATGTAGAAGAAGTACTGGAAACCCTGAAAGCCCTGAAAAAAGCCGGGTAGAGGACGCCACGGACATGCCTGATTCTGCCGAGATGCAACGCCTTTTCGTTTTGGACACCAACGTGCTCATGCACGATCCGACGGCCCTGTTCCGCTTCGAAGAACACGACATCTTCCTGCCCATGGTGGTGCTGGAAGAACTGGACAAGAGCAAGAAAGGCATGTCCGAAGTGGCGCGCAATGTACGCCAGGCCAGCCGTTTTCTGGACGATATCGTGGCTCACTCCCGCAAGTCTGAAATCGACCAGGGTCTGCCCATACCCAACTTTGGCAGCAGCGAGGATCAGCCGGTCGCCCGGGGACGCCTGTTTTTCCAGACCCAGAGCCTGATCAATCATCTGCCGGATTCCCTGCCAGGCAACACCCCGGACAACTCCATTCTTGCCGCCGCCCTGGCCCTCCAAGAGAAACGTCCCGACCGCCACGTCGTGCTTATCTCCAAGGACATCAACCTGCGCATCAAGGCCGCCATCGTCGGTGTGCCTACAGAAGACTACAGCAACGACCAGGTGCTGGACGATGTGAGCCTGCTCTATAGCGGCACCCGGGAGCTTGGAGAAGATTTCTGGGAAACCCACAGCAAGGATATGGAATCCTGGCAGGAGTCAGGACATACCTGGTACCGGATCTCGGGGCCGGATACCCGCGACTGGTACCCCAACCAGTGCCTGTACATGGACGGTGACAGCGGCTTCCAGGCTATTGTCCGGGAAAAAGACGGTGACGATGCCCTTATCGAACTGGCGGACGACTACAGCAGTGCAAAACATTCCATCTGGGGCATACAGGCGCGCAACCGGGAGCAGAATTTCGCCCTGAACATGCTCATGGATCCCAATATCGATTTCGTCACCCTGCTGGGCACCGCAGGTACGGGAAAAACCCTGCTGACCCTGGCGGCCGGATTGGCCCAGGTACTGGACAAGAGCCTGTACAAGGAAATCATCATGACCCGGGTCACGGTGCCCGTGGGCGAAGACATCGGTTTTCTTCCCGGTACGGAAGAGGAGAAGATGACACCCTGGATGGGCGCGCTCATGGACAACCTGGAAGTGCTCACCCAGACGGGCGGTGGCGACTGGGGCCGGGCAGCCGCCGATGATCTGCTGCGTTCACGCATCCGTATTCATTCCCTGAACTTCATGCGCGGCCGCACCTTCCTCAACAAGTACATCATCCTCGACGAGGCCCAGAACCTCACTGCCAAGCAGATGAAGACCCTGATCACCCGGGCCGGCCCCGGCACCAAGGTTGTCTGTCTGGGCAACGTGGCGCAGATTGACACCCCTTATCTGACCGAAACCACTTCCGGCTTGACCTACGTCGTAGATCGTTTCAAACAATGGCCTCACAGTGGCCATATCACCCTGCTGCGCGGTGAACGCTCGCGTCTGGCCGATTTCGCCTCGGATACCCTTTGAATCATCATGCATAATCAGACACCGGAAAAAAACATCAAACTGATGCGTCTCATGAAGCAGGCCATGGACGAGGATCTGCTGGTGGCCAGCTATCATCCTCTGCTGCGGACGCGCTTCCCCAGCCGCAAGACCTATCTGCTGGGCTGTCATCTGAAAACTTCTACGGGGCAACTCATTCCTTACAACAGCCTGCGCAAACTGGCGGAAATGTCCGAGATGGCGCCTGCCCTGGATCGCTGGATGGCGGGGACCGGCCTGCAGGCCCTCAAGCGTATGCACCTGGAGCAACCCGAAGCCAGCATCATCATTCCCCAGTCCGCCAGCGCCCTGCGCAACCCCGAATATCCCCGTTGGCTGGAACGGCAGCGCCAGCGGCAGGATCTGTCCAACCGGGGGCTGATCATAGCCTTCCGTCTGTCGCAGATCGCCAAGGATTTGAAACGGGCGCGGGACTGCACAGAGGCGCTGCACAAACTGGATATCGAAACCCTGATCGACAAGTTTTCCGAACACCCGACC
>JALWRH010000025.1 GCA_026994195.1 Sedimenticola sp. | reverse complement strand
CTAACCCTCTCCCCTGGGGGAGAGGGTTAGGGTGAGGGGGAATATAAACCCTACACCCCCTCCCCAATCCTCCCCCGCGTGCGGGGGAGGGAGAATTTGAGTTTTTACACCTTCAACGGAACAGTAACCAGAGTCCTCATGCAAACATCACCCCGACCTGTCTTTCTCAACTTGCTGCAGATTCGCCTGCCCGTGGCGGCCGTCATGTCCATTGCACATCGGGGGGCAGGGGTGCTGCTGTTTCTGGCCATTCCCCTGCTCATTGGGCTGCTGTCCTTGGCCTTATCCGGGGATGCTGGTTTTGTACGTGCGGCCCTGGTGGTGCAGCAGCCGTTGGGCAAGGTCGTGCTGTTTCTCTTGCTGTGGGCCCTGGCGCATCATTTTCTGGCAGGGATACGCTACCTGCTGCTGGATGCGCATCTGGGCGTTCGCGCACCCTATTTTCGTCATAGCGCCTGGGCCGTGCTGGGGGCGGCGCCGGTGTTGGCGCTGATGCTTCTGTGGGGGCTGGCATGAACCGGCAGCTTTCGGGATTCCGCGCCTGGATGTGGCAGCGGGTCAGCGCTGTCTATCTGGCTCTGTATATTGCCTATGTGTTGCTGCGCCTTGTGGTTTCGCCACCAGGGGATCATGATGCGCTGGTTGCATGGATGGGCGGCCTGCCCATGTGGCTGGCCACGGCGGCCTTCCTGGTCATGTTGTTGCTGCATGCCTGGGTCGGCGTGCGCGACGTGGTACTTGATTATCTGAAACCTGCGCCCCTGCGCCTGCTGGTACTGCTGGCGGTTCAGGCTTTTCTCCTGGCTTGCGGCCTCTGGGCCCTGGCGGTACTGGTAAAACTGCTATGACCTTGATCAGAAAAAATTTCGACGTGCTCATCATCGGTGCCGGCGGCGCCGGCCTCAACGCAGCTGTGCAGCTGGCCGGGGCGGATCTGCGTGTAGCGGTGGTGTCCAAGGTCTTTCCCACTCGCTCCCATACCGTGGCGGCCCAGGGCGGTGTGAATGCGGCCCTGGGAAACGTCGATGAAGACAAGTGGCACTGGCATATGTTCGATACGGTCAAAGGGTCGGATTACCTGGGCGACCAGGACGCCATTGAGTTCATGTGCCGGGAAGCCATTCCCACAGTGTATGAGCTGGAGCACAACGGCGTGCCCTTCTCACGCCTGGACAACGGCAGAATCTATCAGCGCCCTTTTGGCGGCCAGAGCCGTCATTTCGGCAAAGAGCAGGCCACCCGCACCTGCGCGGCGGCGGACCGCACCGGCCATGCCATCCTGCATACCCTGTACCAGCAGAACCTGAAAGCGCGCAGCCATTTTTTCACTGAGTATTTCGCCATCGACCTCCTGCAGGATCAGGAAGGGGGGGTTACCGGCGCTTTGGTGATGGATATCTCCAGCGGTGAGCCCATGGTGCTTAACGCCCGGGCCACGCTGCTGGCCACCGGCGGTTGCGGGCAGGTGTTCCGCACCACCAGCAATGCCCATATCAATACCGGTGATGGCATGGCCATGGCTCTGCGTGCCGGTGTGCCCCTGCAGGACATGGAGTTTTTCCAGTTCCATCCCACCGGGGTTGCGGGGCGCGGCATGCTCATCACCGAAGCATCCCGGGGGGAAGGCGGTTACCTGATCAACAAGGAGGGTGAACGCTTCATGGAACGCTATGCACCTTCGGCCAAGGACCTGGCCAGCCGTGACGTGGTGGCCCGGGCTATCGTGACCGAAGTGCGCGAAGGGCGCGGCTGCGGCCCCAATGGCGATCACGTGTTGCTCAAGGTGGATCACCTGGGGGAAGAAACGGTTGCCAGGCGGTTGCCGGGCATACGCGAGACCAGCAAGATTTTTGTGGGTATTGATCCGGCTTTCGAACCCATACCCGTTTATCCCACAGCCCATTATGTGATGGGCGGCATTCCCTCGGACCGCTTTGGCCGGGTGGTGGCTCCGGCCCGCCATGGTCCTGAAGAAGTGGTGCCGGGACTCTATGCCGCTGGCGAGTGCGCCTGTGTCTCGGTGCATGGTGCGAACCGTTTGGGGGGGAACTCCCTGCTGGATATCCTGGTGTTCGGGCGCCTGTCCGGGCTGGATATCCTGGATTATCTGGAGGAGCATCCCCGTCATGGCCAGACGGACAGCGCCAGCGAGGAAAAGGCCATGGCACGTTTCCAGCGTTTCGACCGGGAAGGGGACGGCATCCCAGTGGCTGAACTGCGTGCCGAGCTGCAGAAGGTCATGGAGGATCATGCCGGGGTGTTCCGCACCGAGGAAATCATGCAGGAAGGACTGGACAGGATGCGAAGCATACGCGACCGCCTGGACGAGGTGCGCCTTAAGGATCGCAGCCGCACTTTCAATACTGCCCGGGTGGAAGCCTTCGAGCTGGAAAACCTGGTGGACGTGGGCCTGTCCATCGTCACTTCCGCCCTGCATCGCCAGGAAAGCCGCGGCGCTCATTCGCGGCCTGATTTTCCTGAACGGGACGACCGCAACTGGATGCGCCACAGCCTGTATTTCCTGGAAGACGACAGACTGGATTACAAACCCGTGCGCACCCGTCCCCTGAGCGTTGACAGTTTTCCACCCAAGGAGAGGGTTTACTGATGCATTTCGAAGTCTACCGTTACAATCCCGATACAGATGCTGAACCGACAATGCAGGCCTTTGACGTGGAAGTGGAGCGGGGCATGATGCTGCGCGATGTGCTTCTGCAGATCAAGGAGAAAGACGAATCCTTTGCCTTTCGTCATTCCTGCGGTGAAGGCGTGTGCGGTTCCGACGGGGTGAACGTGAATGGCAGCAATCACCTGGCCTGTATCACCCCTGTAGCGGAATTCAGGGAACCGGTGGTGATCCGGCCCTTTCCGGGACGTCCCGTGATACGCGACCTGGTGGTGGACATGAGTGATTTCTACGCGCAATACCAGGCGGTTGATCCCTGGCTGAAACGCAAAGATCCTGTTCCTGAACAGGAAAGCCTGCAGACCCCGGAACAGCGCGCCCGGTTGGATGGCCTTTGGGAATGCATCATGTGCGGTTGCTGTTCCACGTCCTGCCCGTCTTTCTGGTGGAATCCGGACAAGTTTCTCGGTCCCCAGGCCCTGCTCACCGCCTGGCGTTTTCTGGCGGACAGCCGGGATCAGGGCGGAGAAGAGCGTCTGGATGCCCTGGACGGCCCCTACAAGCTGTTCCGCTGCCACACGATTATGAACTGTGTCGAGGCTTGTCCCAAGCATCTGAATCCCACTGAGGCCATTGGCCATATCCGCAACCTCATGCTGAAGAAATCCGTGTGAGCCGCCAGGGATTCAGGGAAAAGGAGCGCCTGCAATGGCAGTGCCGGCGGGGCATGCTGGAGCTGGATTGCCTGCTACGGCGTTTTCTGGATGAACACTACGACCAGGTGTCGGAAGAATTGCAGTCCGGGTTTCGCCGTTTGCTGCGCGAGGCCGACCCGCATCTGTATCACTGGCTGTTCAACCGGCCAGAGGATGCGCCGGATCAGTATGGCGAGCTGATTCGCGTGCTTCGCACCACGACCGCAGGTCGGGCTTCAGCCCGACAACAGTTGCCACGATAACGGAGAAATGTCGGACTGAAGTCCGACCTACGGGGTGGTTGCTTCGGCAGGCTTGAGCCCGCTCACGTACAGGGCGACGGCCTCACGTTCCATTTCCGTCAGCTTGCTGGCCACGGTGTGCATGATGGCATTGTCATTGGTGCGCACCCGGGCGCCGAAAGCCTGGAGCTGGTCAGAAACATAGCGCCTGTGTTGGCCGGCCAGGCGGGGCAGTTCCTCATTGCCTTCGCCGTTCTCTCCGTGGCAGGACTTGCAGGCGGGAATGCCCGAGTACTTGTTGCCTTTCCTGAAGATGTACTCGCCCACCGAAGCAAGCATCTTGTCGCGTATCTGGTGAGAAAGGGGAGGCTTGGCACTGAAGTATTCCGCCAGTGCCTCGATCTCGTTGTCTTTCAATCCCGCGGTCATTTCATTCATGGGTTCGTTCTTGCGCAGTCCATCGCGGAAGTTCTTCAGCTGCTTGACCAGATAAATACGGTTCTGTCCGGCAAGACGGGGATAAATGGCGCTGGAGGCCTCACCTTCCTCACCATGGCAAAGGCGGCATTTCTCCTTGACGATGGGCCTGGCCAGTTCCAGATCAGCTGCCTGGTTGGCGCCACACAGGGCCAGCAAGCCCATGGCGAACAGGTTTTTGGTCATTCTGTATGTCCTCAAAATGCAAACCTCGTGCGAGAAATATATCACAGCGTTACCCATGCTTCTGCGGGGACGCTCAGCCCGTGGATTCGGGTATAATCCCGGCCTTTCCTATTGCACTGAGAGCGTCATGGCGGATATAGCTGCCGAATTGGACAAACGCAGGACGTTTGCCATCATCTCCCACCCGGATGCGGGTAAGACCACCCTCACGGAAAAGCTGTTGCTGTTCGGTGGGGCGATTCAGCTTGCCGGTACCGTGAAAGGGCGCAAAGCGGCGCGCCATGCCACTTCGGACTGGATGGAGATGGAAAAGGAACGGGGGATCTCGGTCACTTCTTCCGTGATGCAGTTTCCGTACAAGGAACGCATTGTCAATCTGCTGGACACACCGGGTCACGAGGACTTTTCCGAGGATACCTACCGTACCCTCACCGCAGTGGATTCGGCTCTCATGGTCATCGACGTGGCCAAGGGCGTGGAGGCGCGCACCATCAAGCTCATGGAAGTGTGCCGCATGCGCGACACGCCCATTCTCACTTTCGTCAACAAGCTGGACCGGGAAGGGCGCGACCCCATTGAAATCCTGGACGAGATTGAGGAAGTGCTGGGCATTGCCTGTGCGCCCGTGACATGGCCCATCGGCATGGGCAAGCGTCTCAAAGGTGTTATCGATCTGCGTACGGAGACCACCCACCTTTTCAGCGCTTCTCATGGCGATCATGTATTGGAAGGAGAAACCATCCAGGGCCTGGACAGCCCGGAGCTGCTGGAAGTGCTTGGGGAGCATGAAGTACAGGAACTGAAAGATGAGATCGAACTGGTGCGCGGCGCCAGTCATGAGCTGGACTTGCAGGCTTACCTGCGTGGCGAACAGACCCCGGTGTTTTTCGGTTCCGCCATCAACAACTTTGGTGTGCGGGAACTGCTGGATGCCTTTGTAGAGTATGCGCCACCCCCCCAGCCGCGCAGCACCCTGCAGCGCATGGTGGGTCCCGGGGAAGACAAGTTCACCGGCTTCGTGTTCAAGATACAGGCGAATATGGATCCGGCCCACCGGGACCGCATTGCCTTCCTGCGTGTCTGCTCCGGCAGCTACCGCAAGGGCATGAAGATGAAGCATGTGCGCATCAACAAGACGGTGCAGGTGTCCAATGCCATCACTTTTCAGGCAGATGCCAGGCGCCAGGTGGAAGAAGCCTTCCCCGGCGATATCATTGGTCTGCACAATCATGGCACCATCCAGATAGGCGATACCTTCACGGAAGGGGAAGACCTGAAATACGAGGGTGTGCCGTATTTCGCACCGGAACTTTTCCGCCGGGTGGTGCTCAAAGACCCCCTGAAGATGAAAGCCCTGCAGAAGGGGGTGTTGCAACTGTGCGAAGAAGGCGCCACGCAGGTGTTCCGTCCCCTGCGCAACAACGACCTGATCCTGGGAGCTGTGGGCGTACTGCAGTTTGAAGTCGCCGCGGCGCGGCTCAAGTCTGAGTACGGCGTGGAAGCCGTCGTGGAGCCTATCAACGTATATACCGCCCGTTGGGTGCAATGTGATGATGAAGCGGTGATGAAGCGTTTCAAGATCAAGGCGCACGACAACCTGGCCCTGGATGGTGACGACCAGTTGGTGTACCTGGCGCCCACCCGGGTGAATCTCAACCTGACAGAAGAGCGCTGGCCGGAAGTGAAGTTTCTTGCCACGCGGGAGCTATGAACATGGAAACAGCAAGAATCGAGGAACTGATCAAGGCGGGCATTCCCGATGCCCAGGTAACCGTGACCGGCGACGGCCGTCATTTCGAGGCGACCGTGGTCAGTGCGGCATTCGAAGGAAAGTCACTGATACAACGGCACCGGATGGTGCTGGACAGTCTGCGCGCGCAGATAGATTCTGACGAGTTGCACGCCCTTTCCATCACTTCCGCCAAGACGCCATCGGAAAGCGCCTGAAACCCTGATTTGGCACGAGTCCCGCTGGGAGTTATCCTTCCGTAAGTACTGATTAATACTGGAACACAGGAGTGTTGATATGAATCTTCGCCGCTATCTGCTGAACGGCTTACTACTTACCGGCGTGCTGGCTATGTCGTTGGCCAGCATGGCTCAAGCCGCTAACGACACGCGGGGAGAGCGCACCGCTTTGTTCTCGAGCCTGGAAGACCGGGCTCTCGCCAATGGTGGGCGCATTTCAGTGATTGTCCGCATCGATGATCAGGGGGCATTTCAGCCCGGTCGTGCCACGAACAAGGAGAAGTTGCGTGCGGCTCAGGATGCATTCCTGGACAAGCTGGGCGGCCACGTGGAGCACATTACGCGTTTCACCGCCTTTCCATTTCTCGCCTACACCGTGGAGACAGCGGGCCTTTCCATCATGAAGAATGATGACCAGGTGCTGTCCGTGCAGGAGAACCTGCCCAGACGTCCCAGTCTGCAGCAGAGTGGCCCTCTTCTTGGAGCGCCTGTCGCCTGGGATGCCGGATACACGGGTGAGGGACAGTATGTAGCAGTTATCGACAGCGGCGTGGACGGTTCTCACACCTTCCTCAAGGGGAGTGTGGCGGTGGAGGCCTGCTTCTCCGGTTACCTGGGCGACAGCGTATGCCCCAATGGCCAGGAAGAACAACATGGCGCGGGGGCAGCTGTGCCCTGTGATATGGGCGGATGCGCTCATGGCACCCATGTGGCAGGCATTGTCGCCGGGAATATGACCAAGATGCATGGCATTGCCCGGAATGCCAAGATTATTGCCCTGCAGGTGGGAAGTGGTGACAACGACAAGGATTATTGTGGTGATGATCCTGTTCCCTGCCTGACCTTCTGGGATGCGGATATCCTCAAGGCCATGGATTTCGTCTATGACCTGAAACAGAACCAAGGCTATGAGATTGCCGCCGTGAACATGAGCCTGGGGGGAGAAGACAAATTCACAAGTCCCTGCGATGCGGATTATCCAGAGTACCATGATGCCATCCAGTGGCTGAGGGATATCTCTGTAGCCACGGTGGTTGCTTCCGGCAACGAGAGCTACAAGGATGGCCTGACGGCGCCGGCCTGTTTTTCCAATGCCATTAGCGTCGGTTCCATATGTGACAGCAAGGACAATGATGAGTGCCGTCTGGGTGTGGGTGAACTGGCGGACAGCTCCAATGTCGCCAACTACCTGTCCCTGCTGGCCCCTGGCGCCTGGATCACTTCTTCCGTACCGGGCAGCGGCTACGGGACCTGGACCGGAACCTCCATGGCGGCTCCCCATGTGGCGGGCGCCTGGGCCATCATGAAGCAGCGTAATCCCAATGCCAGCGTGGCGGACATCCTTAAAGAACTGCGTGACAACGGTGATCTGCTCAGTGACAACCGCAATGGCGGTGTTGTACAGAACATGCGCATCGTCAATCTGGATTTCCTGGCCGGCAGTGGCAATGATCCTATGCTGGATGAGAACATCAAACTGGGTCTGGAAGAACCCGCTAATGGCTCCGTAGTGACGGGTATCGGCAATCTGCGGGGGTGGGCCACGGGACCGGATGGGATTTCCTATGTGGAGTACTACATCGATGGGAAACTCCAGGCCCGTATTCCTTATGGCGGTACCCGTGGCGATATCGCCAATCGTTTCGCGGACAACCCGGGTTCACGCTTCTCGGGTTATGGTGCTTCCTTCAACTACAGTTTGTTGCCTGCCGGAATTCATACCTTCAAGGTTCGGGCGTACGCCAGTTCCGGAAAGTACAATGAACGTGAAAGCACGGTTCAGACCATCAAGTTCCACAAGGCGTATTTTGGCGATCCGGATGCCATGGATATTTCCTCCAGCAACGTGAGCCGGGATGCCACAGGCGTTATTCTCGAGAATATCAAGCTTGAAGGCGTACCCTACGATATCCGTCTGGAATGGAGCAAGGCTTCTCAGCAGTTTGGAATCGTGGACATCAAAGGACGGTAGAGCGTCACCCGGGCCGTGAGGTAGCCGCAACTGATTGTGGCATGACCGTCACGGCCCGTCTTCTGATTGTTTATTGCTTGGGAGGCGTTCCATGAGTTCCGGTAACAGCAAGACTTTGCATAAGCTTACCCGGGGCTTGCGTTCCCAGTATCCCCTGTTCTATTTGCTGGGCTGGGAAGAAGAACGCATGGAAAGCCTGTTGTCCACAGTAGCGGACAGCCTGCACCAGGGTGCAGGAAAACTGGTCACCTGGTCTGCTGCGCGGGGCTTCAATGATGCGGAAGATGTCACTGATCCGCTAATGGCGCTGAAGCGTATCCAACAAGAAGAAGGCCCGGCCATCTACCTGCTCAAGGATCTACCGTCCTGGTTTGGAGACAACCCACGGCTGGTTCGCGGTCTGCGTGATCTGTACTATCAATTGCGCGGGCGCAGGGTGCATGTTTTCATCAGCCATCCTGAACTGAAACTTCCCGAGGCGCTGAAGAAGGAGCTGTTCCTCGTGGAAATGGCCCTGCCTTCAGAAGAGGAAATTCTTGCGCAGCTTCAGCATCATTCCGGGGCATCCAAGGTGCCTGATGATGAGCTGTTGCACCAGATGTCCGTCGCCATGAAAGGGTTGTCCCTGAATGAAATAGGACACCTGAAAAGCCGTTTGTATGCCATGCCCGGTCTGAATGCGCGCACCGCATTGGCAGAGATTCAGGAGGAGAAATCCCAGCTCCTGGCCAAGGAAAGCGTGTTGCGTTTTTATCCACCACAGCGTTCCCTGGATCAGATCGGTGGTTTGGCCAACCTCAAGAAATGGGTGCGTGCCCGCCAGGGACTTTTTACAAGGGAAGCTCTGCAGGAAGGGATCCCCTTGCCTGCAGGGGTGCTGTTCATGGGGATCAGTGGTTGCGGTAAGAGCCTGGCAGCCAAGACCATCGCCACGGCCTGGAACATGCCTCTGGTGCGGCTGGACATGAGCCTGGTCATGTCCGGCAGTTTTGGTTCACCTGAATATGCCTTTGAACGGGCGACGCGCATAGCCGAGGAGATAGCTCCGGTCGTGCTATGGATCGATGAACTGGAAAATGCCTTTGGTTACGATGAAAGAAATCCTTCCGGTGGCAACGTGAATATCTTTTCCAGTTTTCTTACCTGGATGCAGGAGAAACCCTCCAGCGTATTTCTCGCGGCCACGGCCAACCGTATTCAGGCCCTGCCGGCGGAACTCATGCGCAAAGGCCGTTTCGATCAGCTTTTTTTCCTTGATCTGCCGTCCCGCAGGGAACGAGAGGAGATCTTTGCTATCCATATCCGTCTGAACGGGCAGCATGCACAGGATTTCGACACGGCTTACCTGGCTGCCGCCACCAAGGGATGGAGCGGCGCTGAGATCGAAGCAGCGGTCAAGGCGGCCCGTATCGAGGCCTGGCAGGAGGGCAGGGATTTCAATGAGCAGGACGTGATTCGCAATACAGCGGACATGGTGCCTCTGTCGCGCACCATGGAAGAACAGATACAGGCCATCAAGGATTGGTCTTTCCAGCGTGCGATACCTGCTTCCGCGACAGAATGAATGCTATGATGAACAGACACCATGGATAATCTGAACAAAGATATGATACGCATACTGCTGGTGGATGATCATGCCCTGTTCCGCTCCGGAATGAAGAGTATTCTGGATGAAATCGAAGATATGGAAGTCGTGGCGGAAGCAGAAAGTGGGGAAGAGGCTGTTGAGGCGGTGCGCCAGTCGCCTCCTGACGTGATTCTCATGGATGTGAATATGGAGGGTATCGGCGGGATCGAAGCTACCCGGCGCGTATTGCGTCTGGAGCCGGATATCAAAGTGATCGCCCTCACTGCCCTGGATGATACGCCGTTCCCCAACCAGTTGCTGGATGCAGGCGCAGTGGGCTATGTCACTAAAGGCTGTCCGGCGGATGAACTCGCCCTGGCCATTCGGAGGGTGATGCGGGGTGAGCACTACATCTGCAATGAAGTGGCTCAACGCCTGTCCTTGTCAGCGGTAGTGAACAAGGGTGAATCCACGCCCCTGGCCAAGCTTTCTCCCCGGGAGATGCAGGTGATGCTCATGATCACCCAGGGCGAGAGCACTCAAGAAATATCGGATTCGCTTTTTCTCAGTCCCAAGACCATCAGCACCTACCGGGCCCGCCTGTTCGAGAAGCTGGATATCCACAACGACGTGGAACTGACGCATTTCGCCTTGCGCCATGGCCTGATCGAACTGAATGGCTGAACCAGCCAGCTTTGATCCTGACTGCACGGCCTGCCCGCGGCTGACAGAATTTCTGCAGGAACTGAAACTGCAGTATCCCGGCTACCATTGCCGCCCGGTAGCGCCTTTTGGTGATGCGGGGGCGCGGCTGCTGGTGGTTGGCTTGGCCCCCGGCATGCATGGCGCCAATGCCACCGGGCGTCCTTTCACTGGCGATCATGCCGGCATTCTTCTATACCAAGTATTGCACCAGTGCGGTTTCGCCAGTGCGCCGGAATCCCTGCACAGGGATGATGGTCTGCAACTGATGAACTGCCGCATCACCAATGCAGTGAAGTGTCTGCCGCCGCGCAACAAGCCCCTGGGCGTGGAAGTCAAGACCTGCAATGCTTTCCTGGTTCGGGAACTGCAGGCGCTGCCTGGGGACAGCGTGGTGCTCGCCCTGGGGGGCATTGCGCACCGGGCAGTGATCACGGCCCTGGGCGCGAAGCAGGTTCAGCATCCGTTCGGCCATGGCGCGGAACACAAAATGAGCGATGATCTGCTGCTTCTGGATTCCTATCACTGCAGCCGCTACAACACGCAGACCCGGCGCCTCACGCCGGACATGTTTCTGCAGATCTTCCAGCGCGCCCGCAAACTGCTGGATCAGGCGGATTCCTGATCGGTACGCCCTCCCTGTTCCCGTGACTGGGTGCGCCAGGGACGGCAGGCAATGGCAAAGGCGCCCACCAGGGTGAGCAGCAGCCAGTCACGGCCGATAATGATCAGGGATGCCCAGCTGTAACCTCCATAGGGCTTCTGGAATTCTGCATACAGATCGCCCGCCAGGATGATGACCAGCACCAGGGGTACGAACACCTTGATGAGAAAATCCCACCAAGGTCCCAGGGGCACGGAAGAAATGCGGTTGATGTGCTGGCGCAGGCGGGGCAGGCGGAACAGCCAGCCCACCACGAAACATTCCATGATGCCCACGCTCACCAAGCCATAGTGGGTGACGAAGTGATCCACGATGTCCAGCCACAACAGTCCTGCATGGGTGGTAAAGACGATGGAGCCGGCGAAGCCCAGTACGGAAATGAAGGTCACCAGCTTCTGGCGGCTGACGCCGAACTTGTCCACCATGGCGGCGACGAAGGCCTCGATGATGGACACCGCCGATGACAGCCCGGCCACCACCAGGCAAAGAAAGAACAGGGCGCCAAACAGGTTGCCACCGGGCATCAGGCTCACGGCCTTGGGGTAGGCGACAAAGGCCAGGCCGATGCTTTGGGCCACCACCTCGGACATGGGCTGGTTCTGGGAAGTGGCCATGAAGCCCAGCACCGAGAATACGGCGAGGCCGGCGAACAGGGAAAAACCGCTGTTGATCAGGGCTGTGAGCAGGGCATTGCGGGTAATGTCCGCCTTGCGCGGCAGGTAGCTGGCATAGGCGATCATGATGCCGAAGCCCAGGCTCAGGGTGAAGAATATCTGGCTGTAGGCGTCGATCCACACCTTGGGATCCGACAGATGGGAGAAGTCCGGCTCCAGGTAGGCCCGGATGCCCATGGAGGCGCCATCCAGGGTCAGGGACCAGCCCACCAGGGCGATGATGAGCACCAGCAGGGTGGGCATGAGAATCTTGTTGGCCAGCTCGATGCCGCGCTGCACCCCGCGGTAGACCACGGCCCAGTTGATCAGCCAGACCAGGGCCAGGGCGGCCAGTATGGGGGTGCGCACCTCACCGATGTCGCCGGGCCGGTCGCTGACCTGGAGGAATTCCTTGAAGAAAAAGGTATTGGGATCATTTCCCCAGCCCAGGTCGAAGGACAACAGGAAGAAGTTCATGCACCAGGCGATGACCACCGAGTAGTAGAGCACGATGCCGAACATGACGAACAGCACCGCCCACCAGCCCAGCCATTCCCAGCGTTTGTCGATCTTTGCGTAAGCCAGGGGCGCAGAGCCGATGCGTTCGTGGCCGATACCGTATTCCAGGATCAGCAGGGGAATGCCCGCCGTCAGCAGGGCCACAAGGTAGGGAATGAGAAAGGCGCCACCGCCGTGTTCATAGGCGAGGTAACTGAAACGCCAGATGTTGCCCAGACCGATGGCTGACCCCACGGCCGCGAGCAGGAAGCCAAACTGGGATTTCCATTGTTCTCTTTCCATTGTGCATCCCCCGATGACGAATGAGTGGCAGGGTGTTAAAAAACGTAGTGTTGCAGTGCTATGTGGTTCAGCAGACCATGAAGGAACTTTATCAAAATAAATGTACCAGCCACAGGGGATAACAGAAAAATTACACTCGCCTGGCGGCACATTCTGCGGCACACTCTTTTCATTTCATGCTTTGCATAGATTTCTGTGAGTAACCAGACCGACTTCGACTACAAGCCTTTCCTCAAAACCCTGACCCACAGGCCGGGGGTATACCGCATGCTCGATGCCGAAGGAAAGATACTCTATGTAGGCAAGGCCAAGGATCTCAAACGCCGGGTGAGCAGCTATTTCCAGCGTGCCGGCAACAAGCGCATACAGACCATGGTGGCGCAGATCCGGGATATCCAGATCGTGGTCACCCACACGGAAGCGGAAGCCCTGCTGCTGGAGAACAACCTCATCAAAGAGCTCAAGCCGCGCTACAACATCCTGTTGCGGGACGACAAGAGCTATCCTTACATCTATCTTTCCGACGATGAGTTTCCGCGACTCAGTTTCTACCGGGGCGCACGCAAGGGCAAAGGCCGCTACTTCGGTCCGTATCCCAGTGGCGGGGCCGTGCGCGAGACGCTCTACCTGCTGCAGAAGCTGTTTCCTGTACGCCAGTGTGAGAACAGCTATTACAGCAACCGTTCCCGGGCCTGCCTGCAATACCAGATCAAGCGTTGCACTGCCCCCTGCGTGGGCCTGGTGAGCCGTGAAGACTACATGCGCGATGTGCAGGACATCGTACTGTTCCTGGAAGGAAAGACCCACGACGTGGTGGATGGCCTGGTGGCGCGTATGGAGGCCGCTTCTGCAGACTTGGCTTTCGAGGAGGCTGCCCGCTACCGGGATCAGATCGATGCCATCCGCAAGGTGCAGGAACGCCAGTACGTGAGCGGCGAGAAGGGCGATCTGGATATCGTTGCCTGCGCCAGGGCGGAAGGCCAGGCCTGCGTACAGGTGTTCTTCATCCGCCAGGGACGGAATCTGGGCAACCGGCAGTTCTTTCCCAAGGGCGCCCGGGATCGAGAAGAAGGCGAGATTCTTTCTGCCTTCCTGGGCCAGTATTATCCAGGCCGGCAACTGCCGGGTGAGATCCTCCTCAGCCACCAGCCTGAAGACAAAGCGCTGCTGCAGGAAGCCCTGTCCCAGCAGGCTGGGCGCAAACTGGCCCTGCGCTGCGCACCCCGGGGTGAACGCGCCCGCTGGCTGAAGATGGCCAGGCAGAACGCTGAGATTGCGCTCAAAGCCCGCCTGGCCGGCAGCAGCAATGCCCGCCTGCGCCTGGAAACCCTGCAGGAAGCCCTGGGCCTGGAAGAGCCGCCCTCGCGCATGGAGTGTTTCGACATCAGCCATACCGGGGGCGAGCGCACGGTGGCTTCCTGCGTGGTGTTCAATGCCGAAGGGCCGCTGAAGAGTGATTACCGGCGTTTCAACATCGAAGGCATCACCCCCGGGGATGATTACGCCGCCATGTCCCAGGCACTGCGCCGCCGCTACACACGCATTCTGTCCGGGGAAGGGCGTTTGCCTGACATTCTGTTCATCGATGGTGGCAAAGGGCAGCTGGCGACTGCTGCGGAGATTCTTGAAGACCTGGGCGTGCAGGGCGTATTGCTGGTAGGCGTGGCCAAGGGGCCGGAACGGCGGGCTGGCATGGAACAACTTTTCTTGTTGCAACATCAGCATCCCCTTATACTTGATGCTCATTCGCCGGCCCTGCACCTGGTGCAGCATATCCGGGACGAGGCGCACCGTTTCGCCATCACCGGCCACCGGCAGCGGCGTAACAAAGCGCGCAAGCGCTCGGTGCTGGAAGATATACCCGGTATCGGGCAGAAGCGCCGCCAACAGCTGCTCAAGCAGTTTGGAGGCTTGCAGGGCCTGTCACGGGCGGGGATAGAGGACATCGCCACCGTGGACGGCATCAGCACCCGGCTGGCGGAAAAGATTTATCAGGCATTTCATGGAACTGAATGATGTGGAGCATCCCTAATCTGTTGACCTTCTCCCGGATCATCATGATCCCGGTATTCGTTGGCATGTTTTACCTGCCGGCTCCCTGGAATCATCAGGTGGCGGCTCTGGTGTTCATGGTGGCGGCTTTCACGGACTGGCTGGACGGCTTTCTGGCCAGGCGCATGGGGCTGACTTCTCCCCTGGGAGCCTTTCTCGATCCCGTGGCGGACAAACTCATGGTGACCACCGCCCTGGTGCTGCTGGTGGCGGACAATCCGTCTCCCTGGATGGCGATTTCTGCAGCGGTCATCATCGGCCGGGAAATCACCATCTCCGCCCTCCGGGAATGGATGGCAGAATTGGGGGCGCGGGCCAAGGTGGCTGTATCATGGGTGGGAAAGTTCAAGACCGCCGCGCAGATGGGGGCCATAACCCTGCTCATCTACCGTCATGATCTGTTTGGCCTGCCCACTTACAGGATAGGTGAACTGCTGTTGTATGTAGCGGTAGCCCTCACTCTGTGGTCCATGACGGTTTATCTGCGTGCAGCCTGGCCCAGCCTGTCGGAAGACAGAAAAAATGATTCTGGAGCTTGACAACAGACGCCGCGCAAGTAGAATACCGCCTCACCAAGCGGGAATAGCTCAGTTGGTAGAGCACAACCTTGCCAAGGTTGGGGTCGCGAGTTCGAATCTCGTTTCCCGCTCCAATTTCTCGTAAAGCCCCGCGCAACGGCGGGGTTTTTCGTTTCGACGACGCCTTAAGTTGTCGCACTCAATGGCTGAGTGGCAGAGTGGTTATGCAGCGGCCTGCAAAGCCGTGGACCTCGGTTCGATTCCGGGCTCAGCCTCCATATTCCCGTTTCACAACATCCCAGAACGTCTCTAAGCCCGCATCACAGCGGGCTTTTTTGTGCTAGTCTTGTCTCAGGACGTACCACCTGAACCCACAAAATACCCAAAATTATTGGGTACGATTGTGGGTATCTTGAAAACCCGTTGGGTATTTTGGCAAATGAGGCGGACAAAATGGCACAAACTCCCCCACGAAAAACCCCACTGACAGCAACCGAAGTCGAGAAGGCCAAGCCTGGCCAGAAAGTGCGCAGACTGGCGGATGGCAATGGCCTGTTTCTTGAAATCAAGCCCTCCGGCGTGAAGTGGTGGCGCTACCGTTACCGAAAGCCCGACACCGGCAAGGACACCATGCTTTCCCTGGGCAAGTACCCGGCTGTATCCCTGGCGGACGCCAGAAAAGCGAGGGGAGAAGCTGAAGCGCTGCTACAGGCAGGCATAGACCCGGCAGACCACAAGCGCATGGAGAAAGCCCGGCGTAAACAGGCGGCGGCCAATACCTTCCAGGCCGTGGCGGAAGACTGGCTGGACAACTACCTGAGCAAGAAATCTCCCGCTCACCTGAAGCGCACCTGGGGCATCGTTTCAAGGTGCATGATCCCTTACCTTGGTAAGCAACCCATGACAGAAATCAAAGCCCCGGACATTCTGGCGGTGCTGCGCATTCACGAGAAGCGGGGCAGGCTGGACACGGCAAAACGCGCCCTGCAATTCACCGGCCAGATATTCAGATGGGGGATTCAGACAGGCGCTTGTGAAGTTGACCCCACGCCAGCACTGAAAGGCGCACTCCCACCGACACAAACCAAGCACATGGCGGCCACCACTGACCCGGTAAAGGTAGGCGGTTACCTGAGAGCCTTTGACGCCTTCAAGGGAAGTCCTGTGGTGTCTGTGGCCATTCGGCTGTTGCCCCTGCTGTTTTGCCGTCCGGGTGAGCTTCGGAAGATGCGCTGGGAAGATGTTGACCTGGAAGCTGGAGAATGGCGCTACACCGCCAGCAAGACGAACACGGATCACCTTGTACCGCTGTCCACCCAGGCCATTGCCCTGCTGAGGGAAATTGAGCCACTGACCGGCCACTTGCCGGGTGGCTGGGTATTCACCGGCGGACGTTCCCCACTCCGGCCCATGAGTGAGGCGGCCATCAATGCGGCTTACCGGCGCTTGGGGATAGATACCAAGACCGAGCTCACCGGCCATGGCTGGCGATCCATCGCCAGAACGCTGCTGCATGAGCGGCTGAAGTTTCCCCCGGAAGTGATTGAGCACCAGTTGGCCCATGCCGTGCCGGACACACTGGGACGCGCCTACAACCGGACAAGGTTCCTTGATGAGCGCCAAGCCATGATGCAGGCATGGGCGGATTACCTGGACAAGCTGAAGGCCGGGGCTGAAGTGGTGGCATTTCCAGCCCGGCAATAACCCGTTACACCAGCGGCTAGGGTAGCTCCTGAAAAGCCGGATACCTCACCGGTCTGCTGCTGGTTTCTATTCTCTGAGGTGCTTTGCGTAGAGGTGCGCAATGGTCAAGAAGTCCGTCACTGAAAAGCACTCACCCATTAACGGTGAAGGCGAACCAGAAACAAATCCCGCTGATAAGTACTTCGAGTCTGAATTACCGCCCCTTCCTGAAAGCCGAGGGTTAGAGCCAAGGCGTCCATCCAGTAAAGGGGGGAGACTTCCAAGACATAATTCACCGATTCAACCGGATGAAATAGAACTCGCCATTGAGGTGGCAGAACAAGACGGGCATAGCTCTCCGGCTTCCTTTATTGCCAGGCATTTCATGGGGGAGGCGTACAGCTACCTGCTAAGGGTTTCTGAATTACCAGGGGGCATCAATCGCAAGAGTGAATACCAACGCAAGAATGAATACCAAGGGGCTTATTATTTGGCTGTTTCCCAGCTGTTGCACCCACAGATTTCAGATGTTTATAAGTATTCGTGCCAGACTATTTTTTCTGCGTACAACGCCATTGAAGCGATAGAAAGCGGTGATGCTGAAAGAGCGTCGATTGAAACCCTAAAATATGCTGCCTTTGCCTTCCACAAGTGTCTTGTCCTCGAGATGGCCGAGACTGAAGCATGGAAGATGGAGCTCAAACAAATCTATAAAGAGCCGGAAAAGCTGTTAAAAAAGCTGGTAAAAGAAAAGCGCAAGCGCAGCAAATCAGAAAAGCCTGAGACAGAGCCCCGCGTTGATGTGCAGGCGATACTAAGGAAATGGGCTCCTGGATACACCAGGATGCCAAAGAACAACACCCAAAGGCTGGTGATTGCTTTGCTTGACATCAGAAACGATGCCAAAAAATATGACCTGAATAGAAGTCAGATACATCGTTCAATGCTGAAGGGTGTCCTTGATATTGCATCATTCAATGATCCAAGCTTTGACCGTTTTGCCATACCTGGGAAATGGGGTGATATATATGATCTTCTGGTAAGAGCCGGAGCAAAAAAGATGGAATTGCTGACAGTAAAGACAGCGAAGGCATTGAGGAAGTATGCAAAGGGAGAGGGGGGCAAGAATAAAACTGATGAGAAGGCAGAGGGCGAAGAAGTGATTTGTTCATTCACTTGCAACCAGATCGGGCAGGGCCAGCTATCCCCTTGGCCTGCAATCTTCCCTGAGCTATATCCAAAAACTTGATGCTATTGAATGCCAATGTGCCGCCAGACATAAAAAATTGATTTTTTGTAACCCCATATTTTGTAATTAAAAATTCTCTTGTCTTCCACCCGTCCCCAAAACCACCCCCCTTGTGGGGGCGGGTTGGCCGTCTCATACCATTCCACATAGACCACGGAAACCCCGTGGCATTCCTTGCAACTATGTGGAGAATCAGAAATGACCCGCCTACTCAGAATATCCGAGGTTGTGAAAACAACCGGCATGGGGCGCTCTACGGTTTATCGCCTCGTAAAGGAAAACAAGTTCCCCCGTCCTGTTCGCCTGGGGGCCCGCTCAAGTGCCTGGCGTGAGGATGAGGTTCAGGCATGGATGGATTCCCTTCCCGTGTCAGGGCAGGAGGATGCCGCATGAGCCAGCCATTCATCCCCAAGGGCCAAGACCTGGCCGACTTCCCCACCCAGGCAGGCATCTACTACGGCCTGCCAGCTGACACCTACCACGCGGACAAGCAGGCCGTCAGTAATTCCCGCCTGAATCTGATCCGCAAGTCCCCCGCCCACTTCAAACACTGGCTGGAATACGGGGAGGGCAAGGACACGGCGGCCCTTTCAGCCGGGCGGCTGTTTCACATGCTGATGGAAGGTGATGACAGCATAGCCTGTTACCCCGGACCGGTTCCCCGTGGCAAGGCATGGGAGCAGTTCAAGGCCGACAATGCGGACAAGCCCATTGCCACCCAAAAGCAACTGGGTGAAACCCAGGCATGGGAGCTGGCCCTGAAAGACAATCCCCTTGTCAAAGCACTGTTGCCCCATGGTATCCATGAGGTGACAGCGGTTGCCCAGATGCAAGGCGTACTGGTCAAGGCGCGGGCAGATTTCATGGTGACAGATGGCCCCTATGCCGGGGCGCTGGTGGACTGGAAAAGCGTTGCCGATGCCTCCCCTGATGGCTTTCTGAGATCGGTTGACAGGTACCGGTACGCGGAACAAGCCGCCCTCTACCTGGCTGTATTTGAGAAGGCAGGCTGGCCCATATCCGGGCAATTCCTGTTTGCCTGCGTGGAGAAAGATCCGCCCCATGTGACCCAGGTCTATGAGCTGGATTCCGATATTCTGGAGATTGCACGGCGCAACCTGGCCACAGACCTGAATACCCTCAAGGTCTGCCGTGAGCGCAACGAATGGCCCGGCTACTGCGATGATGAAGTGGTGATACTGGACGCGCCCCAGCATGGACGCCTGGCACCGGCCGCAATCACCTGGCAGGGGATGGAGGTGGCGCTATGAGTGGAGAGCCATTGAATGGGCCAGTTGGCAGATTATTCGACACGCGCTTCCTCAGCTCCATTGACCTTCCACAAGATAAACCGGTCAAGGTCATTATCGAATCCGTTACACGGGAAGAAGTCCGGAGCGATGGAAAAGGGCCAAATAAACCTGTTATCGCGCTGCACTTCAAGGGCAAGTCCAAGATGATGGTGGTAAACAAGACGAATGCCGGACTGATCCGCAAGGCTCTTGGATCACCGGATATTGCCGACTGGATAGGGAAGGAGATCACCATTCACGCCACCACCTGCAATGCCTTCGGTGACCCGAATACTCCCTGCATTCGCGTGATTGCCCCCAAGCGGTACCGGGTGGGAGGGAATCAGCATGGGTAAGGTAGTGCCAATCAACAGCCGCGCCAAGGGTGCCCAGGGTGAGCGGGAGTTTGCCCGGCATATCCATGACCAGCTTGGTATCCGCCTGGTGCGAAATCTGGAACAGACCCGCTCAGGTGGCCATGACCTGGTTCCCGCTCCCCATGAATCCGGCCCCGTGGCAGATACGCTCCACGCCCTGGCCATCGAGGTGAAACGCCACAGCAAGGCCCGTAATGCAACGATACAGGGTTTTTGGGCACAGACCAGGGCACAGGCCAAGGCATCCGGGAAAACGCCCGTGCTGGCCTACCGGGAGGATCGTCAACCCTGGCGCGTGGTGGTGCCCATGTGCCTGGTGAATCCACTCTTGCACAAATCCCACGATCTGGCCTGGTGCGCCACGCTGAGTATTGAGGGCTTCTGCTGCGTGATCCGAGAGCGGGCTTTCAAATGGGGGTGATGACATGAGTGACAGCAATACCCTGGCCGTCTCCCGCCTTATGCTGGAGGAAATACACCGCGACCTTGTAGAGCTGGAGGGGTTGTTCAATGAGATAGCCAGAATCTCCGCCCCTGAACATCCCGCCTGGCCGGTAGCGGAACGGGGCAGAAAACTGGCCAGTTCACTGGGGGAATACATCGAGGTGGCGCTTGATGGCTGACAGGATCACCCACAGAAAAAAAACCTATACACGCGCCAGTACCCACCCCCGTAAACCCCGTAAAGTCCAAAATGCACCATTCTGGTGCTTGACAGGGGGGCTATGGGGGCGGCATAGTGGCTCCGTCGCTGCACATTCAGCGGCCCGGCCTCGACCAAGACCGGAACATAACCAAGGCGCAACACGCGCCAATTCTGAGCGCGTTTTCTTTTGCCCAGTTTATGGCGGTGCGTGCGGGTTCCCTTCGGGGAGTCGGTTCCTTGGTTCCGATCTTGGTCGGCCTGCACGACCCGCCACCCATTCCCTGACCAAGAGAAGGTGGCGGTTTCCAAACTCAACCAAGGAGACACGCCAATGAGCACTCAATCTCAATCCGCCCAGACCCAGGGCAACACCACCCGCGCCATCACCGAAATGCAGGAGGTTTCCGCAAGCGTCTTTGGGGAAATCGCCGCGCTGGCCCAGGCCATTGCCAGACAGACCGAGCCCGATTCCGAAGCCCGGCGCCTGGCCAATGTCCTATTCCGCAACGCAGAAGATGCGGCCAACCTGCTGGAATCTATCGCGGGTGATGTCATCAGCGAAGAACACCAGGCGGAACCGGAAACCGATGGCCTGACCGTGGGCCGCATTACCCGCGAGTGGATCGTTCCCTCTGCATCACCTCGAAGCATGGATGACCTGTGCTTTACCGGCCGTGATAGCAAAGGCCGCGTGGTCTGGTGGCATGTTGACCCACCATTGACCCGCTATAGCCAGCCACAGGAGGCCCTGGGAGTGCCCGATCTGCCGCCCCCTGGCCAGCACGGCCCTTGCCCCGGCTGTGGCGGCCGTGATCGGTTCCGGCTGGTGCCAGAAGATGCAGAGCATGGCGGCTGGATATGTGGCCAGGGCGGCAACCCTACCGGCGGTGATGGCCTGGAGCTGCTATGCCATGTGCATGGCTGGAAGAAAGGGGAAGCCCTGAAGGTCGTGGCCGGGTATTTGGGCATCCTGCCCGATACCTCACCCCAGGCCCGCCAGCAGGCCAGAGAGCGGGCAATACAGGCAAAGCGGCACCGGTATGAAGAAGCCCTGGTGCATGAGCTCACGGTACTGCGTCTTGCCATCAGCAGGCGGGTGGTTGACCGTGATCTTGTGAAAGACCGCCACTACAGGGCAAACGCCCCCCAGTTCCGCCCCATGCCGGATGAACACTGGCAACGGGAGATACAGGCCGCCCTGAGAATCACCGCCTTGATAGGCAAACTCTACCCAACTCATACGAAGGACAAGGCAGCATGAGCGACATACCCGACAACATACAGGCCATCTACGATGAGATAGACCGGGAGGCCCCGCCTGTTCCTGATGGCAGCTATGTCACAGCAGGCAATGACAGGGCAGAACCCGAGCCTTGGCCCGAGATCACCCCCTTGCTGACGGAACTGCCGCCCGTGCAGGCGTTTGATTTCAAGCTGTTGCCCAGGGGGCTGGGAGCATGGGTGGCCGATGTTGTCGAGCGCACCCAATGCCCTCCTGACTTTGTGGCGGTCACTGTCATGGCTGGCCTTGCGTCTCTGGTGGGGCGCAAGGTGGCCATTCATCCCAAGCAGAAAGATGACTGGCTGGTGACCCCCAACCTGTGGGCGGCGCTGATTGGCAGGCCATCCACCATGAAGTCTCCGGCCATGGCCGAAGGGTTGCGGCCGCTCAAACGCCTGGCGGCACAGGCAAGGAAAGACCATGAGCTTGCCTTGCTGGAATACAAGGCCGACCGCCTGTTTCATAAGCAAAGGGCAGCACTGCTGGAGCAGGAGGTCAAGAAAGCCCTCAAGAGCGGTGACAAGCTCAAGATCAAGGCAGTGAAGGAGGAGGCCCTTGCAGCGGTGCAGGACAACGAAGACCCGCCTACAGAGCGGCGCTACATCATCAATGATGTGACCCTGGAAAAGATAGGCGAACTCCTGAACCAGAACCCGAATGGCCTGCTGTTAGAGCGCGATGAACTGACTGGCTGGCTCAAGAACCTGGACAGGGAGGACAAGGCCAATGACCGCGCTTTCTACATCGAGTGCTTCAATGGTTCCAACTCCTACACCTACGACCGGATAGGGCGCGGCACCCTGTACATTGAAAGCACCACCCTTTCCATCATTGGCGGCATCCAGCCATCGAGGTTGCGCCCCTACATCTGGCAGGCGATCAACCAGGGTGCGGGGGACGATGGCCTGATACAGCGGTTCCAGCTGGCGGTTTATCCTGATGATCCGGGGCACTGGCGGAATATCGACCGATGGCCGGACAGTGACCTGAGAAACGCCGCCTTCGAGATATATCAGCGGCTTGATGAGGCAGAGCCATTGCCCACCGATGATGAGGGCAGGGTTCAGGGGGTACGCTTCGACCCTGACGGGCAGGCGGTATTCAATGAATGGCGCAGCGACCTGGAAAACAAGGTGAGGGAGCCGGACATTCACCCGGCTATTGAGTCCCACTTGGTCAAGTACCGCTCCCTCATGCCCTCCCTGGCGCTAATCATAAACGAAGTGGAGCAGGGCCACGCCCAGGCGGTAACGGCATCCTCCGCGCTCAAGGCCATTGGCTGGTGCCAGTACCTCGAAAGCCACATGCACCGAATCTATGGAGGCGCTATCGACCCGGCCACCCAGGGGGCAAAGATCATCCTTGAGCGGCGGGACAGGTTGCCAGACCCGTTCAAGGTGAAGGCGATCAGGCAGAAAGGATGGGCCGGACTATCAGAAACCCGGCAGGTCAAAGCGGCATTGTCGGAACTGATCGAAAGCGGCTATATCCGTGAGGTGGCGCAACATACCAAGGGCAGGCCAGCCGTTTCCTATGAGTGGAATCCAGCACTGAATACCCACGAAAAAAACCTATAACCCCCTATGTACCCACCCCTCTAAACCCTCTAAAGGTCGAAAATGGACTTTAGGGAGGTTTAGAGGGGTGGCTACCCACGCGCATATAGATATTTTTTCCTCACCCTGGCGTCATTCTGTTCTGCCCTGGTTCTCTATGGAAGGGACTTTAGAGGGTTTAGAGGGGGTGCTACCTATGCGCTTGTAGATATTCGTTTCCCGAGAAACACCCGCCCCGCTATCCAACCCCAGCCAGGAATACATCCGCATCTCCCCATCCTGTTGGGGTATATCCAGCCGTTCTTCTGTCGTTCTCTGTAGGGGGTAGGGGGGGGTTAAAACTTTTGGTTATGGATCACCTAGACCGAGCGGCCCCAGATGTGTGTAAGAGCGGGAAATTCAGAGGGGGGTATATGAAAAATAAATGGCTGCATTAGTAAAGCCTATTGATATTGGGTCCTTGGAACCGGCCTGGCCGTATGCTATGAATGAAACCGAGCCAAGCGAAGTCATGGAGAAGCTGATGGATGAAAGACCGGGTTTTTGGACAATGTTGGGGGTGGAGCTGGTTTACCTGGTGATGGGGGGCATCATCTTATTGCTGACGATGCTGGCCATTGCAATGAAAAGTTTTTTCTTGGGTGCCATTGCTTTCCTGCTGGCCTACTACCTCATAACCCCATTCATAAACATCAGCACAGCAAGGAGCCAGGAGCGTCTTGAATCACTGCGCAGATACGAGCCAAGGGTTACGGGTAACAACCTGGGCAAGCCTGCCAAAAAGCCCCCAAAGAGAGGAAGGCGCTTGCCATGAGTGTGTTTTCATCCGCCTTGCCAAGTGATAACTGGTGTCGCCATATTTGACCCAGGTCAATAGAAAGGGGCTTCGATTTAAGGTGACTTTGGAAAAATTGGGTACGATTGAGGGTATCTTTTCTGTCGAAAAAATGAAAATTCTTTGTAATCAATGGTATTTACGTATTGTTTGGTAGAGGGCTCACTCCATATACACGTTCTGCGCTGTCTGCTGACGTATTGAAACCCGCTGCCAGGCGGGTTTTTTGTTTCCCGGCTGAAATCACGAGTACAGGTGTGTCACAACGCTGTGCATCCTGCCAAGTTACAGCAGGGGTTGCAGGTAACGGTAGACATTCTCCATAACGATAGGCTGGGCGGATGCCAGGGGGTGGATGCCATCGGCCTGCATCAGGGTTTTCCGGTCGGCCACGGACTCCAGCAAGAAGGGAACCAGGGGTATGTGATGTTTTTGCGCCAGGCTGGGATAGATACGGTAGAAGCGTTCGCCATAGGCCGGGCCATAGTTTGCCGGCAGCTTGATACCCAGCAGCAGGACCCTGGCGCCCGCCTTCTTGCTGAGCTGAATCATTTTGTCCAGGTTGCCGGTCATACTTTCCAGGCTGAGGCCGCGCAGGCCGTCATTGCCTCCCAGCTCGATGAGGACGATGGCTGGCGACCATTGTTGCAGGGCCTTTGGCAGGCGCTCCAGTCCACCCCGGGTGGTGTCGCCGCTGATACTGGCGTTGATAACTTTATACGGTTGCTCCTCTGCATCGAGTTTATGCTGTAATAACTTCACCCAGCCGGATGCCCGGTCGATGCCGTAACCGGCGCTCAGGCTGTCGCCAAACACCATGATGGTCCTGCCCTGGCCGCCAGCAGCGGACGTGGCGCAAAACGACAACAGCAGAAGGAAGATGGAAATTCTCATAGCAGCAAGACAGGTTCGCAAGACAGTGATGGCGCCGGATGGCAGTGAGTTGCCTATACTCACCGGCGTGGATATTGCTGTCAAATCCCATGAGGCGCTGGCATTACTCGGCGCATCGGGTTCGGGGAAATCAACCCTGCTCGGTCTGCTGGCGGCCCTGGATTTGCCCAGCGGCGGTGAAATCGAGCTGTTGGGCACGCCTACCGGCGATCTGA
>JALWRH010000024.1 GCA_026994195.1 Sedimenticola sp. | reverse complement strand
ATCGTGAAAATGGAAGGGCAGGAACACCATGTTCCTGGGCACCCTCCCGGTGGGCTGGGCCATGACGATGGCATCCGAGCGCCGTGACACCAAGCGCACATACTCGCCCCGCTGTATGCCCAGCTCGGCGCACAGATCCGGGTTGATCTCGATGAAAGGGATGGGGCTGTACTTGTTGTTGTTACCGATCTTGCCGGTCTTGGTGCGCCCGTGCCAATGCTCGATGAGGCGCCCGGTGTTGAGCCAGACGGGATATTCCTCATCCGGCACTTCGTTGTTGTCGATGAACGGCAGGGGAATCAGCTTGGCCTTGCCATCCTCATAGCGAAAGCTGGCCGTTTCCGTGTACAGGCGTTTGCCGCCCCGGGGCGGGGCTTCACCCTTCTCCACCTGTTCATGGGTGTAGGGCCATTGGACGCCACGCTTCTCTTCCAGCAACTCATGGGTCATGCCGGAGATGTCCGCCAGGCGCCCCTTGGAAAGCTCGCCCATCTCCAGGAAAATGTCCGCCGCCTTTTCCGGGAAGTGCACTCGGCCTTCCTTGTTGAAACGCTCAGCCATGCGGTTGAAGATCCACAGATCGGGTTTGGCCTGCCCAGGCGGCGTGGCAATAGGGTTGATCAGATTGATGCGCCGCTCGGTATTGGTCATGACCCCTTCTTTTTCCGCCCAGGTGCCGGCGGGCAGGTAGACATGGGCATACTGGGCGCTCTCCGTATCCTCGTAGCTGTCCTGCACAGCGCAGAACTCCAGTTTCTCCATGGCTTTGCGGATACGCGCCGTGTTGGGCAGGGAGGACATGGGGTTGGTGGCGATGAGCCACAGGCCCTTGATCTCGCCGGATTCGATGGCGTGATAGATGTCGGTCTGGAACATGCCGCGCTTCTTTGGCAGGAAATCCAGGTCGATGTTCCAGAATTTCGCCATTTCCTCCCGATGCTCGGGAATCTCCAGGTAGCGGTAATTGGGCAGGCCGGAACAGGAAGACCATTCCCGGGTGCCCATGGCATTGCACTGGCCGGTGATGGAAAGGCTGGTACCCCCGGGCTTGCCGATGTTGCCAGTGATCAGCGCCAGGTTGTTGATGCCCACCACGCCGTCGGAACCGTGGGTGGACTGGTTGATGCCCATGGTCCAGATCTGCATGGCCGCCCCGGCATTGGCGAAACGCCGCGCCACATGGCGGATGCGGTCTTCGTCGATGCCGCAGATCTTCGCTGCCGTAGTGGGATCGTATTTCTCCACCTCCGCCTTGAGCGCCTCGAAACCATTGGTGTTGGCGTCGATGTAATCCTGATCCTGTAGATCCTCCTTGAAGATGACGTGCATAAGGGCGTTTTGCAGCACCACGTCCGTACCGGGTGTGATGGGCAGGTGAATGTCCGCGTTCTGGGCCAGCATGGTCACCCGGGGGTCCACCACGATGAGGGGAAAGCCTTTTTTCTCCTGGGCCTCTTTCATGCGCCAGTAGATGATGGGGTGCTGCTCCGGCAGGTTGGAACCCCAGGCGATGAGCAGATCCGTGTGTTCGAAGTCCTCGTAGCAGCCCGGCGGGCCGTCGGAACCGAAGGAGCGCTTGTAACCGGACACCGCGGAGGCCATGCACAGGGTAGTGTTGCCGTCGTAGTTATTGGTACCGATGAGACCTCGGGTGAGCTTGCCCAGGGTATAGAACTCTTCCGTAAGCATTTGCCCGGTGGAGATCACCGCCACGGAATCCCTTCCATACTTTTCCTGGATGCGCCGGATTTCATCATGCACCTTATCCAGCGCTGTATCCCAATCGGTTTCACGCCAGTCATCATGCCAATGATCGCGCATCTTGGGCACCGTGCCCCGGCCGGCGGAATCGAACAGCTCATGCTCAAAGATGCCCTTCAGACACAGTTTGCCCCGATTCACGTCAGCGTCGGCCACGCCCCGGGAAGCCACGGGCTTGCCCTCCGCGTTCAGGCCCACTTCGATGGAGCAGCCAGTGGAACAGTAACCGCAGGTGGCGTACTGCCATTCCACCACGCCCTTGTCCGCTATCTTGACGGGATTTTTCTTGGTTCTGCCAAACAGCATAGATTCTCACTCGTATTGTAGTTTGTTGTTGCTGCGGTTGCCGGGACAAACCCGGTAAACGATTGGCTTCAGCCCTGTGTCAGGCTCTGGTGAAATATGGCCTTGTGAATATCGCCCAGGCTGAGCATGCCCACCAGCTTGCCATCCTCGGCTACGGGAATGCGGCGAAAACGGTTGTTGGCCATAATGATGGCTGCCTTGAGCACAGGCATGTCCGGAGCAACGGTTTTCGCACCCCGGGTCATGAGATCGCCCACTTTGCGGCTCATGATGGATTTGTACTCTTTGGCCTTTTCCTTCAGATCGATAGTGGCCATGCCTTCCATGGCATCCTCCACACTGGGAAACAGCTGCGCCAGCACGTCTTTCTCAGCGATGAAGCCGATGAGCTTTTCACCTTCCACCACAGGCAGGCCACTGTATCGGTACAAACACATCAGGGAAGCCACTTCCTGTATGGGAGTTTCTTCGGTGACGCTGCGCGCACCATGGGTCATGACATCTTTTACCAGCATTTTTTCACACCTCTGTTTGGTGTTCCGGCGCCACCTTAGCCGTGCGGCCGCCTGAACAATGGATTACAACGCGATATATACCATGCCATCTTCCACCTTGGCAGCAAAGGTGTTGGTACAGCCTTCATCCGGCCCCAGGGCTTCCCCGGATTCCAGATCGATCTTCCAGTTGTGCAGGGGACAGGTCACGGTATGGCCCGCCACGATACCCTGGGACAGAGGGCCGTTCTTGTGGGGACAGGCGTCACGAACGGCGAACACCTGGTCGTCGCTAGTGCGGAACACGGCGATGCTGCCATCCTCGATTTCCACCACGCGGGAGCCCAACCGGGGAATGTCTTCCAGGGGGGCGATTTTTTTCCAGTCACTCATTGGCTTACCTTCAATTCCAATATTTCGATTTGTTGTAGGTCGGGCTTCAGCCCGACATCCTGCCCTGATTCAGGCACCGTTGTCGGGCTGAAGCCCGACCTACATCAGACGCTGATCTTCAGGGGCACGAATTCATGGGCGGCTTCGCCTTCGGCGCGGGCCTTCCAGGGATCCACCTGGGCCACTTTCTGGCCGATTTTGAAGCGCTCGTACAGCGCCTTGCGTTCATCCTCATCGTCCAGAATGCGCTCCTTGATGTAGGCCAGGCCGACACGCTCTACCCAGGGCGCGGTACGTTCCAGATAGTGGGCCTCTTCCCGGTACATCTGAGTGAAGGCGCCACAGTACTCCAGCACTTCCTCTTCTGAATCCACCTTGCACAGGAGATCCGTAACGCGCACCTTGATACCGCCATTGCCGCCCACATGCAGTTCATATCCTGAATCCACGCAGACCACGCCAAAGTCCTTGATTGTGGCCTCGGCGCAGTTGCGGGGGCAGCCGGACACGGCGAGCTTGAACTTGTGGGGCATCCAGGAACCCCAGGTCAGCTCTTCCAGCTTCACCCCAAGCCCCGTGGAATCCTGGGTGCCGAAACGGCACCATTTCTTCCCTGCGCAGGTTTTCACGGTACGCATGGCTTTGCCATAGGCATGACCGGAAACAAAACCGGCTTCGGACAGATCCTTCCACATCAGCGGCAGGTCTTCCTTCTTCACACCGAACAGGTCGATACGCTGACCGCCGGTGACTTTCATCTCGGGCACCTGGTACTTTTCGCAGACCTCCGCGATAGCGCGAAGATCCGCAGGCGTACACAAGCCGCCAAACATACGCGGCACGACAGAATAGGTGCCGTCCTTCTGGATGTTGCCGTGAGCCCGTTCATTGATATAGCGGGACTGGGGATCATCATGATACTCCTGGGGCCAACGGGCCAACAGGTAGTAATTCAGGGCTGGGCGGCAGGTGGCGCAGCCATCCGGGGTCTTCCATTCCAGAAAGTCGAACACCGCGCGCATGTCCTTGAGTTCATGTTCCGCAATGGTACGAATCACTTCATCGTGAGAATGCTCAGTGCAGCCGCAGACTGGCTTTTTGCTGGGCTTGGCCTCATAGCCCTCACCCACGGTGCTGGCCAGGATGGCTTCCACCAGGCCGGTGCAGGATCCACAGGAAGCGGATGCCTTGGTGTGGGCGCGCACATCGTCCAGGGTGAACAGGCCCTTGGTCTGGATGGCGTCCACGATGTCACCCTTGGTGACGCCGTTACAGCCACAGATCTCTGCATCATTGGAGAGAGCAGCGACCCGGGTTTCGTCACCATGGCCCGCATCACCCAGGTCGTGCTGGCCGAACAGGATGGTGTTGCGGAAACCGGATATGTCCGCGCCTTCGCGCAGGAGCTGGAAGTACCAGGTACCGTCCATGGTATCGCCGAACATCACCGCACCCTTGATACGGTTGTCCTTCAGCACCAGTTTCTTGTAGACGTTCTGCGCCGGGTCCTGGAGCACCAGGGTCTCGTCACCCTCCTCCTCATTGAATTCTCCAGCGGAGAACAAATCGATGCCGGTCACCTTGAGCTTGGTGGAGGTCACCGAGCCTTCATAACGGGCAATACCCATTTTGGCAAGGTGGTTGGCCGCCACCTTGGCCTGCTCGAACAAAGGCGCCACCAGGCCATAGCATTCACCCCGGTGCTGTACGCATTCACCCACCGCATACACCCGGGGATCGTAGGTTTGCATGGTATCGTCCACCACCACGCCACGTTCACAGTACAGACCGGCTTTCTGAGCCAATTCCATGTTGGGGCGTATGCCCACGGCCATGACCACCAGGTCGGCTTCGATCTCGGAACCGTCGGCGAAACGCAGGCCGGTCACCCTGTCTTCTCCCAGCACCTCTGCGGTCTGGGTTTCCATGAGGAACTTCAGGCCCTTTTCCTCCAGGGACTTTTTGAGCATCTCTGCAGCCATCCTGTCCAGCTGGCGCTCCATGAGAATGTCCATGAGGTGCACTACCGTGACCTCCATGCCATTGAGCTGCAAACCGTTGGCGGCTTCCAGGCCCAGCAGGCCGCCACCGATGACTACGGCCTTCTTGCCGGTCTTGGCTGCTTCGAGCATGGCATCCACATCGGCGATATCACGAAAGCCAATGACGCCGGGCAGGTCGGAACCGGGCACGGGAATGATGAAAGGTTCAGAACCTGTCGCCAGAAGCAGGCGGTCATAGGGTACTTCCAGGCCCGACTTGGCCACTACCTTGCGGCTGACCCTATCGATCTCCACCACAGGATCCCCGGTATGCAAGGTAATGCCATTACTCTCATACCATTCACGGTCATTGAGAATGATTTCATCAATGGTCTTCTCCCCGGCCAGAACCGGAGAAAGCATTATGCGGTTGTAATTGGGATAGGGTTCTGCACCGAATACGGTGATCTCGTACTCTTCCGGCGCAAGCTTGAGCAGCTCTTCCAGTGCTCGCACACCCGCCATGCCGTTTCCTACCAGTACCAGACGTTCTTTCATTGGGCTTCCTCTTTAGGACATTTTTTACCTGGGGTGCTGACGCCTTCCAGGACTGCTGTGTTGCCCATCTACTGCAAATAGCTTGCCAACCACCCGAGAAATAATACAACATACTGTTTTTATTAATTATTATTCATCTGCTACGCTACAATGACCGGGGATTTTTCCACACATGCACCACTTTGGTGCCCGTTGGACAATACCAGGCACATAAATGTATCAGTATTTTCTAATAAACACGGTGACCAGAAATATCTTGCACCGGCATCCATATAAATAGTGTGATTTTTCGTAACACAGAGCAGAAAGCACATGTGGCACGCTTCATGCTTGGTTCACATCCGACAGTTGTAAACCACGAAAGGAGCCTTCAAAAATGTCGGAAGCAAAGCTCAATCTGTTTTCATTCAGCGGCAAGATCAGAACCCTGCATTTGACCTGGTTCGCCTTTTTCCTCACCTTCATGGTGTGGTTCAACCACGCGCCCCTGCTGGCAGCCATCCAGGAAACCTTCAACCTGAGCAAACAGGAAGTGAAGGCTCTGCTCATCGTGAACGTTGCTCTGACCATTCCCGCCCGCATCATCATCGGCATGCTGGTGGACAAATACGGCCCGCGCCTGATCTTCTCAGGACTGCTGTTCATCTCCAGCATCATCTGTTTCTTTTTCGCCATGGCCGATTCCTACCCGATGCTGCTGGCCACCCGCTTCGCCCTGGGCTTCGTGGGCGCGGGCTTCGTTATCGGCATCCGCATGATTGGTGAGTGGTTCCCGGCCAAGCAGGTGGGTGTCGCCGAAGGCATCTACGGGGGCTGGGGCAACTTCGGTTCTGCCGCTTCCGCCATGCTGCTGCCCAGCCTGGCCCTGATGTATGGCGGTGAGAACGGCTGGCGCTATGCCATCGCCACCACCGGCGCCATCGCCCTGCTGTATTCTTTCGTCTATTTCAAGCTGGCGCGGAATACGCCCAAAGGCTCCACCTATTTCAAGCCCAAGAAGACCGGCGCCATGGAAGTGACCAGCAAGGGCGATTTCTTCTTCTACCTGCTGATGAACATTCCCATGTACGCTGCTCTGGCGGTACTTGCCTGGAAACTGGGTCCCGCCAATCTGAACATCATCGGCGCTGTCGCCACAGACAGCATCTATCTGGGCCTGCTCGCTCTGTACGCCTACCAGACCGCCCAGGTATGGCGCATCAACAAGCATGTATTCAGCGAGGAAGTACCCGAGATCCACCGTTACAAGTTCAAGCAAGTGGCCATCCTGGATCTGGCCTATTTCGTGACCTTTGGCTCCGAACTGGCCGTGGTATCCATGCTGCCCCTGTTCTTCAAGAATACCTTTGACCTGAGCATGGTGCAGGCCGGTTTCCTGGCCTCCGGTTTTGCCTTCATGAACCTTGCCGCCCGTCCTTTCGGTGGTCTGTTCAGTGACAAGTTCGGTCGCAAGAAGATGCTTTCCCTTCTCATCGCCGGCCTTGCTGTGGGTTATCTGGTTTTGGGCCAGATCACTTCCGGCTGGCCGGTAGCCTTGGCTGTCGCCGCCACTATGGTCTGTTCCTTCTTCGTTCAGGCCGGCGAGGGCGCTGTATTCGCCATCGTGCCCCTGGTCAAGCGCCGCATGACTGGCCAGGTGGCCGGCATGGCGGGCGCTTATGGTAACGTAGGCGCTGTAACCTTTCTGACAGTGTTCTCTTTTGTAACACCACAGATCTTCTTCATGGTCATTGCCGGCGCCGCTCTGGTGGCCCTGGTGGCCGTACAGTTCCTCGATGAGCCCAAGGGCCACACTGCAGAGGTCATGGAAGACGGCACAGTACAAATGATCGAAGTTGGGTGATGCCTGTAGGTCGGGCTTCAGCCCGACAACGGCGCCCCAACCAGGGGAGATGTCGGGCTGAAGCCCGACCTACAAACCCAGAGGGGCCGGAGTCAAATCGGAGAGGCATCACGTAGAATCAACTGCATGACGGGATTTGACTCCGGCCCCTCAAGCATCAACAAGACCAGAACGCCATGAGCAACCACCTGCAAATCGACTACGCCGCCGTCACGGAGAAGGGCAACAAGGAAGAAAACGCCGATGCCGCCGACGCCCTGGTGCCCGAGGGCAGCGCCCTGCTCAACAAGGGTGTGGCAGCCGCCATCTGCGACGGCATGAGCAGTTCCGAGGGCGGTGTGGAAGCAGCCCAGATCTGCGTGCGCAGCTTCATGGACGACTATCTGAGCACACCTGATTCCTGGACAGTCAAGACGGCTGCCACCAAGGTGCTGGGCGCCTTGAACCGCTGGCTCTGGTCCCAGGGTCAGATGCGCTACGATTCCGCGAAGGGCATGGTCACTACCTTTACCGGCCTGGTCATCAAGTCCACCACCGCCCATGTCTTCCATGTGGGCGATTCGCGCCTCTATCTGTTCCGCGACGGCGATTTGGAGCAACTCACCCATGACCACCGGGTCTGGGTAGGCCGGGACCGGGATTTTCTGTCCCGGGCCATGGGCATAGACGCCCACATCGACATCGACTACCGCTCCCTGGCCGTGGAACCTGGCGATATCTTTCTGTTCACCACCGACGGGGTCTCCGGCTATGTCACGGACAACCGTCTGCGCCAGCTCATGCGCGACCAGGGGGAAAACCTGCAGGCCTGCGCCCAGGCCATCATGGAAGAAGCCCTGCAGGGAGGCAGTCATGACAATGTTACCTGCCAGCTGCTGAAGGTGCTGTCCCTGCCGGAAAAAACCGAAGACGACATTCTGCAGAAAATCACCGAGCTGCCCTTTCCTCCGCCCCTGCAAGCGGGCATGAAAATCGACAACTACGAGATATTGCGGGAACTGCATGCCTCGGCCCGCTCCGAGGTGTTCCTGGCGCGGGACATGGATCAGGGGACCAAGGTCATTCTCAAGACTCCCTCGGTGAACTTCCGTGACGACCCGGCCTTCCTGGAGGGCTTTCTTCACGAGGAATGGGTGGGCAAGCGCATCAGCAACTCCCATGTGCTGAAAGTCCTGGATACCCCCCGGCGGCATTTCCTGTACAACATTTCGGAGTATGTGGAAGGTCAGTCCCTGCGCCAGTGGATGGACGACCATCCTCAGACCCACATCAACACCGCACGGGACTACCTTGCCCAGATCGTGGATGGCCTGCGCGCCTTCCACCGCCTGGAAATGATTCATCTGGATCTGAAGCCCGAGAACATCCTCATCGACAAGGATGGCATACTGAAGATCATCGATTTCGGCTCCACCCGGGTGGCCGGCGCTACGGAGATCAAAACCTGTTACGCCAGCGACACGCCGCAAGCCACCGTGGACTATGGCGCGCCGGAATGTCTCAAAGGCCAGTGTTCCATGCGTTCGGATACCTATTCCCTGGGTGTCATCGCCTACGAACTGCTCACCGGCGCCCTGCCCTATGGTGAGCACGACAAGCCCGTGGCAGCCAGTAAACTGCGCTACACCCCGGCCCGCCAACACAACCCCAACATCCAGATCTGGGTGGACGGCGCCCTGCGCAAGGCCTTGCATCCCGACCCCGCCCGGCGCTATGACACCCTCTCAGAGTTTCTCTACGATCTGTCCCATCCCAATCCGAAGTTTCTCCGCGCTACTGACCAGCCCCTTATAGAACGCAACCCCCTGGCCTTCTGGAAGGGCACCGCCGCGTTGCTTCTGGCACTGAATCTGGTATTGCTGTATCTGCTCACGCAGTAGTGCGAGGGCAGTTTGAGAATGAGCAACGCGGCCCGGCCTGTTTTGATACAACCGTGGCCTGGTTGCTTGAGGAATTTCAATGCATTCCAGAGTTCTTGCGCCTAGAGTAAGCCAAGCTTCATGTTTGAACTTGCAAAAGCATTCAAACATGGAATTCATTGAAAATATAAAAACATCAGTGAGGACAATACCATGTACGAAATGAATATCACTCTGAATCTGCCTTTCGATGCAGCCTTGGAAAAGGTGAAGGAAACCCTCATGGCCAACCACCTGGGTGTGGTCAGCGACGTGGACGTGCAGGCCATTTTCAAGAATAAGATGGACAAGGACATTCCTGCCTATCACATCTACGGTGCCTGCAATCCCAAGTTGGCGGACCGGGTGATCAACGCCGAACCCAATGCCGGCACCCTGCTCCCCTGCAACTTCATCATGCGCGAGGAAGGCGACAAGACCGTCGTAAGCTTCATGAACCCCGTCCCTGTCCTTGGCCTGTCCCAGGCTGAAGAAGTCCATGCTGTTGCCGCCGAAGCCAAAGACATGATTGAAAAGGTCATCGAGCAGCTCCAGGCCTGACAAATCATTCAAGGCAACTGTGCCGGGCAGGAACGCCCGGCCATTGTTATTCACACGGGTGACTGCAACAGGAAACCGCAGTTTCCAGCTCAACGGCCAACAGAATTCCAGCCTTATCGGCACACCCTGAGCTTGATTGCCTATTACCTCAATTTGAACAAGGTTTTGTTCTTGTGCTATAAATGATCGTCCGATTCCCTGAAAAGGACGGACGAGCCCCATGTCTTCCAAGCATCCCATCATCGCCCTCACCGGTTCCTCGGGGGCGGGCACTACGACTTTCCGACGTATCTTCGACAATATCTTCCGCAGCGAAGGCATCACCGCTTTCCGGGTAGACGGCAACGCTTTTCGCCGTTACGACCGCAAAGCCATGCAGCACAGGGTGGCCCTGGCCGGGGAACAGGGGCGCTGCCTGAGCCACTTCGCCCCGGAAGCCAATTTTCTGGATCGCCTGGAAGGCCTGTTCCGGGAATATTCCCGCTCGGGTACGGGCCTGTGTCGGCGTTACGTGGAAAACGAGGAGCTGGCGGAAATGTATGGCCAGCCCGTAGGCTCTTTCACCCCTTGGGAAGAAATTCCCTCGGGTACGGACCTTCTTATCTACGATGGCATGCACGGCGGATGCGCGGAAAATTCCTGGACAAACAGGGAAATGTCCGCGTCCCATAACCCCATCATCATCCGCCGGCGCAAGAAGCTCAAGGAACGCAAGATGCGCGGCATCGACATCGCCCAATGGGTGGACCTGCTCATCGGCGTGGTGCCGGTCATCAACCTGGAATGGATACAGAAGATCTACCGCGACGCCCACGAGAAGCAAAAATCACCGGAATCCGTCACCCATACCATCATGCGGCGCATGGAAGACTACATCGCCTACATCACGCCCCAGTTCTCCCTCACCGACATCAACTTCCAGCGTGTGCCTCTGACAGACACTTCCAACCCTTTCGAGCTACGCGAGATTCCCAGCCTGGACGAGAGTATCGTGGTCGTCCGTTTCCGCGAACCGGTTCGCTATGACTTTCCTGCGCTGCAAGCGCAGATCCCCGGATCCAGAATGTCCCGGCGCAATACCCTGATGATTCCCGGCGGCATGCTGGATGTCGCCATCAAGGTGATCTGCACGCCCCTGGTGCATGAACTGGTGGAGCGCTACCGTCTGACCGTCAACGCTACTTGAAGGGCGCGCCAAAATACAGAAACAAGGTGCCATGGTCTTCTTCTCCCATGGCATAGCCCACATAGAGAGGCCCCAACAGGGTGTCCAGGCCCAGGAACAGGCTGCCTCCCAGCAGCCAGTTGTCCCCGATATCCTCGGCAAACTGCCAAGTGTTCCCCGCTTCCAGGGTGGCGCCGGCATAGACGGGCAGGAAGCCACCATCGTCCAGACGCCGCAGATATCCCAGCAGACCATGTCCCATGTGCTGTCCTGACAGTTCGTTCACATAGAAACCTGACATGTTGAGGAAGCCTCCCAGGCGGAACAGGCCATACAGGGGTGCATCGCTGTCCAGGGTCAATCCCGTCTGCCCTCTAAGCAGCAGGGTATCCCGGTTATGGGTCACTGCCAGTCCGGCATCCAGATAGAGCTGTTGAAAACTGTTGTCATCTCCCCAGGCTCCGTCATGGGCGCTCAGCTCGGCCTGCAGCCAGTGACCCTGGGTGGGGAAATACAGGTTGTTCAAAGTATCCACGCCCAGATGCAGGAACAGCTCTCCCTGATCAAAAGTTCCTTCCACTACGCCGGGAAATCCGCTGCGGACTTCCACATCCGCCCAGCCGCCCCGCCATCCCAGGCGCAGCTCTCCCCAACTGGACAGGTTCATGCCTAGGTCCAAGGACAGCAATACCTGGCTGAGATCGAAGCTTCCCAGTTTCTCGCCTTTCTCGTAGAGACCGATGGTATTGCGCATGTATTCCAGGCTGGGGTTGATGAAGAAATCCCGGCCGGTGTTCAAAGGCTGGTAGAACTCGCTGAACAAGCGGGGCCTGTCTCCCATTTCCAGGATAGCGCGGAACTCACCCCCTAGGCTGTTCACTGCCGTGCGGGTATAACTGGCGCCAAGGTTGAAGCCATTACCGTCGTTCCAGTCCCCACGAAACTGGAGTCCCGCCTGCAGGTAGTTGGGTCCCCAGGGTTTCTCCCTCACCTGAATTCTGATTCCGGTGCGGCCCTCTTTTTGCACCAGCCGGTAACTGACCTCTTTGAACAGATCTAGACCATAGAGTTCACTGATAGCCGCTTCCACGGCCTGCACATCCAGAGGCTGCCCCAACTTCACCTTGCGAAAATAGCGCTGAATGGTTTTGTCGGACAGCCCGGAATCATTGTCCAGATCCATGAAACTGATGACCGGAAGAAGCTTTTTGCGTGCGGGAGACGACGGCGTTGTCTGCTTCTCGTGAACCCTGCCTGTTTCCCGGGCGATACGCGCCAGCCGGGCCTGCTGCTGGCGCACTGCCCGCATGCCCGGCGCCAGGGCCTTCATGGAATTGGCAAAATCCGTGGTGCCCACTTCCGACAGATCGGGCACCACCAGCACATCATCCTTGTCCAACAACTTCAGGCTGCGTTCTGTGTTGCGCCGGGTCATGATGGTGGTGAGCTGATCGGTGATGGACAGTACGCTGCGCAGCTGTTCCTGATCGGCCAGGGGCGTACTGACGTCCACCACGATGAGACGGTCGGCCCCCAGGTCGCGCACCACTTCCACCGGAAGGTTGTTGCTCACCCCCCCGTCCACCAGCAGCCTGCCATCCAGCTCCACGGGAGAGAAAACGCTGGGAATGGAGGCGCTGGCGCGCATGGCCAGGGCCAGGTCGCCATGATCCAGCACCACGGCCTTGCCGGTGCTGATATCCGTGGCAACGGCGCGGAAAGGGATGGGCAGCTTGTCGAAATCCTCGATATCCGCGACAGGCAGGGTCAGCTTGCGCAGGAACAGCAGGAGTTTCTGTCCCTGAAGCAGGCCCTGGGGCAGTTTCACCTCACCATCACTGAAACCGGCCGCATACCGCACCAGAAACTCCTCGTCCTCGCGTTTGCGCCTGAAGCTCAGATCCTTGCGCCTGGGACTGTCGGTGAGCATATCGCCCCAGTCGATGTCCGCCAGGTGCTTTTCGATGTCTTCCGGGGACATGCCCGAGGCATACAGGCCCCCGATGATGGCGCCCATGCTGGTGCCCGCAATGTAATCGATGGGAATGCCCTGCTCCTCGATGACCTTGAGCACGCTGATATGAGCCGCGCCCCGGGCGCCACCGCCACTGAGCACCAGGCCGACCTTGGGGCGCTCCGCCGCGGAAGCCGCCATGAAGGACATGGCCAGCAACAAGGTCAGCAGGCGTTTTCCGACAGACGAAATCATGGAGAAATTATACCCGCACGAACAGCCGCAGGGCGTCCAAACGCAGCCGGGTGCGGGGCAGGGTTTGTTCCAACAAGGCCTGGTGATCCTCCAGCAGCCGCAGCTCCTCCATGGCGGCGCCATCGCTCAGGCTGCGCAGCCGGTGTTGTTCCTCTTCCAGCTCGGCGCGCATTCGGCTCAGGGCCTGATCCACTGCGTCCCGTGCCTGCTCCGCCACCTGCTGCTCACCCTGGACAATGAGTTTGCGCAACAGATCTGCCTGGGACTTGATCACCTTGGCGGCTGTCTGGCGGTCCCGGTGCATGGAGCGGCCACGCAGTTTTCCCTCGGGCAGCAGGGCTGCATAATCCTTGCCCTGGCGATCCAGCACCAGGCGCAGGGTGGTGGGCGGCAGGTAGCGGCTGGCTTCCAGCTCCCGGGGTGCCGTGCAGTTGAGGACGAAGACCAGCTCCAGCAGCAGGGTGCCGGACGGAAGGGGGCCTTCCTCCAGCACCAGGAAGGCGGCACTGCCCAGGTCGCTGCTCACCAGTTCCTCCAGGGCACCGCGCACCATGGGATGCTCCCAGGTGAGAAACAGGCGGTCCTCGTGCACCAGGGCATCGTTGCGTTCGAAGGTCACGGTGGCGCCTTCTTCCGGCAGCCCCGGGAACTCTTCCCGGCGCATGTGCTCGCCGGGATGCAGCACCAGGGATTTTCCCGGCCCAGGCTCATGCTCCACGCCGAAAGCATCCCAGTAACGCAGCATGTAATCCGCCACACCAGAATCCCTTTCCTGGGCTTCGATGCGCGCCACCAGCTCCGAGGCCCTGTCCGTGTCACAGGACTGGAGTTCCAACAGCCTGTCCCGACCAGCCGCCAGCCGGTCCTCCAGCGCCTCGCGTCGCCGGGCGACTTTCTCCAGCAGAGCATCCGCCAGGGCGGGCTCCTCGAGCATTTCATGCAGCAGATCGGAAAACTCCTCGTACAGGGCGGCCGCCACGGCGGAAGGCTGCTCGAAAGCGTTCAGGCCTTCCTGATACCAGCGGTACAGGCCTTCCATGGGACTACCCATCATGAGAGGCAGATGCAGGTCGATGACCTGGCCCTGGCCGATGCGATCCAGGCGGCCGATGCGCTGCTCCAGCAGATCCGGCTCCAGGGGAAGATCGAACAGCACCAGGTGGCGGGCGAACTGGAAATTGCGCCCTTCGCTGCCGATTTCGGAACACAGCAGGATCTGGCTGCCTTCCTCCATATCGGCAAAGAAGGCCGCCGCCCGGTCGCGCTCCACGATCTCCATGTCCTCGTGGAACACGGCGGCATGAATGGCGTGACGCCGGCGCAGCCATTCCTGGAGTTCCAGCACGGTTTCCTTGTGGGCGCAGATGAGCAGCACTTTCTGGGGAGCCAGCGCTTTGAGCAGGCCCGCCAACCACTCCAGGCGGGGATCGAAATCCTGCCACTCAGGGACATGGCGCTCAGGCGTGAGGGCCTGCACGGGATCTTCGATGGCAGCATAGGCCGACGGCCAGTCCAGTTCATTCACATGCAGCACCCGCTCGGGAAATCCCTTCACCGTGTGGCGGGTATTGCGGAACATGACCCGGCCCGTGCCGAAACGATCCACCAGGCGGCGCACCACGCGCTGGGGCTCCAGATCCCGCACATCACCCAACAGCTCCTCCAGCAGCCGCTGCTGGGATGCCGCCAGGGATTCACCCTCGAGCAGATGGGCGGCAATGTCCGCCACCTGCTGGTAGCGGGCTTCCTCTTCCAGAAAACGCTGGTAATCCGGATAGCGATGGGGATCGAGAAGGCGCAGACGCCCAAAATGGCCGGCCCGGCCCAGTTGTTCCGGGGTGGCGCTGAGGAGCAGCACACCCAGGGCCTGTTCCGCCAGTGCCTCAACCAGGTCGTATTCCAGGCTGGATTCCTCCTCGCTCCAGTGCAGATGATGGGCCTCGTCCACCACCAGCAAATCCCATTCCTCCTCCAGGGCGGCGCGGGCGATCTTCGGCGCGGACAGGAGAAAATCCAGGCTGCACAGCACCTGTTGTTCCTCGGAGAAAGGATTGTCTGCATCCGAGGCTTCGAAGCGTTCCCTGTCGAACAGGGCAAAACGCAAATTGAAACGGCGCAGCATCTCCACCAGCCACTGATGCAGCAGGGGCTCGGGCACCAGAATCAGCACCCGCCGGGCGCGGCCCGCCAGCAGCATGCGGTGCAGGATAAGGCCGGCCTCTATGGTCTTGCCCAGGCCCACTTCGTCCGCCAGCAGCACCCGGGGCAGAAAACGCCGCGCCGTCTGCCAGGCAATGTACAGCTGGTGGGGAATCAGGCTGATGCGCGGCCCCACCAGACCCTGCACGGGAGACAAGGCCTCAGCAGCCAGCTGCTGCCAGGACTGCTGGCGCAGGTCGAACCAGCTGTTGCTGTCCAGGCGCCCCGCCAGCAACTTCTCCCGGGGACGGTTGAGCTGGAGATGGGGGCTGATATTGACTTCGCTGAGCAGCTGAATGCTGCCCTGGGCATCCTTGCACCGGTAAGCATACAGGCCCTGCTCCTCCACGACAGCCAGTACCTGATATTCCTGCTCCTCAACATCCTGGAAGCGATCTCCCGGCTCCAGCAGAAGGCGGGTCAGGGGTGCATCCGGCAAGGCATAGACACGTACCTCGCCAACGGCGGGAAATGCAATCTTGAGACGCCGGTGTTCGACTTCGGCGACCACCCCCAATCCCAGATCGGGGTCCATGTCGCTCAGCCAACGCTGACCCGGCAGATAGGTGTTATTGGACAAGACAATCCCTGCATGCGAGATCAATGGGAAAACTACCCACCATTGTACAGACTTGCGGTGGGGATGGCTCCAGTCAGGGGCAGGGAAACAAGGCGCCCAACACAGCCCCGTCTCAACAATGCTAAAAAACCACGCGGGCGCGGACACCCACAATCACATTGCTGTCGCGTTCCGTGGATAGCGCCGGATGCAGCAGCACCTGAAGGTTTGGCGTGACCTGCAGGTGCTTGCCAAGCTGAAACAGGTAATAGGACTCCAGGGTCCACTGGTCACGTGCATCCGGATAATCGAAATGATTGGGCCGGCCCCAGTTCACGGCGATGCCGAAAACATCCTTACGGGACTGCAGGTAGTGAGCGGCTCCGAGACTGACAGCGCCTTCGAGCAGGGCGTTTCCGTCATGAGAATAGCCGCCCCGGATGAAGCTCATCCAGTTCTCGTGATGGGTGATGCTGGTGGAAACGGCGACGCCCCAGCCGGACGGGGTTTGCGCCTCTTTTCGCGCATCGACCTGCCAGAGGGTGAGATGGACATTGTTGAAGAAAAACTGATCCCGGCCACTGGTCCAACCCAGCTCCACTGACTTGAAGGTTTCGAAATCCTCGAAAAAGCTCTTGAAGCCCTCGAACAGATGAGCCGGGTCGGCATTGGCGTCCGCTATGCCGGCGGAAAGATAGAGGTTGTCATTGAGCCATCCACCGGCCATCACCCCGAGGGAACCGTCGGGCAGGGCGCCGATGGTTCCCGACCCCGTGGCGAACACCAGGTTGGAAAAATCCGTCCAGGGGCTGGCCAGCAGATGCACGTCCACATAATCCGTGACATCCATGAATCCGGCAAAGACAAGAATGCGCTTGTTGTCGAAAAGCTGCTTCCAGTAGAGGTTGGTGGCGTGAACCCCCTGATCGCTGAAGGTCGAGTGCAACAGTCCCACGTATCCAAGCTCAAAGCCGAAATCCACCGGCGCGACATCGGTGAAGGCATGGCGGTGTTCCAGCTTGACGACCAGGCTGCCCTTGTCCGGCGTGTTCCGGCCTACCAGATCCCAGTTCGCATAGAAGCGGATGACGCCGCTGCTGCTCTCGTCCTCCTCCGTGGGGCTGGACGAGGCCCTGTAGTAGAGGGCGTTGTAATCGATTCCGTAGTTGAAGCCGGTGCGTTCAATAAAATCCGCTTTCCATTGATCGTAGGACTGAAAGGCGGAATCAACAGCCTCCGTGAGCGAACGATCCTGCTTCAGCTGCTGCCCAACGCTGCCGGGAGAAAGAATCTGCAATTGTTCCGCCCCCGCTGACGCGGACAGGAACAGAACGGCAACAATGAGGATGGGGTTCCAGCATTTCATGGCATCAGTGATTTTTCGGGATCAGTGTATTCTTGTAGATCTTGCCGTCTTTCATGATGAATCGAAGCGTCTTTTCAGATTGGGTCAGGAGGCCGATATCCCGCAGCGGGTTGCCGTCCACGATCAGCAGGTCTGCATAGGCGCCTTCCTCAACCACGCCAAGGGAGCCGTCCGGGTAGGGGGAGCGCTTGCCGCTCAAGGTCAGCAACTCGCCATTGAGGGAGGTGGCCTGCTTCAGAATTTCCGCATCAGAAAAATATTTTTTCCTGCAAGTGAATTCCTGTGACTGGGTATCCAGCACCTCCAAAGACCCCAGGCCGTCCGTGCCCCAGGCCATTTTGATGTCATACTGCTTGGCCAGTTTGAAAATACGTTCCGCGCTTTGTTTGGCCTCGTTGAATTTGGCCGCCACGCTGGCCGGCATTTCAACGCCAAAATCCTCCGCGTTCTTGCTGTAGTTGAGGCACTGGGTGGACAGCCACGCGCCTTTTTCCTTCATCAGCTTCAGGGTTTCAGGCGAGGCCATCAGCCCGTGCTCGATGGTTTTCACGCCCGCTTCCACGGCAGTACGCACCGCCGCGTCACTGTAGGCATGCGCCATGGCATAGGTACCCCACTTTTCAGCCTCCTCCACGATGGCCCGCATTTCCTCGGGGGTGTACTCCACCACATCCAGGGGATCATGGGCGCCGGTGATGCTGCCGCTGGCCATGATTTTGACCTGGCTCGCGCCGGAACGCAGCACCTCGCGCACCGCCTTGCGCACCTCCGGCACGCCGTCCGCGGTCATGGTCCAGCCGAACAGATAAGCCTTGTCCAGCTGTCCGGCAAAATGCGGAGACAGATAAGTCATGGTCAAATCGAAGTCGCCGTGCCCGCCGGTTTGCGAGACAAAGGCATTGGACGGAAAGATGCGCGGTCCGGGAATGACGCCTTCATCGATGGCGCGCTTGACCCCCATCACCGGCCCGCCCGCGTCACGCACGGTGGTAAAACCGCGCATCAGCATGCGCCGCGCGGCTTCGGTGGCCAGGGCGGCTATATAGGCGGGTTCATACTTGTAGATGGCCTCATCGAACGACTTGACCGCCGTCAGGTGGGTATGGGCATCGATCAAGCCGGGCATGAGCGTCTTGCCCTGTCCATCGATGATTCTGGCCATGCGGTTGGTCTTGATCTCGGGCGCGATCTTGACGATATGGTTGCCCTCCACCAGCACATCCTGGCCGCTGATCAGCTGATCGGATTTTCCGTCGAATATTTTTACGTTGAGGAAAAGCGTCTGTTGCTTGGGTGTTTCCCGCGCATGGACTCCATTGAACCCGAACACCATGAACAACAGCAATAGCAGGAGACGTTTTTTCATAAGTACCTCTATATGGCAGTTGACAACATGTCCCGATGTTGTAGATCACCCAATCCTTGGCAGCAAACACCATTTACCAGGGAAAGCAAGACAACAGCGGGTGGCCAAAAGCCACCCGCATACTTCACACTACTTGACGGGAAACCGAATTGGCTGGCCGGCATGGGCGTCAGGTACTAGTTTTGAATCCTTGACCGTAACCACGCCGTTTACCAGCACATAAGGAATGCCCGCCGACGGCCGGCAGTTCTTCCCGGCCGCGTAGTCCGACCTGTCGGCCACGGTTTTGGGATCGAACACTGTGATGTCGGCCACCATGCCTTCCTGGATCCGGCCTCGCTTCTGCATCGCTTCCAGCCCGGTATCACCCAGGTGCTTGGCCGACCAGTAGCTGAGGTTGCCCACCACCGTCATCAGGGGAATGTTGTATTCACGCGCATAACGCAGGGACCGCGCATGGGCGCCGCAGGAACGCGGATGGCCCACGATCTTTTCGTAGGGGGCGTCCTCGGGCAGGATATTGCCATCCTTGTCGAGGAGCATCACGGCGTCCGAGGCCACGGTGGCCCCCTCGATGGAAAGCCACTTGGGAATGTCTTCCTTCTTGCGCGAGAAGACGACGATCATGTGCCCGGCGTCTTCCTTTTGCATTTTGAAGAACTCCTCCTCGGTCATGTACTTGCCCGTGGCCGGGTCGAGGAAGGTCTTGGAAATATCCTGATGGTTGCGCTCGAGGTTCTCCTTGTTGAGATAGTCCGCCCCGGCCAGGGTGGAATAGGCGGCATAGGGATAGATCTCGCCCCAGATGTTGTAACCCCGCTCCTGGGCCTTCTTGATGAACTCAGCAGCCAGTCGCCAGTCGGCGTTGTGGAAATGCTGGAAGATGGCCGGCGCGTTCAGGTACATGGCGTTGGCCATGATCTCATCGCCGCCGAGCACGAATTCATCCGGCGGCAGCCCGGACCCGAAGCGGGTGTGGGCGGCGGTGACGCGCCCGTAGCTTGCCGCCAGCTTCTGGGTCTCATAGACCTCCCGGGCGGTGGTGCCCTGGGGCGAATAACCCACGGCAATGCCGACGCCGATGGCGCCCCGGTTCAGCCCCTTCTTCATGATGGCCATGATCTGCTTTTCTTCTTCCGGGCTGGGAATCTTGGTGGACCAGTTGGAAGGCCCCTTCTTGGCGACCTCCTTGGTGGCCGTCAGCCAGTCTGCATCGTCCTGCGAGGTGTAGTGATCCAGCACTTTCATGCGCGCAAAGTTCAGGCCCACGGTGGCACCGTAGTTGGCGCGCCAATCTTTCCTCTGGTCATAAAACTTGTCGATATCCAGCACGCCGAACTCGGTGGCCAGCGGCGTGGTCACCCCGTCCAGGAGCATCATCTTGGCGCCCAGCTTGGTGACGTTGTGTATATGGGTGTCGATAAAACCCGGCGCCACCACCAGGCCCTTGGCGTCGATCACTTCCTTGCCCGCAATCTTGTCCTTGGTGATGGTCTTGATGATGCCGTCTTTGATGCCCACATTACGCACACCATCGAATTGGGTTTCCGGGTCCATGACCCTGCCGTTGAGGATAACGACATCATATTCATTGCCGGATGATGCCCCGTCATCCGTTTCCGAAGCGGCGACAAGCGCTGCATTCCCTATTGCCGAAAAGACAAAGGCCAATACCAAAACGATTTTTTTCACTTATACCTCCGTGCACAGTGGTCGTGCTTTTGAATATCCAAATCTTTCCAAGTCAAGACAAAGTTATTTACCTGCGGGTGCCGCCTATTTATTAGACTGAAACAATTCGACCAGGGGCACCCCTTCTGACCCACTTGGGGCTTTGGCGCCCAACAATTCGGCAATGGTCGCGGCCACATCGACGGTCTCCACGCGGCGGTGGACAGACTCTGGCTTGATGCCGGGACCGGCAAATATCAGGGGGACATAGGTGTCATAGTCCCAGGGCGAGCCATGTACGGAGGTCACGTGCAAACCGTCGAAATCGGCCACGTACCAGTGCGGCTCGAATACCAGATAGATGTCGCCGGAGCGGTCGTCGTTGAAATTGGCAAGCACTGCGCGCATGACATCCGTATCCGGCACCTCGCCCCGGCGCAGGGCGCTGGCGGTCACGGCATGGGCGACGCCGGGCAGTTTCTCCAGCTCTTCCGCCACCGCCTGCTCAACCTCTTCCAGCTTCAGGCCGGCCTTGGCAATGGCCTGGTGATTCAAATAAACATAGGGCTTGATGAATCCATTGAGCAAACTTTTCCGGTTCAAGCCAAACCGCTTGTATAGGCGGGCAAACCCGGGCTGCTTTTCGGCCTTGTCGAATTCGAACTGTCCCGATTCGATACCCAGTGTTTTCAGATAACCGGTAGCCTCCGTGGCGCCGTGATCGGCGCACAGCACGACCAGGGTTTTGTCCAGCCCGACTTTTTTGTCCACATATTCCAGCAAGTCCCGCAGGGTACGGTCGAGACGCTTTATATTGTCCTCGGCTTCCAAGCTGGAAGGTCCGAACACATGGCCCACGTAATCGGTGGAAGACAGACTGATGGACAGATAATCCGGAATATCATCCTGGCCCAGCTTTTCATTTTCGAGCAGGGCCTTGGCAAAATCCACCGTCAGTTCGTCACCGGCCGGGCTCATGGTCAGAAAGCCGGTGTAGAACTTGCCATCCGCCGGCCCGTAATGGTGAGGAAAGGTGCGCCCCCAGCCAGGCAGCTTCATTTCCCAGGGCTGATCGTCGTGGTCGGCAAAGGTATAGAACTTGCGGTCGAGCAGCAGTTTCCACTCGCCGCCCGCGTAGGACGCCACCTTGCCATTGGCGTTCCAGGCCTTGACCCAGCCAGGATAATCCTTGCGGTAATAGGTGCTGGTGACGAACCGCCCCCCGGATTTGGAGAACCAGTAGGCCTGCCCCGAATGCCCACCCATTGAAATAGCGGCCCTATCCTTGACCGAAACGCTGAACACCTTGGCTTGGGGCCCGAAATGCAGCCGGATCTCGTCTCCGATGGTAGAAGTCAGAATACTGCGGGGAGAACGGCCATCGGTGGTGGCGGCGCGCTGCGTCGGATCGATCTCCGTCTTCTTGTCGGCGCCCGCTGAACCCACGAGGGGATAGTCCGGATCCTGCACGTTATAGACCGTGGCGCCTGTCTTGCGGTCGATCCAGACATTGGAAATCATGCCGTGGATCGCGGGATCCGTACCCGTCGCCAGAGTGGTGTGACCAACGACGGTTTCGGTGTTGGCGTGGCGGTGATGGGCATCGGTGAACACCATGCCATGACTGAGCAGGTATTCGAAGCCGCCCTTGCCCAATCCCGCGCCGTAGCGATCCACCAAATCGCCGCGCAGCTGATCGACGGTGATCTGCAGCACCAGGCGGGGGCGCTGAGGGTCGCTGTCCGCCCATGCCTGAGCGGCGAGAAAACACGCCCCGAGCAAGATCCCGCAAAACCGAATATGACATAGTGATCGCATTTCCTGTCTCCCTAATACCATTCAAGACCGGGGCTGCCATCAGCCCGCTGGCCGGCCATGCTCAATGTTCCTTGACGTCAACCCACGCGCTGTTCACTCTATGTTTCTTGTGATTGTAAATGCACTGGAATTCATAGCGCCGCCCGCGGCCTTTTCCGCCGACGAAATCCCCCCAGCCTCGATACCCGGTCTTGTTGGAAGATTCGCGCCATTGCCGGACACTGCGTTCATCCCAGCGGATGTGGCGGGCCGACTCGTGCTTACGGAGTATCTTTCTCTCTGTCTCGCGCTCGCAGGCATGATACCCTTCGCTTCCATAATCCGGCCTGCTTCCGCCACTGCCGTAATTGGGCTTGCCTCCGTAACTGCCCTGGCCGCCGGTGCCGCTGCCGTAATTCGGCTTGCTCCCGTAGCTGCCCTGGCCGCCGGTACCACTGCTGTAATTCGGCTTGTTCCCGTAACTGCCCTGGCCGCCGGTACCGCTGCTGTAATTCGGCTTGTTCCCGTAACTGCCCTGGCCGCCGGTGCCGCTGCCATGATTCGACTTGCTCCCGTAGCTGCCCTGGCCGCCCGTACCTGACCCTGGCGGATGGTAAGACTCGCTATTGGCCGAGGAAAACCCAATAACACCCACAACCAGTAGTACGGACAAGATGCTGGACTTTAGATGATTCATTCCAATCTCCATATGGATAGAAAAAATTAAGTTGGGTCATGAGCAGGCACCGAGCTAAGACATATCGTGAATACGTCCTTTCCCACGGATTCCACGAAGAACGACCAGCCAGCTTACTTGTCGACTACAGGGTAGCGTATCGGCTGGCCCGCATAGGCGTCTGGCACCAGTTTTGAATCCTTGATAGTCACCACGCCGTTGACGATCACATAGGGAATCCCCGCGGACGGCAGACCGTTCTTCCCTGCACCGTAATCCGCCCTGTCGGCAACGGTTTCTGGATCGAAAACAGTGATGTCCGCCACCATCCCCTCCTGGATCCGGCCGCGCTTTTGCATGGCTTCCAGCCCGGTGTCGCCCAGGCGCTTGGCCGGCCAGTAAGCCATATTCGCCACCACCTGCATCAGGGGAATATGGTTTTCACGTGCCACGCGCAATACCCGGGCGTGGGTGCCGGCGGCGCGCGGGTGGGTGACGATCTTTTCGTAGGGCGCGTCTTCCGGCAACACGTTGCCCTCCACGTCCAGTGCCGGCATGGCGTCCGAGCCGATGAACACCCCCTTGAGCGCCACCCACTTGGGAATGTCCTCCTTCTTTCTGGAGAACACGATGATGAGGTGGTTGGGGTGTTCCTTGCGCAGCTTGGAGAATTCCTCTTCGGTCAGAAACTTCCCGGTGGAGGGATCGAGTACAGTCTTGCTGATGTCGAGACCGTTGGCCTTGAAGTTCTCGACACTGACAAAACTGGAGCCGATCTGGGTGGAGTAGGCGGCATAGGGGTAGATCTCGCCCCAGATGGGATAGCCCTGTTCCTTGACCTTCTCCAGGATCTCGGCGCCCAACTGCCAGTCGGCGTTGTGGAAGTGCTGGAAGATGGCCGGTGCCCCAAGGTATATGGCGTTGGCGATGATCTCATCGCCGCCCAGAACGAACTCCTGGGGCGGACGACCGGAGCCAAAACGGGTGTGCGAGGCAGTGAGCCGTCCATAACCGGCCGCCAGTTTCTGCACCTCATACACCTCTCTGGCGGTAATTCCCGCAGGCGCATAACCCACGGCAATCCCCACGCCTATGGCGCCCTGATCCAGCCCTTTTTTCATCAATGCAAGAATCTGTTTTTCTTCTTCCGGACTGGGAATCTTGGTTGACCAGTTGGAAGCACCTTTTTTAGCGGCCTCCTTGGTCGCCTTCAGCCAATCGATGTCATCCTGCGCCGTGACGCCATCCAGCACCTTCATGCGGGCCAGATCCAACCCCACGGTGGCGCCGTAGTTTCCGCGCCATTTCTTGCGCTCGCCGTAAAACTTGTCGACATCCAGCACGCCGAATTCCGTGGCCAATGCGGTGGTCACCCCGTCCAGCAGCGACAGCTTGCGGCCCAGCTTGGTGATGCCGTGGATATGGGTGTCGATGAAGCCCGGCGCAACCACCAGGCCCTTGGCATCGATCACTTCCTTGCCAGTGATCTTGTCCTTGGTGATGGTCTTGATGATGCCATCCTTGATACCCACATTGCGTACGCCAAAAAAATGGGTTTCAGGATCCATGACTCTTCCGTTCAGAAGAACAAGATCATATGCGTTGCTGGACGACGGCTTGCCATCCGTTTGTGCTGTTGCGGCATTACAACCGATACCCCAAACAGCCATGAAAATAAAAACGAAAGCAGATACGATTTTTTTCATGTGCGCCTCCTGGCAAAATGGCTAGCTGATATTCCCGTTTGTTCCCGTCAAAATGGCGCGTCAATCTTAGCTGCCAAAAACCTGAATTGTCCAGAGCCTCTTCAACATATACACATATGAGTAAGCAGCCTGGCCCTCACATTTAGATACCCGCTCCCTGATCCGTCCTCACGGTTCATAGCAACCGCAGCACTTTCTGAATGGCTTCCGGTAAAGCAGGTGAAAATTTGCGGCTGAAAAAAATGATAAAGACGGGATATATGCCTCCGCATTGTCTTTCATCAATAAGCATCAGTCTGTGCTGATATTCTGAAATATTTCCAAGTAGCTGAATTCTTGTAACTAATTTTTCCATACATTTTTGTCCACAGGCTATCCACAACAAACCCACCCTTTTCCACCGCTTTATACACAAGATGTTGTGGTTGACTGAAAAAAACAGCCCATATATGATGCCAGACACTGCCAAAAGGAAGATCACAGCCCGGCCTGTAAAAAAATACCAACAGGGGCTGCCATAGCGATATTCCCAAGGCCGCCACCTGAACCCAAGCGCTCAGGCGATACCAAAACACCCCAGGGAGAAAACACCACATGGCCACCACCGAGACGCCCGCTATCGACGAAAACATTGCCGTACCCC
>JALWRH010000023.1 GCA_026994195.1 Sedimenticola sp. | reverse complement strand
CCCTGGATATCGGGATTCCTGAGTCTTTGTTGAAACAGTATTCCCCCGATGACTTGCGCACCAACGGTATCCTGTTGTTGGCCGAGAAGCAGCGCTGACGGCCTCTTGAAGCTGCTCAAGCAGCACCTAATACCTGAAAAAGCTGTTTGCTGCCGGATGAGCGGCAGACAGGGCAGAGGTCGGTACCGCCAAGCTGGCTTTCCCTGGGAACATGAAAGTCGTTTCCGCACCTGTTGCATCGTGTGCTTTTCAGGGGGATGGTTTCTTTCTGCCATTTTTCCCATGTCAGTACATGAACGGACTCCTCTGCACATACGTCTGCGCAGATTCCACAGCCGTTGCAGCGTGGTGCGTCTATCCGGTAACAGGCATTGTCTTCGTCTGCATCGTAACGCAAGGCTTGTGTAGGGCAGAGGTTGATGCAGGCATCACAGCCCGAGCAATCCATGGCTTCAATACGGGGAACCCAGGGTAGGTGCTGATCACCACTTTCCGTATCCAGCAATATGCCCGGTGCGACCGTTTGGCACTCTGGCCGGTTCAATGGGTCCATGCTCACCATCTGTTCCCGGAGTAGCCGGGAAGAGGATGCACCGGCCAGAAATGCCCTGCGATTGAGCAGAGTGCCCCGGGTAATGAGTGCTTCCTGCCTGAGCAGCGCCCGCCAGACGCGCGCGGGACGGTACAGCAGTTTGATGAGAGGCCGGTGGCGCTCGCGCAGCAACCGGTTCAGCTGCTTCACGCGGTTTTCCAGTGTTCTTTCAGATGGTATGTGGCAAGCTACGCAGTCCTGTTCGGCAAGTAACAGGCAGTTGATGCCACTGGTGTAAAGCAACAGAAGTTGGCGGATTCCGAGTGCATGAATACAGGAAATGCAGGCTTCGGTGCCTGCCGCGCCGGATTTGTCGCACCCAAACAGGGCCACAGCCTGACCGCCGATATGCCGGATCACATAGGGGAAAGGGGTATGCAGGGCGCCGCTGGGACAGGCGGGTATGCAAAGTCCACAGCCATCGCAGGCCTCCTCGTCCAGGCCGAGGGAGTCTTCCCCCAGGATCCAGGCATTACGGGGGCAACTGTCCACGCAGGCCTGACAACTGGCGTTGCCGATCAGGCCGTGTACACAGTGGTCGGGGGATATTTCAGGGCATCCGGACATATCCTGCTCTTTTCACGGCGAATCATTTCTTCAGTGAACGGATATAGGCGATGAGAGAAGCCACTTCATCATCAGAAAAGTCTGACCTGGCTGGCATGGCCACGTTACCCCCAAAGGCACCACCGCCTTTTTTAATTACTGCGGTGAGATCGGCGTCCTCACCCGGCGTGCCATTGCCATTGGCATCAAGGCGGAAGCTGCCTGCGGCGAAGTTGGCCGGTTTTGGATTCAAGGAGGCAGCGGCTGCACCATCGCCGGCGCCTGCCGGGCCATGACAGCTTGCGCAGGCGCCTTTCCCGTCATAGATGGCTTTTCCTGCGGCAGCATCTCCTGCCAGGGCGGTACCCCAGGGCAGGCAGATGGCCAACCCTATGCCAAGGTATTTGAGTAAAAATTTGTTGAACATCTGATTTTCTCCATGCTGGTTGTATGTTGAGTCAAACGGCAGGACCCATGCCCGGTACATAGGCTTGAGGTGCTTCTTCGGGCTGCTGATTTGCTGCTTTGTTGTTCATGCGTTCCTCGATCTCTTCGGGAAGCGGGCGCGGTTGTCCTGTTGTGCTGGCAATGAGATCCCGCAGTTCGTCGCAGTAGGCATCCGTCAGCAGAGCAAGGCCGGCAAAATACGGCGTGTCGCAACGTTGCACCACCCTTTGGGAAAAATCTCCGATCCAGCGCAGCAGGTGCTCATCCATGAAACGCCCAGCCTCTTCCAGCGGCTCTTCTTTCTGGCTGAGTAGGTGCGCGATGAATTTGAGTTGATAGACAAGGTGATCGTCGGGTCGGATGCGCCAGTTTTCCGCCTGTAAGCCGTAGCGTTCCAGCCAGCTGCGCACCTGGAACATGCTGTCCTGGCAGATCAGGTGATCATCGTCCAGCCACACGGATTCTTCCGGCGAAGCCTGGATGCCGTGATTGAGGTAAATGTTGGCGTAATCCGCCGCGAGTTCATCCAGATCATTTTTTCCGGGCTGCTTGGGCAGTGCGGCCAGAGCCTGGGTCATGAGCTGCAGGGCGTGGCGCCCCTTTTCACCAGTAAGATGCAGACCCAGATCTCCAGGAAAATCGAGTTTGCGTAAGCCCTCCAGGGTTGAGGCATCAGGCTCGCGGTCGTGCAGAGCCGCCAGCAGCTCCAGGTCTTCGGCAACATGCTCACAGAACAAGCGCAGGGTTTCTGATTGTCGTGGCGTCATTTGACTTTCCCTTTGCGATGTACGACGAAGCCAATGGAAGGTTTGGTCAATTCTATGTTGGCCATGTTCTTCACCTGGCGGGAAACTTTGTCGGCCTTGCCGATAGCCACGGTTTCCAGGCTGCCATCCCATATCTTTTCTATGGGACCGATATCCAGCACCCGCATCATGCAGGCCATGACGCAGTAAGGCTTGCGCCCTGCATCAATCTCGTCCACGCACATGTTGCATTTCTTGACAATTTTTTCGATGGGATCGAACTGGGGCGCGCCGAAAGGGCAGGCGGCTTCGCAACGCCGGCAGCCGATGCACAGGGTGGAGTCGATATCTACGATGCCGTCTTTCTTGCGCTTGAAAATGGCGCCCGTGGGACAGGTGGGTAGACAGGCCGGCTCCGCGCAATGGTTGCAGCTCATGTTTACCTTGTAGGCGAACACATCCGGGTAAGTGCCACCCTCGATGTACTGTACTCGGCGGAATCGCGGTCCCGGGGGCAGGCCATTCTTGTCTTTGCAGGCCATCTCGCAGGCCCGGCAGCCAATACAGTCCACGTTGTTGTGGATAAAGCCCAACTGCATGTCGGGTTGGACCGGTGTATAGGTGGTGCGCTTGATACGCTTGACCGCTTCCCGGATCTTTTTCACGTCTTTCTTTTCAGTAGCCATGTTCTTTTCCTCCGGGCTCAGTCGTCACGTCTGAATACATGGGCGCGGGATGTTGCCAGCTTGTCCCATCCAGGCCGATGTTCCAGGTCTGTTTTGCGGATGTTGCACAACACGGTGTTATAGGCAAACGCGCCGGCCGGGCTGGGATTGTCAAGGGTGAGGAAATCCGGGTTGCCGGCCCTGTCCACCCCATTCTCATCCCGATCCATCCACACGCCTTCGTGCAGTACAAGCACACCAGGCATGCAGCGTTCCGTGACATACACCGGAACAACGACCTTTCCCCGGTCGTTCCAGACTTCCACGATATCGCCCATTTTAATACCCAGCTTCTTCGCGTCAGCTGCATTGATAGTGACTTCCTGTTCATAAGTCTCCCGCAGCCAGGCGCAGTTGTTGAAAATAGAATGCGTACGCCAACGGGGGTGGGGTGATATGAGATGGAAGGGGTGTTTCTTGGTCTTGGGACTGTTCAAAGACTCCCAGGGCTCGATCCACTTGGGAATAGACGGGATGTGATAGCCGTACTTGGTCTTGGTCCAGTCATCGATGTTGGCCAGTTCGGAACTGAGTATCTCGATCTTGCCGGTGGGCGTCTTGAAGGGGATGCCTTTTTCGATCTGATCCTGGAAAGCCACGTGAGGACGGTCAAGTTTGAACTTGTACACCCCGTGTTTTTTAAATTCATCCCAACTCATGTCCACATTCTGATGGTGCATGACCTTGCCTTCCCACCATTCCCGCAGATAGGCCTCATCCACATTGTCATTCACGTTGAAATAGTCACGGTTGGCTTTGGGGTTGTAGGCCTTGCCGAATACGTCTCCGCCGATACGGTAGGCCAGTTCGGTGAATACCTGAAAGTCGGTCTTGGATTCTCCCATGGGTTCGATGACCTTGGGCCTGTGAATATAGTAGTGTCCCTTGTACCAGGGCAGGGCCACATCATGACGCTCAAAATGCGTGGCAATGGGCAGCAACACATCGGCCCAGATACCGGAAGGTGTGATGGTGGAATCCATGCAGACGACCAGTTCAAGCTTCTTGATGGCTTCGATTTCCTTGTTGATGTTGGTGAGTTGGTTGAACCAGTCGGATCCCTGCCAGAAGATGCCCTTGATGTTGGGGATCTGGCCGTCAGTGTTGTCCTGGCGGGGCCAGAGGCCAATCTCCTCCCGTTTTACATTGGGGTAATTGAGCACGCAGTGCGCCCAACGGTCTGATTTTATGGATTGAAACCAGATGTTTGCGTAGTTGTCATAGGGATAGGCCACGGCTTCTGCATGCCAGCCCTTGCCAACGCCTTCCGCGCAACCGCCCAGCTTACCGATATTGCCTGTCATCGCCTGCAAAGCCGCAGCCATGCGGCTGTACTGTTCACCGTAGGCATTGCGTCCTGGCGCCCAGGATGCCTTGAGGGCGGCGGGCTTGGTTTTGGCGTACATATCCGCCAGTTTCTTGATGTCCTTGGCCGGTACGCCACAAATCCTGGATGCCCATTCAGGGGTCTTGGGCTGGCCGTCGTACTTGCCAAGGATATAGTCCTTGAAATTTTCCTTGCCGTTGGCCGACTGCGGCGCCCACTCCGGCATGGTGCCTTCATCCATGCCCATGCAGAACTTGTCGATGAACTCCTGGTCCTGCAGGTTGTTGGTGAAGATGTAATGCGCCATCCCCGCCATCATGGCCGCATCTGTATTGGGTTTGATGGGAATCCACCAGGCATCATAAGCGGCAGCGGAATCCGTGTACTGGGGATCGATGATGACAAACTTGCAGCCGCGCTGTTTGGCCATGCGCAAATACATGAATGTGTTCCCACCATGGAAGGTGTAGGCAGGATTCCAGCCCCACATGATCATCAGCTTGGATTCGGCGTAAGTATCATCTTCGTTGCCGTCGCGGATGGTGCCGAAGGTCCAGCGGGAACTGGTGGTCGTAGCCTGATAGGAGGGTACGGACCAGGAACTGGTGCGGGCGCCGAACATGCCCAGGAAGCGTCCCAGCAAGCCCTCTATCTGGTCAGATTTATGCAGTACTCCGTAGGAGGCGCCCGCGTAGCTTTGATCCAGAATGGATGTGGGGCCATAGGTGTTCTTGAGGTGTACCATCTTTTTGGCGATAAAAGTCAGCGCCTCGTCCCAGGATACCCGTTTGAATTTGCCTTCTCCTCTTTCTCCAACGCGCATCATGGGGTAGAGCAAGCGCTCTGCGGAATACAGGCGCTGCCGGTAAGAACGGCCCCGCAGGCAGGCGCGTAATTGGGGTTCTTCATTGCCGTCCTTGCCGAAATAGCCGCCACGCTGATAGCGGCCATCATCCGTGGACAGACGCACGATCACATCTTTCCATTTGTGCGCCACCAGCATGTGGCGCGAACCACAGTTGTGGGCGCAGCTGGTCACCACTGTTTCCAATTCGTTGTCCAAAGGGTAAGGTTCGTAGGCGAAGGCTTTTGCTTCCTTACCAAATTTCAGTTCCATCAAACCACCAGCGGCGGCAATGCCGGCGCCTGCTGCTGTCGTCTTGAGGAAACTGCGCCGTGACAGGTTGAGGCGCTGCTCAAGGTTCTCGAAATCAAGCGTCTTGCTCATAGGGATATCTCGTGTGGTCATTTTGTCGTCTCCTGTGCATGGATGCGGAAACGCTCCAGGGATTCAGCGGGGCGGTCCTTGGCCCAGTCGGGAATTTCCTTGGCCATGCCAGGCCAGGGATGGCGGGGATAGGGGTAACTGATGCGGTACCACTGGCGACCGCCGTGGCAGCCAAAACAGACGTCGCCATTGCCTTTGGCTGCAGCTTCGATAGCTTCCGGTTTGAGGAAGTTGACTTTGTGGCGGTTAGTGCGAATACCGGCATGGCATACCAGGCAGTCGTTCTTGAACATGTCACGGGATTCATTCCAGTGTGAAGGCAGCCCCATGCGTTTGTAATCGGGGAAGGCGCCATGGCACATGAGGCAGGTTTCCGGGTTGACCTGTTTTCGTAGTGTGAACGCCGTGTTTTTCTGATCTGGTGGAATGGGCGCTTCCTCCCTTGGGTTCTCGCCCTGATGACAGGTGTTGCACTTCATCTGCATGATTTTCTTTGCATAGGGTGTGACGAGATGACGTCGATGAAAGGTTTCCTGAGGCCCCTCATAGGTATTCAGCGTTTGATACCAAGCCAGCACGGAATCCGCCTTCACACCTGCTGGTGAAGTTGGCAACACTTTTCTGTCCAGTATTTCCTTGTGGCATTTCAGGCATTGCGCATTGGTTGCTTTTGCAATGGCAGGTTGAAAATGGATGGGATTCCATGCTGCACGAAATTGTTTTCCGGCTTGGTCGTTGTCTGTTGCAAACAGGGAGCCGGCCCCGGCAGAAGTGACCAATAGTGCTAAGAGCAAAGATGTTTTCTTCATGTGCTTGACCTCTGACGTTCAATCAGCCTTGCTGGCTCTGAAACCGGGGTCGTGCCTCCTTGCACCCCGGTTTCAGGTTGGCTCCTATTTCCAGCCGTTCATTCCTGACATGCCACCCATGCCATTCATACCGGACATGCCGTTCATACCGGACATACCGCCCATGCCAGACATGCCGTTCATTCCTGACATGCCGCTCATTCCGGTAGCTGGATAGAAGAAGATCTGGCCCTGAGGGGTGATCTTGAAGTAGCCACTCATGCCGGACATACCGGACATACCGCCCATGCCAGACATGCCGTTCATCCCGGACATGCCGTTCATCCCGGACATACCGCCCATGCCAGACATGCCGTTCATCCCGGACATGCCGTTCATCCCGGACATGCCGTTCATCCCGGACATACCGCCCATGCCAGACATGCCGTTCATCCCGGACATACCGCCCATGCCAGACATACCACTCATTCCTCCCATGCCGGACATGCCGCTCATACCGGACATACCGGACATACCGCTAGCCGGGTAGAAGAAGATCTGGCCCTGGGGGGTGATCTTGAAGTAGCCACTCATGCCTGACATACCGCTCATGCCAGACATGCCGCCCATGCCAGACATGCCGTTCATGCCTGACATGCCGCCCATGCCTGACATGCCGCCCATGCCAGACATGCCGTTCATGCCAGACATGCCGCCCATGCCAGACATGCCGCCCATCCCGGACATCCCGCCCATGCCAGACATGCCG
>JALWRH010000022.1 GCA_026994195.1 Sedimenticola sp. | reverse complement strand
CCCAAGTGGAACAAACACCCCTGGCCAACTGTTTTCACCTGAATCTGGGCGCTGCGGATGTGGGTGCGGCCAAACCCCATCCCGCCATGTTTCAGGCCATGGCGCGCTGGTCAGGCTTGTCCATGGAGCAGATGATGCATGTGGGTGACGACTGGCAGCGGGACATGCTTCCGGCCCGGCGCCTGGGTATGAGTACGGCCTGGGTTCAGCGCAGCTGCTGGCAACCCCACACATCCTTCAGGCCGGATCTGTGCCTGTTCAACCTGTATCCCCTGCGCCGTTATCTTCGGAAATGCTGATCCATTTATAGTGGGCGGATCAGGGGCGGCCAAGGGCAGTACGAATATGCTGCAGAATCAGTTTGGGCGAGCCGCCATGCTGGATCATGTCTACCAGCTTGCCTTCTTCGTTCACCACGTAAATGGTGGACGAGTGATCCATGGCGTAGCCGATGCTGGAATCCTCGATGGGCGCCTTGCGGAAAAAAGCCCCGTAACGTTTTGCCAGATCCCTGAGATAGGGAAGATCCGCGGTGGCGCCGATCATCTTCGGATGGAAGTAGCGGGTGTATTCCTTGAGCTTGGCGGTGTCATCGCGTTCCGGATCCACGCTGATAAATATCGGCTGAACGCGGGCCATTTCCTGGTTTGAAAGTTTTCTCAGGGCAGATGACAGGGCGCCCAGGGAGGTTGGGCAGACATCCGGGCAGGATGTATAGCCAAAGTAGATCAGTACCAGCTTGCCGCGGAAATCCTTCAGGGCAACCGGGCCGTCTGCGCTGCGCAGGGTGAAATCGCCGCCCATGCCGGGAAAGCGTTCGTTCTCATCACTGGAAGAGAAAAGCGACCAGGCCTGTGCCTGGCCGAAGGCAAGGAGGAACACCAGAAAAATACGCGGCAGCTTCGTCATGAGCGGGTCCTGTGTCTGTGCAGGCAGATGCGCCTCAGTGTTCCTTGTTCATGTGTTGCATATTTCTTTCCATGCTGAAATGAAGAATCTCGGCCTGGATTTCCTTTTTGCTACCGTCCTCGAATTCCAGTGTGATGGGCATTGTCTGGCCGGATTTCAAAGGTTTCTTCAGCATCATCAGCATCAGGTGATACCCCCCCGGCTTGAGTTCGGCCATGCCCCCGCTGGGAATGGGGATGTCATCCACGGGGCGCATGCGCATCACGCCGTTGTCATTGATGTGGGTATGCAGTTCCACCATGCCCGCTGCGGGCGATTCAGCGGCCACCAGCCGGTGTTCCTTGCTGCCCTTGTTGTGCAGGGTCAGAAAGCCTGCGCTGGTGGTCAGGCCAGGGGGGACTTCCCGGGCCCAGGGTTTGGATACATCCACATCATCGGCGGCACTGCCGGCAAAAACCGGGCTGATGAAACACAGGCCCAACAGGAGGCTGGAAATCAGTTGCTTGTACATGTTTGTCTCCTTGCGCAGAATGTTGCGAGAGCAACATGCTACCAGCAGACAAAAAACTGTAAACAGGACATTTATCAATATAGCCAGGCTTTTATGGTTCATTCCCTGAATGCGTGGAAAACTGTGCCAAATCACACACAAAGCATGTCCCTGTTAACCGCGTGATGGCGTGCCCGGCTATGATGCTGTCTGGAAAACCACCCATATGGCCTGTTCATGACACTGAATGTTGAGTATTTCGTTCCCCGGGTGTTGTCCTGGTTCGAGCGCCACGGGCGCAAGGATCTGCCCTGGCAGCAACGGCCCACGCCCTACCGGGTATGGGTCTCTGAAATCATGTTGCAACAGACCCAGGTGAATACCGTCATCCCCTACTACCAGCGTTTCATGCGGGCTTTTCCCGATGTGCGCCGTTTGGCGTCGGCGCAGGAGGATCAGGTGTTGCATCACTGGTCGGGATTGGGCTACTACGCCCGGGCACGCAATCTGCACGCGGCGGCCCGGCAGATCGTGGACAGGCATGGTGGTGAGTTTCCCGCCCGTTATGAAGATGTCCTGGCTCTGCCGGGCATAGGAGAATCCACTGCCGGGGCGGTGCTGTCCCTGTCTCTGGGGCAAAGGCACGCAATTCTGGATGGCAATGTAAAACGTGTGCTGGCGCGGGTTTTTATGGTGGAAGGCTGGCCGGGCCGGTCTTCCGTGCTGCGCAAGCTGTGGCGGATTGCCCGTGATCTGACGCCTGAGAAAGAGGTGGCCAGCTACAATCAGGCCATGATGGATCTGGGGGCGACCCTTTGCACCCGCTCCCATCCCCGGTGCGCCGACTGCCCGGTGGTGGACTATTGCCAAGCCCATGCACAGGATCGCGTCCAGGACTTTCCCGGACGTAAGGCCGGGCGCCAGCTTAAGGAATGTTCCGTGCAGATGCTGCTGGTTTGCAACACCAGGGGTGAGGTGTTGCTGCAGAAACGACCACCGGCGGGAATATGGGGGGGATTGTGGAGCTTTCCCGAACTTTCCATGGGTGAGAAAGCCCATGAATGGCTGGCGCAGCAGGCGATGACGGCGCAGAGTATGCGCGAGCTGCCGCCCCGCCGGCACAGCTTCAGCCATTTTCATCTGCACATACACCCTGTGATTATCCTGCTGAAAAAAACGGGTTGCCAAGTGCTGGATGGGGATGGGCAGGTCTGGTATAACCCCGGGAAAGACCAGAGGCGCGGTCTGTCCGCGCCCGTGCAGCAACTGCTGTTGGAACTGCAGAGGAATTCAATATGAGTCGAATGGTGAAATGCGTAAGGCTGGGCAAGGAGGCCGAAGGCCTGGACCGTCAGCCCTACCCCGGAGAGCTGGGCAAGCGGATCTTCGAAAACGTCTCCAAGGAAGCCTGGAAAGATTGGCTGGCCCAGCAGACCATATTGCTCAACGAGCACCGCCTGTCGCCGGTAAACCCTGAACACCGCAAGTTTCTTGAGGAAGAAATGGAGAAGTTTTTCTTCAGTGGTCCGGCAAACCCCCCTGAATTCAACATCAAGCTGTGATTTCTCTTGACTAAAGCCGTTTTTACAGCTTAAATATGCCGCCTTTGCCGTACTAGTGCGGTCAAGTTGCGCCCAGGTAGCTCAGTCGGTAGAGCAGAGGATTGAAAATCCTCGTGTCGGCAGTTCGATTCTGTCCCTGGGCACCATATTTGTGTTTGTCAGCATTTCGCGCTGGCCCGAACCCCGCGCTCCAGCGGGGTTTTTTGCGTCATTCTGTTTCTTTCCGCATTGGCTCCTTAGTTTTTCAGCAAGATCACAGAACTCGTCTATCTTACAAGTAGATCGTGGAAACCGGCCATCCAGTGGTGCGATTTCCCCCGCTCCTGCACGAATTAACAAATGCAGGCACTGGCCAACCAAAGGAGAAGAAAGATGAGTAAACTGGTAGATGAAGTTCTGGCAGCGAATGCTGAGTACGTTGCAGATTTTGGGGACAAAGGTGATTTGCCCATGCCTCCGGGCCGGCAGTTCGCCATTCTCACCTGTATGGATGCCCGTCTGGATCCGGCAAAGTACGCAGGCCTGGCAGAAGGGGATGCCCATGTGATTCGAAATGCCGGCGGTAGAGCCAGCGACGATGCAATCCGTTCCCTGGTGATTTCCTACAAATTGCTTGGAACCAAAGAATGGTTTGTCATCCATCACACGGATTGCGGCATGGAAACCTTCAACAATGAAATCATGGGAGATCTGCTGTCCGGCAGCTTAAAAACGGCGAGCGTTGATGAATCCGGATGGCATGATAGCAATGCGGGCGGTGGCACGAACGACGGCAGATATATCGAGTGGCTGACGATTTCCGATCAGGCAAAGAGCGTGCTGCACGATGTGGAGCGAATCCGGAACAGTTCCATGGTTCCCGGCGACATCCCCATATACGGGTATATCTATGACTGCAAAACGGGAAGCCTCATAGAAGTGCCGGAAGCAACCGAAGCGGGAAAAGTGGTTTGAGGAAATCCTGATGCTCTGTTAGAGAATCCACAGATTCCTGTTCTCTGCCTTACGGCATTGTAAAAAACCCCTGCCATCGAGGTGATGGCAGGGCGGGAAAAGCGAAAGACTCAGTTTTGGCTCAGAACGCTTGCGTGTTCTTTCCCTTTCACTTGCCCTGGGAAGTCTTGGGCGCGTCTTTCACTGCGGAAGTATTCTCACCGGATTCGCTGGCGCTCTCGAAAGCCATGAACTCTTTCTTGCTGAGGTCGCCACTGGCGTCTTTGTCCAGGGAATCCCACTGTTCCGCCAGGCTGGGGATTGCAGAGGCTTCCTGTTTGCTGATTTTACCGTTCATGTCCCTGTCGAGGGCGGTGAAGGCGCCGCCGGCAATGGCGCTGGCAGCAAACAGGGTACCCAGGATGGTGAGAACGTTTTTCTTAGACATGGTATAGCTCCTTGATTAAAGGTTGATAGTTGGTTGAGCAGACCGTTTCGGTGCCTCTGAGCCGGTCAAAGAGGATTGCAGCTACGCTGAAATATCCGGCTTCTGCTCTGTACATCCGGCCATTTCATTTTGTGCGTCGCTCCTCCCATATCGGGTCAGAGACTCCCTGGGGTCTGTGAGCACTGGAGCAAACCCTGTGCCAGTTTTTGTAACACATTGAATCAAATAGATTAGTTGTTTGTTTGCCGGTGGCTTGCGTGAAAGAACTGTTGCCTGAAGGCGACAGTCGCAGAAGCTATATCCAGAATGCGGAAAACCGTGCTACATGTATTGGGTGTTTGATAGCGCCCAGGGAAGGGCTTTCTCGACATCCTGTCCTAGCCTTTAAGGGCGGGGAAAGTTGGTGTCGCCATTCAGCGACAGTTCGTGAAAGCACCGGATGTTTGGCAGAATCCCTGTATGTCTTTCAAGCCTGCTTCCATACTCCAGCTGACCCTGCTGGGCTTTATTCTTGCGGCCATTCCGCTGGCCCTGGGGTTGCTGAACACCAAAGTGCAGGTGGACCGCCTGGGAGAAAGCGTGCAGCAGGCGGTGAAGGCTTCCATTGCCGCAGTGGAGTCAGGACGCATTATTTCCGCTCAGGCCCTCAATATGGAACGCAGTGCTCTCCAGTACCTGGTGCTGGGGGACGATGCCATACTGCAGCGTTACGAGAACCAGCGTCAGTCGTTCCAAAAGGAGATAGAGCGCCTGTCGCAGATGCCGGGAGATCCTGTGCTGGCGGCCCGGCTCCAGGCGCTGAAGGAAAACGAGGCCCGGCTTTACCAGAAGCTGTTGCTGGCTCCGGCCAGTGAGCAGGGCCCGAACCAGGGGGCGCACCTGCAGGATGATGAGCAGCTGGCGGGCTTGGCGGCGCCCATACCTTTCGATGTGACGACTCTGGTGTCCCGGGAAAGCCAGCGCATCAATGCGGAGACAGAGGCTCTGAGGCGGCTGTTGCTTTGGCAGGCTCTGGTGCTGATTCCAGTGGCGCTGCTCATAGCGGTGATCTTCAGTTTTCTCATTGCCAGTTCCCTACGCCGCCTGGGCAGGGCGATACGCCGCCTGGGCGGTGGAGAGCTGGCGGGTCCCATTCGCGTGCGGGGGCCGCAGGATGTTCGTGAGCTGGGGGAACAGCTGGACTGGTTGCGCCGACGCCTCATTGCTCTGCAGGAGCAGAAGACCCATTTTCTGCATCATGTATCCCATGAGTTGAAAACACCCTTGACGGCCATTCGTGAAGCGGCGGAACTACTGGATGAAGGCATCACCGGCAAGCTGCTTCCAGAACAGGCTGAGGTCGTGGGTATTCTCAGGGAAAACAGCCTGCAGTTGCAGGCCCAGGTGGAGAGCCTGCTGAATTTCAACCGGGCGCTGTCAGAAGACAAGCTGGCCCGCAGAATGCCTTTGGATCTGTCAGATCTGGTACAGGTCGCGCTGAAGAAACACGAACTGACCCTGAAAGCCCGGCACATGAGCGTGAAGCTGGATCTGCAAGCGGTCAAAGTGATGGGAGATGAGGAGCAGCTGCAGACGGTGATCGACAACCTGTTGTCCAACGCCATCAAATATTCCCCGGATGATACCCAGGTCTCAGTTTCCGTGCGCCGGGAGAACCATCAGCTGATCCTGGATGTCTTAGATCAGGGGTGGGGTATCGACGAAACCGACAGGCGGCATTTGTTCGAGCCGTTCTACCAGGGAAAATCCCCTGCCAGCGGCCCTATGCGGGGCACAGGGCTGGGTCTGTCCCTGGTAAGACGTTATCTGGATCTGCATGGCGGAGCGGTGGAACTGCTGGATACCCCGCAGGGTGCGCATTTCAGGGTCAGACTGCCGGTGTGCGAGGAAGTATGAAAAAACTGGTGTGGGTATTCATGGCGCTGTTGTCGGGTTGTGGGTCTATCGACAGGCAGCCGATACCGCTTCTCTCCTCTCATGGCGCAGCCGCACCGGATTGCCGGGATCTGTTGGTGGATTACGAAGCCTACGCCTACATGGATGCAAAAGCCCGGGAGGGTTTTCGCAGGGAGGTTCGCCAGCAGTGGGCGCTGACCCGGAACAGTTGCGAACAGCTGCGCCTGGCCCTGGTGTATAGCCAGGGAGACAGCACTCAAAGAGCTCGGGCGCTGAAATTGGTGGAGGAATTGCTGGAATCCGGAAACCTGGCCCGGTATCTCCGGGCACAAGGTCTGGCATTGCTGCTGCGCGATGCTCTCAACAGGGAGCGCAAGCAGTTGTTGCACTCGGTGCAACTGCAGCATCTTCTTTACAAGCAGCAGGCCCGCAACCAGGCTCAAGCCAGGGCGCTGGAGGATCTTCAAACCCAGTTGCGACAACTCAAGCAGATAGAGCAGAACATCAATGAAAAGGAACAGTCCCTCATCCCCCCTGCAACCAACCCGCTTGCCCCCGGGGCGGCACCGCATCCTGGTGGTGGATGATGACCCGGGGCTGCTGAAACTGCTGTCCCTGCGTTTGCAGGCTAACGGCTATGTGGTGGAAACGGCAAGCAGCGCACGCCAGGCTCTGGGCCGGATCAGTGCGAGGACGCCGCAACTAGTGATCACGGATCTGCGCATGCAGGGGATGGATGGCATGGCCTTGTTCGATGCCATTCAGAAGCAGGCGCCTGCCTTGCCGGTCATCATGCTGACAGCCCACGGAAGCATTCCAGATGCCGTGCGCGCTACCCGTAAAGGCATGTTCAGTTACCTCACCAAGCCTTTTGATGCTGGAGAATTGTTGCAGAGTATCCATGATGCCCTGCGTCATGCCCCGGTGGAAGCCGATACTGGCACGGACGGCGGGGAATGGCGGGAGCAGATCATCGGCAGCAGCCCTGCCATGGCAGCGTTGCTGGAGAAAGCACACCGGGTGGCGCAAACAGATGTCAGTGTGTTCATCCAAAGCCCCAGTGGCACGGGTAAAGAACTGCTGGCGCGCGCCCTGCACAGGGCCAGCCCACGCAGGGAAGGTCCCTTTCTGCCGGTAAACTGTGCTGCAATCCCGGAGAATCTGCTGGAATCAGAGCTGTTCGGCCACCGCCGCGGGGCCTTTACCGGCGCGACCAGCAATCGCCAGGGGCTGTTCGAGTCCGCCCACGAGGGCACTTTGTTCCTGGATGAAATTGGCGACATGCCTCTGGAGTTCCAGGCCAAACTGCTGCGGGTTCTGGAGGATGGCGAGGTGCGTCCTGTCGGTTCCAGTTCTGCCTTTCCCGTGGATGTGCGGGTGGTTTCCGCCACGCACCAGAACCTGGAACAGGCCATAGAGGAAGGCCGCTTTCGCGAAGACCTCTACTATCGCCTGAATGTGGTGATGCTGGAAATCCCGCCTCTGTCCCGCCGGCGGGAAGACATTCCCCTGTTGGCCCGGCATTTTCTCCAGCAGGCCGGAGAGCGTGGCTGCAAGGCGCGGCGTTTTTCAGCAGATGCTTTGCAGGCCCTGATGCTGGCGCCCTGGCCGGGGAATGTGCGCCAGTTGTACAATGTCGTGGAACAGGCCGCAGCGCTGTCTTCTACGCCCGTGATCTCCGAAACCCTGATACAGGAAGCTTTGCGCCACCGGCCGGAGGAGATCGAGCCTCTGGCCCAGGCGCAGCAAACCTTCGAACGGGATTACCTGGTGGGTCTGTTGCAGGCCACAGCCGGCAATGTCACCCGGGCGGCCCGCTTGGCCAGGCGCAACCGGACAGAGTTCTACCGCCTCTTGCACCGCCACGAACTGGAGCCGGAACTGTTCCGCAGACGCTGAGTTCCCTATTCCCCCGGGAAGGTGTTGCCTGTTGTGATGCTCACCCCATGAAAGGTTTTTACCGGCAAATGCGCTAAAATACATCCATGACCCATTATTCTTCCGCTTGTGCCGCGGCCATTCCGTCGGGTGGCTTCCTTCCATGAAAAGAGTCCTCTTCATTTTCGGGACGCGTCCTGAAGCGATCAAGATGAGCCCCCTGATCTCCCGTTTCCGCGAGGATCCGGACAGCTGGAAAGTGGGGGTCTGCGTGACGGCGCAACACCGGGAAATGCTCGATCAGGTACTGGAGTTTTTCCAGGTGGAAGTGGACTACGATCTCGATCTCATGACCGCAGGTCAAAGCCTGACCCAGCTGACAGCGCGCTGCCTGGTGGCGTTGGAGCATCCTTTGGCTGATTTTCAGCCGGACCTGGTATTCGTGCAGGGCGATACCACGACAGTCCTGAGCGGCGCCCTGGCAGCCTACTACCAGCATGTTCCTGTGGCGCACATAGAAGCGGGGCTGCGCAGCGGCAATCGTTATTCACCTTTCCCGGAAGAACTCAACCGTCTGTTGGCCGGGCGCCTGGCTGAATACCATTTCGCCCCCACGCCGGCAGCTGTGGCGAGCCTGGCCGCAGAAGGGATACGCGATAATGTGTGGATGGTGGGCAATACCGTGATAGATGCCCTCCAGGACGCGCTGGAGATTCTGAAGCACCGGGGCGACAGCATGCGCCGGCATTTCCCGTTTCTGGATGAAAGCAAGAAACTGGTCCTGGTCACCGGCCATCGCCGGGAAAGCTTTGGCAAGCCTTTCGAAAACATCTGTGGGGCGCTTTCCGACATTGCCGCCGCCCATGAAGATGTGCAGATTGTCTATCCCGTGCATCTCAATCCGCAGGTTCAGGAACCCGTGCGCAGGATTCTGGCGGATCGTGACAATGTGCATCTCATCGAACCCCTGGATTACGCCCGCCTGGTGTGGCTCATGAGCAAGACCTGGCTGGTGCTCACGGATTCCGGCGGCATTCAGGAAGAAGCGCCCTCTCTGGGCGTGCCCGTGTTGGTGATGCGCGATGTGACAGAACGCATGGAAGGCGTACAGGCCGGCACGGCCAGGCTGGTGGGAACAGACCGGCAGACCATCGTGAGGGAGGCTCTGAAGCTCATCGAGGACGAACAGGCCCACGCTGCTATGGCCAATGCGGTCAACCCCTATGGTGACGGAACCACCGCCCGGCAGGTGGTTCAGATCACGCACGACATCCTTAAACCATGAAGGTTTTGTTCCAGTCCCGCACCACGGTGTTCTCGGCGCCGGGCGGCGACACGGTGCAGTTGCTCAAGACCCGGGAGTATCTGGAAAAGCTGGGAGTGGAGGTGGATATCGCCGAAACCCTGGAGCCGGACCTGTCCGCCTACGACCTGGTGCATGTATTCAATCTGATGCGTGTCCAGGAAGCCTGGCTGCAGGTGCGCAATGCCAGGCGCCAGGGCAAGCCCGTGGCCCTGTCCACCATCTACGGGCTGTACACGGAATATGAGCAAAAGGCACGGGGTGGCCTGTTTGGGGTGGTTGCCCGGCACAGCGGCCCCTATATGCTGGAATACCTGAAGATTGCCGCCCGTTGCATCACCAGTGGTGAACTGCACAAGGGCGCCTTGTCCGTGCTGGGTCAGGGGTATTACCGTACTTTGAAGAAAACGGTCGCCGGGGTGGATGTGTTTCTGCCCAATTCCGATTCCGAGATGGCCCGGGTCGCCCGGGAGATGAACCTTGCCGATCCGCCCTATGTGGCGGTGCCCAATGCGGTGGATACGGAAGTCTTTGATTATGATGAGGTGGATACCAGCGGCCTGGAAGACTACGAGGGCTGCCTGGTCTGCGCGGCCCGCATCGAGGGCAGGAAATCACAGCTCAATCTGGTGCGGGCGATGCAGGATCTTCCCTATCAGCTGCTCATCATCGGTCAGCCGTCGCCCAACCATATGGCCTATTACGAACAGGTCAGGGCTGAAGCCGGAGACAATGTTGTTTTCATCGGTGCTGTGGAGCATGCCGAGCTGGCCAGATACTACAAGGTGGCCAGGGCGTCCGCCCTGATCAGCTGGATGGAAACGCCGGGCCTGTCTTCCCTGGAAGCGGCGGCCATGCGCTGCAACCTGGTGATCACCCCCAAGGGTGACACGCGGGACTATTTCGGGGACTTTGCCGCCTACTGTGAACCGGATGACGTAGCCTCCATCCGCCAGGCGGTGATCCAGGCCATGGAGCAGCCTTTCGACGAAGCCTTGCGCCAGCATGTGCTGGACCATTACACCTGGGACAAGACGGCTGCGGCGACCCTGAAAGGTTACCAGATGGCCCTTGCCCGCCGGGGCCTGTCATGAAAGAGCTGGCGATTCTGGGGATACGCGGCGTACCTGCTGCCCATGGAGGCTTTGAAACCTTTGCCGAGAAACTGTCCCTTTACCTGGTGGAGAAAGGCTGGGCTGTGACAGTTTATTGTCAGATCGACGGAGAAGGGGAGGTCAGTGCCGACACCTGGCGAGGCGTACAGCGCATCAATATCCCCGTGGCTCGCCCCGGGGCTGCCGGGACTGTGATTTTCGACTGGAAAGCCACCCGGCATGCGGCCAGGCATCACAAACTCACTTTGACCCTGGGCTACAACACCGCGCTGTTCTGCACCTGGCTCAGGATCAGAGGCGTGCGTAATCTCATCAATATGGATGGCATCGAATGGCGTCGCGACAAATGGAGTGCCGCAGAGCGAGCCTGGCTGTATCTCAATGAACGGGCCGGCTGCCTGCTGGGCAACCACCTCATCGCCGATCATCCTCAGATCGAAAAACATCTTCAGACCCGGGTATCCGGGCGCAAGATCAGCATGATTCCCTATGGGGCGGATGAAATCACCTCAGCGGATGCCTCACTGCTGGCTCCCCTGGGGGTGTCACCAGACGGGTTTGCCCTGGTCATTGCCCGGCCCGAGCCGGAGAATTCCATACTGGAGATCGTCCGGGCTTTCTCAGGCAAGGCGCGGGGCAGGCAGCTGGTGGTGCTGGGCAATTTCGATACGGAAAACAATCCCTACCATGCCCAGGTTCAGCAGGTGGCCAGTGAGGAGGTTGTGTTTCCCGGTGCTATCTATGAAAAACCCGTTTTGGCGGCCTTGCGCTACTACACCAGGCTATATATTCATGGACATACTGTTGGTGGCACCAATCCGTCCCTGGTAGAGGCGTTGGGTGCCGGGTCGCCAGTATTGGCCCATGACAACCCCTACAACCGCTGGGTGGCGGGGGAGGGCGCGGCATTTTTTTGCGATGAAGATGAATGCGCGGCTGCCCTGGATGCGCTTATGGGGGGCACGGATGACTTGGGAGGCATGCGCCAGGCGAGCAGAAACCGGTTTGATCGGGCATTCCGGTGGCAGGATATTCTGCAGGCGTATGAAAACTGTATCTCCTCTGTCGCCAGTACCGGGAAGCGATAGGTCTTTTCAGCAACCAGGCGCTGAATCTTCTGTCCAAAACGTTGGTTTATTTGTCTAACTGGTTGTATTCCATCTTGATTTTTACGAGTGTCAAAATATTGGCATTGTAGGTGTCAAAATTTTGTTGTATCTGGCGTTTCTTGGCGTTAAGCTCAGAAATCATGGTGAAAACCATGAGTGGGGGGTAGATATTTTTGATTTCGGAAATGCGGTACTACTCTTACAAGAACTGAATACTTCCAAATTCAAAGGACATGGTAATGAAAAAAAGAACAGGCCTCAGTCGGCTGATCAAGCCGATCGTACTGATTTTTTCTATGTCGGCACTGGGTCTATCATCGGCGACACAAGCCAATGAAGACGGGTTGTCGGCAAAACCCAAGGTGATGACTTCCATCAGCGTTCACAGCTCGCGGCCTTTCCGCGAAGTTGCCGTACCGATTTCCGAATACTTGAAGCAAGGGGGACAGGCAGAAGCCTATCCGGCTCTGCCTATTCCCAACAATCGAACAGAGGGCAAAGGCCCCATCCCGCAGATAACCGACCCGGTAGTGCAAAGCAATGCCCCTGTCGATGTCAAAATGCCGGCCATACTGCAGAGCTTTGAAGGTAACGGGAATGTTAACGGTGTTCTGCCCCCGGATACAGTCGGGGATGTCGGTCCCAACCACTATGTGCAGATGGTCAATTCCGTTGTACAGATCTGGGACAAAAGCGGGAACAGCCTTGTAGGGCCCAGTGCCATCAACTCCCTGTGGACGGGGTTTGGGGGCATCTGCGAGAGCAACAATGATGGCGACCCCATCGTGTTGTATGACCAGGCGGCTGACCGCTGGCTGCTGAGCCAGTTTGCCCTCGGTTTCCCGGATAACTTCCACCAGTGTATCGCTATTTCTCAAACTGGCGATCCCACTGGCGCTTACCATCTCTATGATTTCAAGATCAGTAGCACCAAAATGAATGACTACCCTCATTTTGGTATCTGGCCTGATGGTTACTACCTGGCTGTCAACCAGTTCGATGGCACTACCCAAGCTTGGGCAGGACAGGGAGTCGTTGCTTTCGAACGTACCCAGATGCTTGCAGGCAATCCTGCGCAGATGGTGTATTTCGACAATCCTGACCCCAGTCTGGGGGGGATGCTTCCGGCGGACTGGGATGGAACCACCCCACCACCCGCGGGCGCACCCAACCTGTTCATGCAGTTGGGAACCAGTACCACCCTGGATATCTGGCAGTTCCATGTGGACTGGACCACGCCAGCCAATTCCACCTTCACTTCGCTGGTATCTCCCACCGTAGCAGCTTATGACAGCAACCTGTGCGGTGGCAGCCGAAACTGTATTCCCCAGCCGGGTGGAACGGCAGTGGATACCCTGGCCGGTCGTCTCATGTACCGGGTGCAGTACCGCAATTTCGGCTCCCATGAGTCCCTGGTTGCCAGCCACACTGTGGATGAGAACGGCTCTGATCATGCGGGCGTACGCTGGTACGAACTGCGCAATACCGGCTCGGGCTGGGGGGTCGTCAATCAGGGCACTTACGCCCCGGATGCCGACAACCGCTGGATGAGTTCGGCGGCCATGGATGCTCAGGGCAATATCGCCGTGGGATATTCTGTGTCCAGCGCATCCACCTTCCCTTCTATTCGTTATGCCGGTCGTCTTGCTGGCGATCCGGCCAACACCCTGCCGCAGGCGGAAGCTGTGCTGATCGCCGGTGGTGGCTCTCAGTCTCATAGCTCAGGGCGCTGGGGAGATTATTCCAACATGAGCGTGGATCCGGTGGATGACTGCACTTTCTGGTATACCCAGGAATACTATTCTGCAAACAGTTCCGCCAACTGGCAGACCCGCATCGGGTCTTTCAAATTCCCAAGCTGTACTGCTGGCGCTTCTGGCACCCTGACGGGTACTGTGACCAGCAGCGGTTCTCCCGTTGACGGTGTGCTTGTGGATGCCGGTGGTATCACCACCACAACGAACGCCAGTGGCGTGTATAATTTCGCCAGCATTCCGGTCGGCACCTACACGGTGACAGCGTCCAAGTACGGTTACATTACGGGTTCAGCCAGTGGTGTCGCCGTGACCGACGGTGCGACCACCGTGCAGGACTTCAGCCTGGCGCCTGCGCCCATGACCACTATCAGCGGTACCGTAACCGATGATTCAGGCCAGGGCTGGCCCTTGTATGCAGCGATCAATATCGGGGGTGCGCCCATTCCCACCCTGCATACCGATCCGGTAACTGGCGCATACAGCGTCAGCCTGCCCCAAGGGGCTTCCGTTACCATCAACGTGGCCGTGGACGGTTATGTCAGCCAGGCGCGGGGTATTACCGTACCCACATCGCCCAGTACCGAAGATTTCCTCATGCTGGTCGATGATCTTGCCTGTAACGCACCTGGTTACATGGTTCAGGGCTTGTCTGAGAATTTCAACGGCGCCACCTTCCCGCCTGCCGGCTGGAGTGTCGTGGATGACGCCGGTAATGGCGTGGTCTGGACCAACGTGGCAGGTTCTGGTGAAAGCGGGAACTTCACTGGTGGTACAGGTGATGCAGCTTCTGTGAGCAGTGATAAGTTTGGTACAGCAGAGTTTGACACCTCCCTGATATCACCCGCTATTACAGTGACTGGCGGCGAGACCCTGAGCTATGTTGCCAACTATCAAAACCTTGCCGGCAGTGATTTTCTGGATGTCGACATCAGCGTCGATGGTGGCACCTGGACCAATGTACTGAGCTGGAACGAGGATCATGGCAGTTTCCGCTCCACTCCTGGAGAGGCAGTCAGCCTGGATCTGACTGGGTTCCTGGCCGGAGCCAGCAGTTACCAGTTGCGCTGGCATTATTATGATCCCAATACCAATGATTTCGACTGGTATGCCCAGATCGACGATGTGAACGTCGGCGGATGTTCTCCTGATCCCAGTGTGGGTGGCCTGCTGGTGGGCAATGTGTATGACGCCAATACCAGTATGCCTGTCAATGGCGCCACTGTGAGTCATGGCCCTCATGCGTCTGTCAGTGCTGCCACGCCGGATGATGTGGCATTGGATGACGGTTTCTATTCCATGCCTGTACCGGCCGGCGCAGCAATCAGCGTTGATGCCACGGCGACAGGTTATGGTACCGACACCCAGTCCGTGACCGTTCCTGCAGGTGGTGCTCTGCGTCAGGACTTCAACCTTCCTGCTGGTGTGCTCGCGGCGACTCCATCGCCGATTACCATGACCTTGTGGGAAGGCATGAGCTGGCCCAAGAATCTGGATCTCATCAACAGTGGCGGAGCGGATGTGGCTTATGAACTGCATGAGTTCAATGTCCCTCACAATCTGCCTCAGGTCACGGGTCCCTTTGCAGAAGTGGTTCGTCATGCATCCCCCAAGCATTTGGATGATACCGATGCCAGTCTGCTGCGCTATGCTCCGGCTCCCGTGAGCCTCGGTGCCGGTGCGTTGCCCAATCCGGATGCGGCAGGAGCCGTGCTTGCCCAGTTCACAACGGGATTGGGCTACCCCTGGGGTATCACCTTCAACAAGAATGCCGATGACCTATGGTTGAATAACCTGGGTACGGCTGTTGGCGGTAGCGATGATGACAATCACCGCTTCCTGCGCAATGGCACGGATACGGGGGATACCATTACACCCACGTGGATGGCGGTATTTGTAGGCGATGGCGCTTATGATGCGGTTAATGATGTCATGTGGCAGGTGAACGTCGGAGGCGATAATTGTATCTATGAATCCGATCCGGCTACCCTGGCGCCTACCGGCAACAGCATCTGCCCGGCATTTGGTACGTCCATGCGCGGCCTGGCCTATGATCCCTTGACGGATACTTTCTACGCCGGCAGCTGGAATGACAGCACCATCCATCACTTTGACCGTACCGGAACCATTCTGGATTCCAAGAATGTCGGCCTGTCGATTTCAGGCCTGGCCTTCAATCCGGATACCGGACATCTGTTTGTCCTGTCCAATGTCGATGCTGCAGGAGGAGACGATGTTGCTGTTCTGGATGTCGCTAATAACTACGCACTCCTGGCGAGCTTCGACACGGGCATCGTGGACTTCAAGCAAGGTGGTTTGGGTCTGAGCTGTGACGGCCATCTGTGGGCTGTTCAGCAACCGGCCAGTTCCGGTGCTGGAGACGACTCCATCCTTGAAATCGACTCTGGTGAGACCACCGCTTGCGCTTGGATGGGTATCGATTGGCTTAGTGAAAACCCAATGACGGGAACCGTTGCCGCCAACAGCAGCACGTCCATTGCGTTCACGTTCGACAGTACCGCATTGACTGCAGGAACTTATGTGGCTCATGTCAGGGCTGCCAATGATGCGCCCTATGGTGCGTTGCCCATACCCGTGGAGTTTACGGTAATACCCTATGAGCAGATGTTTGCGGATGTTCCTCCGGCGCATCAGTTCTACAACTGGATACAGTCCGTTGGTTTCGCTGGCATCACCAGTGGCTGCGACAACCAGACGCCTTTGCCCAACTACTGTGATACGGACAATGTCACACGGGCCCAGATGGCAGTGTTCCTGGAGCGCGGAATCCATGGCGGTACCTACACGCCACCACCGGCAACAGGTACGGTATTTGGTGATGTGCCGATCGGCTATTGGGCGGCCTCTTGGGTCGAACAGTTGGTCGCGGATGGGGTCACTTCTGGCTGCGGTGGTGGAAACTACTGCCCGGACGACAATGTGACCCGTGCGCAAATGGCGATCTTCCTGTTACGTGCCAAGCATGGCGCCAGCTACACACCACCTCCCGCCACGGGTACGGTGTTTGGTGATGTGGCTGCCAGCGACTTTGGTGCTGACTGGATAGAGGAACTGGTGACCGAGGGTATTACCTCAGGTTGTGGCGGTGGCAATTACTGCCCTGCTGATCCAGTTAGTCGAGGCCAGATGGCTGTGTTTATCCAACGCGATTTCAACCTGCCGATTCATCCCTGATGGCCAACCGGCAGTGTACGCCATCCGGCGTGCATTGTCGGCTGTCCCAGGGGGCAGGTGAAAAATCGTTTATTACAACAAAACCGGGAGCAGATTTTCTGCTCCCGGTTTTATTGGGTCGGACAATATTGCGTTGGGCAATATAAATTGGCTACCATGCCTTCTGCCGGTATTTTTCATTGTCCACTCAGTGGGTTTGCATCTCTATGAGTTCTTCATCATCCCAGCACGACCCGTCTTCTGCAGACAGCTCTGAAGCGTTTAATCCGATAGCGATTTTCTATGCGATCTTACGGCGTAAGATACTGTTTATCGGTGTTTTTGCAGCCGTTTTTTTAACTGGTGTAGTGGTGGCCATGAACCGTACTCCACAAAACAGCTTTGTTACGGTATTACAGATAGGGTCGGCCTATGGTAGCAACAGTGTTTCCGGCAAACTGGTGGAAGATGCCGGTGGGGTTGTAACCAAGCTGGAAAGAACCATAGTTCCCGAGATAGCAAGAGCCTGGCGTTCGGAACATCCCGAAGGAGCTGTGCCTGAATTGCTGATAAAGGCAAAAAGTACGGCGGGTATCGTGTTACTGATGACCAAGGCCGGTATGGATCAGCAGTCAGCTGTTTCGGCATTTCATCGTTCAGTGGTAGAGAAAATCGTTCAACAGCACGAGTCGCTGGTGATGGCACAGTACCAGTCTCATTTGTCGGAAGCGCAACAGCAACTGGATGATGCCGTTGCGGAATCAAACCAGTTGAAAGAATCAGTAGCACAACATGAACAGCGTAAAAAACTCCTGAAGCATCAATTGGAACGCCTGAATGCTGAAATCGATGAACTTTCCGGGGCCCGGCAGGCGATAGTGGAGAAGACTGATGGAGAGAATAGCGCTCCTGCTCTGTATATTGCACAACTGGATATGCCTGCTCTGCTCGAGCACAGGGATGCCCTGGAAGACGAGTTGAATATTAAACAGAACCTGGTTCTGTCTGAGTTGAAAAGGAAAATTGTTGTTGCTCAAAGCAATGAAAAAGCAGCATTAGCGGAAATCGCGCTCCTCAAGAAAGAGGTAAACAGCTTGCGCCTGACCAGGATTCAATCCCTGGCATCCCCCATGCCTGACCATGTAGGTTTGTCAGCAAAATGGATTATTATTATGAGCCTGCTTATGGGGTTATTGGCGGCCTGGTTTGCTGTCATGTTCGCGGAGTACATGCGACGGCAGCTTGGGGCCTGGAAACGTCAACACTGAATCATTGTCCAACGACCATCCATTGACAGGAAATCCATTCATGTTGAGTCAATCAATCAATCTGCCGGCAGTATTCCGTATATTTTTGTTGTTGTTCGTGTTCATCCTGCTGGCCGGGTGTTCCAAGGATTATGAAGATGGTCTTCAGGCCTACGAGGAAAAGGATTACGCGAAGGCTTTGGAGATATGGCGCCCCCTGGCGGAGCGCGGGGATGCAGAAGCGCAGTTCAGCCTTGGGTATATGTATGCCAAAGGCCAAGGTGTGGAAGCTGATCAGGATACCGCCTTGAGTTGGTATCGCCGTGCGGCGGAAAATGGCCATGCCAAGGGACAGTTCAATCTTGGGTTGGCCTACCAGCGGGGCCAGTCTGTCGAAAAAGACATGAACCAGGCGATAAAATGGTTCAGGAAGTCTGCGGCCGGCGGGCATGTACCTGCCATGTATATACTGGGATTGCTCAGCGTACAGGGCATGGGCATGGACAAGGATCCTGCGGCTGCCGTCGAATGGTTCGAAAAAGCCTCAGCGAAAGGCGACTCCCGTGCGCAATTGGCTCTTGCCATGATGTACCTGGAAGGTCTGGGTGTCGAAAAAGACATTGAGAAAGCCATGGCGCTCATGCGCAAGTCCGCAGAACAGAAGAATCTGGAAGCCATTTACCGCCTTGGGATGATGAACCCGGCCAGGGGGGTGGACAAGAACAGTCCCCAGGCTGTAGAGAAAATCCGTAAAGCGGCTGAACTGGGTTATGCCCAGGCTCAGTATGATCTGGCGGAGATGTACCTGAAGGGTAAGAATCTGGAGAAGGATCCAAAAGCATCCCGTGCCTGGCTGGAGAAAGCTGCGGCGAATGGCCTGCCTCGCGCCCAGAATGATCTGGGCTATATGTATCTCAATGGGATAGGTGGGAAGGCTGATTTGGAAAAGGCTTTCAAGTGGTTCAATGCGGCAGCGGAAAAAGATTTCCCCAAGGCCTTGTACGCCCTTGGCAAGCTGTATACCGAAGGCAAGGGCGTAGAGCAGAATGATCTCAAGGCATTCGAGCTGTACAAGAAGGCGGCAGATCTTGGCGACCCTGAAGCGATGTATGCTGTCGGATATGCCTATTCCAATGGTCGGGGAGTCGAGAAGAGTGATGCCATGGGCGCCGAATGGTTTCGCAAAGGTTCGGATGCAGGTCATGCAGAATCCCAGTTTGCCCTGGGCAATTTGTACGCCAATGGGTTTGGTGTAACCAAGAGTAATGAACAGGCGGCAAAATGGTATTGCCTGGCCGCCAGACAAGGGCATCCCCATGCATTGGATATGCTGATCAGCCGTGACCCGGACAACAGCTGTGGTTTGTCCCAGGAGCTGCTGGACCAGGCCAGGAAGAAGTCTGTGGATTCTCCACTTCCGGAGCCCGGTGCAAAGGACAATAGGTAATGCGGCGTCTGGTGCTCTTCAATCTGCTGCACCCGGGTAGTTTTTTTTTGAGTTTTTACCTGATTTTTCTGGTGCTTGGCCCGGTATCCCTGATTGTCTTTCCCCAGAATCTGCCGGTGGAAGTCGATGCCAGAACCCTGGCGGTCATACTACTCTACGGTTTGTGCTTCCTGGTTTCTGTGGTATCTGTTCCCTTGCTGTTTGGAATAAGACCCGTAACGACCGCTAGGGTTTACCTGTCAGAGCTTCGGGGCTGGTGGACAGTGGGTGTGTTGTTTTGGGGCATTGGTATGCTGTTCATGGCTGTCTTCTATGCCAAAGCAGGGGGAATACCCGCGCTGGCTGCTCACGTGGAGATGGCCCGGGTGACCATGAAGCAGGGGCTGGGACGGTATATTCTGCTGGGAGGCGGTTTTTTAACCATGGGACTGGTGTACCTGCATCTGGCTTTGACCGGAAAACGCCACAGTTTGTTGGTACATGCTTTGGTGTGGATACTGACAGGTGCAGCGACTGCCATGTTGATGGGTGTAGGTTTCCGGGGTCCCGCGGCATTCATGCTGGTGACCATGCTGCTGGCCCGGGTTATCTTTTCTCGTGGCTATCAAAACAGGCAGCGACTGCAAATGCGTTGGGTGGTGTTGGGAGTTGGCCTGTTTGTCTTATTGGCTCTGGTAGGTTACTACCGAAAAACTGGCGAGTTCATGCTGGATCCGGGAGTCATTATCTGGCCGGCCGTGGTTCATTTTGGAAATCTGCAAACTATTCTAAATGAATTTGATAACACAGGATTTTTTCTGGGGAGCAGTTTTTACAATGACCTGATGGTGGCGGTGCCCGGCGTACCAGGGGAATTTCTGGGAGACTACCTGAAAAAGTTGTTTGGCCTGGAGTTTCCAGGTGGGGGCATTACAGTCACTGCACCCGGCGAGGCCTATGTGAATTTCGGTATTCCTGGAGTAATTCTGCACGGCGTTCTCATGGGCTTGCTTGCGGGATGGACTTATGAGGTTCTTGCAGGAAAAAATGATGTTCAGTCCCGAATATTGCTTCTTCTGATTTCCCTGAATATGGCAAGAATGGTGACTTCTGGCGTCATGCCCATCATCTTTTTCGGCCTCCTGCCCTCCGTGATAGCCTGGTGGCTTGGCAAGCAATTGTTGGCTCTGCTGTCCTGGAAGAATGAGCAGAAACGGATTTCGGCATTGCAGATGCTGAGTCGTACCTAGCAAATCCCGTGAAGGACTTTCTGTTCAACGGATTTTCTTTCTTTGCCCGCTTTGCCGGTAACAGCCTGGTCTTCTTCTGGTTGGCCAGATTGCTGAATGAGGGAGAGTTCGGGCGTTTGTCCTTTCTCTTCCTGTTGGCAAACTTCGCCCTGGTACTGATGGATTTTGGCCTTTACTTCCTGGTGGTGGAAGCCGTTTTACGGGCCAGGTACTTCCGGATTGCCGCCCTGCTCAGGGTAAAGTACATCACCAGCGCAGCGGGTCTTGTACTCATGGGAGGGTTGGGCTTTGCACTGTTTTCCCTGCGAGGACAGTTGTCTGGAGACTACCTGCCCTATATGTTGCTACTGTTTTCAACGGCCATGCTCGCGCTGACTCAGCACTATCTGTATCACTTCAGGGTGCAGGGGCGTTACCACATAGAAACCATAGGCCAGACCTTCTACAATTTTGGAATACTGCTGGGCATTGCCTTTCTGGCATTGCTTGATGCCGCGTCGCTATGGACGGTCATTGGGGTTTTCGTCCTGCTCCGTCTGCTGATGCTGCTGATGTCCAAAGGTTATTTCTCGCGGCTGCACCTGGAAGCCCACCGTCCTCAGTTGCACTGGCACCGGATATCCGTGTATCTGAAACGCTCTTCCCTGTACGGTGTAACTGCGTTGGTGGGTTATGCGCTGCTGTTGCTGGACTCCACCCTCATGTATGTGCTCTTCCCGGAGCAACTGGCCATGTATCAGGGTGGGGTGCGAATCGTCTTGATGGTGATGATGCTCACAGAAGTATTGACTGTTTTTTATCTACCGCGGTTGCGTGGTGAACATGGTGATACTCACAAGCGGTATTATCTCGTACTGTGCGCAATGCTGGCGCTGGCTGTGTGGTTGCTGCTTTGGGGTTTCCCCGATCAAGTGATTCGCCTGCTGTATGGGCAGGCGCTGGAAGGCTTGGTGCAGTATCTGCCGTATTTTTCTGTGGTCGCCATTTTACGCATTGGCCTGGGATACTTGGGCACTTTGCTGACCTTTCATGGGCATCACCGGGTTCGTTTGCATGCTCTTACCCTGGCGTTGACAGCCCTGTTGCTTACAGCGGGGCTTCTCATGCCTGGACATGGTGTTGCCGGCCTGCTGGTTTCGGTCATAGTTGGACATCTGATTGCGTGCAGTTATCAGGCCTGGTGGTTGAAGCGTATTGGTGGTTACAGGTTCCTGTCAGGAGGCCAGGCATCATGAATGGCAGAATTGCTGTGATGGGCGGCTTTGGTGGCGGAAACCTGGGAGATGAACTGATTGGCCTGGCAGAAACCGGCTTTCTGGACGCAAAGGGCATTGAAGCCTTGTGTTACTCTTTTGATCCGGCGGTGTCACAGGAGATACAGCCTGATGTGCGTTGGTTGGACTACAGGGATTTTCCCGATTATTTTCAGCGCCTGAGGAATATCGTCAGGAGACACTCCCTGCGCAAGGGGCAGCCGCTACCGGACAGGGTGATAATCGGCGCGGGCGGGCTTTTGTATGACACGCCTCTTACCCACCTGATTGGCTGGCATTCCCGCACTCTTTACCTGAGAAAGCAACAAATACCCTATGCCCTGTTCGCTAACAGCCTGCGTAGACCCAAGAGCAATCTGGGCAGGTATCTGTTGCGCAATGTGCTGCGGTACGCATCCAGTGTCAGCCTGCGGGATCAGTTGTCTCTCGATATTGCCCGGGAATTGTATCATCGGGACGATTACCGGCTGACACGGGATCCTGTGCTGACTTTGGGCAAGGTATTGCGACCTACCAGGCAAGCGCCTGTTCAGCAGGGCTTGGTTGGGGTTGCGCCCAGGCCCTGGGGGCCATCCGGAGAGCATCAGGGGCTGTCCTTCTGGCGAAAGGTGCTCACAGGTATCATGCAGCGGGGCCTGGAACCCGTGTTGGTGGCCTTTGATCCCCGAATGGATGTCGAATTTTGCCAGCGCCTGGGAGACTCTTTGAAACTGGGTGATGTGCGAAGCTGGGATCTCACCCAGGGACTCGCTGGAGCCGGAGCGGTTTTCGATGGCTGTGAAATGGTTTTTGGCATGCGTTTTCATGCATTGATTCTGGCCCTGTTGCTGGAGAAGCCCATGTTGGCCTTTTCATATGACGAGAAAGTGACGGGCCTGATGTCTGACCTGGGTCTGTCTTCCCTGTGCCACACGCTGGATGGCAATGACCGGACAGCATTGGAATTTGTTGACTATGGCTGCCGCTATCTCAAAGAGAAACGCTCGGAAGTGCTGACCGGGATGCGGCGCTATGTACTGGAATCAGCCAATTTGACAACAGAGGACTTTGCCGGGATTGTTGATTCATCTCCGAATGTTAAAAACCATAAGAATTGTGGTTCATAGAACGGGCTATTGATCCAGTTACCAGGTATGCTGGATTCCCCTGCCTGGAGGACTGAGAAATCTCCTGTTTTCCCGAATCAGATCTTGGTGAGATCACGGGCACAAATTGAATTCCAGCTTTCCATGCTTCCTTGTTCTGCTGTTACAATTGGCGCTCGTCGCCGAGCTGGGCGTGAACAGAGCAGTGGTGTTTCAAGCAATATTCCGCCGGAGCTGCTGACAAATTCGGCTCCCGATTCGGCGGGTTCCCAAGCCTCGTGGAGAGCGTGAAAATGGCTAAGATATTCAGATATTTGTTATTACTGCTAGGGTGTAGCGGATCGCTGTCCGCCGCCCTGGCGGCAGGCCCTGCAGGCGAGCAGGAGCTTCTGCAGTATACCCAAACCAATGACATGATTGCCTCTGACGGCGTTCCCATGCTCCGCGTGTTTGATAGCGGGCGTGTGCTGGTGCATTTACCAGCCTGGAAGAAGAACAGTGGGGACTATGAGTATTTCCTGTCCGATACAGAATTGAAGGCGCTGAAAGACAGGCTGGAAAGTCCTTTGGTGGCGGCCTTTGACAAGGCGAGGATGGAGAGGGCGCTCCATGCTGCGGAGAATACGGCCAGGGCAGGGGGAGCTATGTTATTCGAGATTTCGGACAATACCTATACGCACATGATAGTCAATTCGGGCATCAATGGCCCGGAAAAGGATATCACCTGGGCCAACCTGCAGAACGATGCCCAGCGGCATACTGAACTGAAAGAGCTGGTGGAGCTGGCGGATACAGAACGTTATCTGCAGAAGCTGCTGCATCATCCAAAAATGAAGAAGCTGGACTGAGGTGGAGGACAATATGATGAATACAGAATGCACCTCCCTCTCAGTCAGAGTGGGTTCTTCTTTTCTGACGCCCTTGATGGGCGCTGTACTCACGGTGTTTGCAGGTAGTGTTCAGGCAGGCACCTACATGTTTGCAAGCGATGCCAACGGCTTGGATATTGTTACTCATCCCACCGGATATACGGGATCAGCCTCCAACCAGGAGGTTGTGGTTAAAGTGTGCATCAATCCGGCCAGCGCCAATGCCAGTGCCATGGAAACCTCCGTGCGCAATGTGGTGGCAGTTTACAACGCCAAGCAGGCCACCACGGGCAATCTGCTGTTTGGCGCGGACAACAATATTCCCGCTGGTGCTGTTGATTTTGAATCCACAGTGCTTCATGAGATGGGCCATTGCCTGGGTTTGGCGCATCCTAATGCGGCATCGGAATCTGGCCTGTCTGGAGGCGATACCAACTACACCAAGGCCACCAAAGGATCGAATGGAGTGTTCGACATCGATGCTGGTGCAGATGGGGTGATTGGTTCCAGTGATGACGTACGGGGTGATGATGTCAACCTGCATTGGTTCCGCATCTCCAACAACGACCCTTTCACCATTGACGCTGTCGTGGATTCCTCAACTTATTCCCGCGATGTGGCAAATCTCCCTGCGGGGCACAGTTTCGCCGCCAATGCAGATCGCAGCGTGGGTGCATTGCTGGGAGTGGCGGATACAGAAGCCGTCATGCAACAGGGTACCGGCAATGACGAAGCGCAACGCACGCTGAGTCCTGATGATGTGGCGACCTTGCTGTATGCCATCAGCGGCATCGATGAGGTGGCTTCAACAACAGATGACTACAGTGTGCGCCTGGTTTACCAGGGGATCACCAGTACAGATTGTGATGTCAATCTGCAGTTCGATAACACCAAGACGGGTTTTGCCCAGTGTTCTGTTGGAGGAAACTTTGTCGCCACGGATCATGTGGTCATCTCATCAGCCGACATCTATTTCAACGATACGGCCAACTGGTTTTTCAACGATGTCTACACTGGCCCCCTGTTCGATGACGTACCCTTCGATTACTGGGCTTACGACTTCATTCAAACCCTGGGTTCCAGCGGCATCACCTCCGGTTGTGGAGGCAACAACTATTGTCCCGAGGATCCCGTAACCCGGGCGGAAATGTCCGTGTTCCTGGAGCGGGGCATCAACGGCAGCGCCTATACGCCGCCGCCGGCAACAGGAACGGTTTTCAGCGATGTTCCGGATACTTACTGGGCGGCTGCCTGGGTGGAGCAGCTGTCAGCAGACGGTATCACTGGAGGATGCGGAGGGGGTAACTACTGCCCGGACAACAACGTGACCCGCGCTGAAATGTCCGTGTTCCTGTTGCGTTCCGAGCACGGCTCGGCTTACACGCCGCCAGCGGCCACGGGCACGCAGTTTGCCGATGTTCCGGCAAGCTACTGGTCAGCAGACTGGATAGAGCAGCTGGTTTCAGAAGGCATAACCTCGGGTTGTGGTGGGGGTAACTATTGCCCGAATAATGACGTGACCCGGGCGGAGATGGCGGTGTTCCTGGTGCGCACCTTCAATCTCTGATCGCTGGATACAGAAATCGGAAAAAAGAGGCGCTTTGCGCCTCTTTTTTCTTGATGACACAGCTTCTCGTCAAAGCCGTAGGTCGGGCTTCAGCCCGACAACAGCCTGTTAAGGACTGGTAATGATTTCCTTGGGCTGGTACAGCAACAGCAGATAGAAGAACAGCATGGGCACCATGTGCAATGTGGCTCTGTTGATGGTCGTGCCATCCAGAGCAGACGCATAGTGGTAAGTGAAAAAGAAGGTGATGAACAGGAACAGGAAGGCTTCTCCCACCAGGAAGGTCGCGGGCAGCATCCTGCGGGAGATTCTTCTGCTGAGAACGGCGTACATCAGCGCCAGGAGGAACAGCCAGGCAAACAGGTTCCAGCTGCCTTGAGTCAGATAATTCTGCCACAAGGCTTTCCATACGGAATGGTACGCCACAGCAAAGGAGTCGATGCCGGGCAGGGTG
>JALWRH010000021.1 GCA_026994195.1 Sedimenticola sp. | reverse complement strand
TCTTTGCCTCATTGAGGATCTGCTGGAAGGCGGCGCTGAGCTGGGCGGCATTGCCTGCAGGGAAATAGCTGCCGCCTCCCTGGTTGGCCACCCATTTCATGAATCTCTCCCGGCTACTGGCTGGTGGCGAGCTGTCTCCCATGGCCATGCCAATGGTGTGAATGGTGATGTTCTGAACACGCTTGTCAGCGGGATTGTGCGTGCTGTCTTCATCGGCCCAGTCCCATTCGCCACCGGTCTTGAGATCCGTGTTCAAGCTCCACTGGCCAATTTCACCAGCACAGGAACCACCATTGTTGTTTCCGGTATAGGGATTGCCACCTAAGAAATTGACATTGGTAGCGCAATTGGTACCCCGGTATCGATCGGGATTGGTATTAAGGGTCAGGGTGCTGCCGATGTCATTGGTATAGCTGTTACTGTTGGGGCTACCATCCGAGAGGAAAACAATGTAATTGGGCTTGCACCAGTTCCCAGCGGGATTGGCGCCCAGAGGCGAAGGTTGTCCGCGAAAACCAGCTTCGTACCAGCGTACGGCTGAGGCAAGTGCATGGACAGAAGGTGTGCCGCTCAGAGGAGTAAGATTGTTCACGGCAGCAATCATGGTGGTCCGGTCGTTTTTGATCAGCCCAAAGTTATGCACGATGCGTGTGGGGTGAGAGCGGGTGGTGTAAGCCAGGATACCTGCATTGATATCGTCATTGGCCGTATCGTTCAATACGGTGGTCATGGCGCTCTTCAACTGGTTCATCCGCTTGGGGTTCCCCCAGTTCATACTTCCGGATTCATCCAATACGAACAGTACATTGGGTGCGACAGGATCAGAAGGCGGAACGACGTACACTTCCACATCATCCGCCTGGGCGCTGCCGGCGGCAATGGCCGAGGAAAGGATGGCGCTGACCGCCAGAGTCTTTTTCTTGCTGTGGGGCATGTTCATGGTATGAATCCTCATTCTCTGACCAGTGCGACTTCCATGCGATTGTGGACCCGGGCATTGGTGCCATCGACTTCACCGAAGGCATCTGCCTGGAAAACGATGGTTTTGATATTGAGTCCAAAGCCGGAAAACTTGTATTGACCAGGCCGGGATATGCCGCCGGGCGGCAATGTCATTTCCAGGTCGGCGCTGGTATGGGCGTTTGCATCAACCGGGATGAAATCCGCATTGTTTTCTACAGAACCCGTGGTTCCTGGTACATCCAGGTCCTGCATTTCGTCGGGTGGAAGGCTGGTCAGCTTGGCAAAAGCATTTTCTGCCGCCTGGAAAGCCAGCTGCTTCTGTTGATGATTGACAGCGATCTTGGTATCTATGGTTGAACTGCGCATGGCTGTCAGGCTCAGAAGCGTGATGACCGTAAGCAGCAACAGTGAAACAATCAGAGCAGCACCGTTCTGCCTGTGGAAGCGGGAATGGGTGAGTAAATACCTGTTCATGGTTACTGCCTCTGTATGACGGGGTTGAGATTACGTAGTGCAAGGGTGGTCGTCGTTACTCTGTACAGACGATCTGTGTCTGGCTTGGAAATGGACAGACCCAGAACATTCAGGTTGCCCCCGGCGGGGATCTGGTGACCCACAGAAGCGGGCAGGGTACTTTCGCTGCCGATCATAAGACCTATGCGTATGGAAACAACTTTGGCCCAGGGGGTGTTGGCGCCAGGGGGAACCGAAATGACAGGTGAAGATGCGGTGCCAATCTGGGACGGGGTCAGATAACGGTCGGCGTATCCGTCGGCATCGTCGTCAACACCATAAAGTGCTTTGAGCTTCTGAACGCCGGATATGAGGGTGCGTGTGACAGTAGTGCTGCCGCCACCGCTGTAGGTGGTGAGTTCGCATACCAGGTCATCCGCACTGCCGTCACCGCTGTTGTCTGTTACATAAAAACGTACCATGCTGGGACGTTCACTGGTGCTGACATTCTGATAAGCCCCACAGCTGGGGCCCCGGCGGTAACGGATGGCAATAGTGTCTGATCCGCTGGACCCACCATCGACAATCCCGCTGGCGTTGATCTCTGGGAACGGACGGCGGTTGCTGAACTGGTCTTCGATGGCTCTAACGCCCCTTCCGGCCATGACCAGGATGCGCCGCATGTCGTCAAGGGCAAAACGTGTGTTCTCGGAGACTTCAGCGACGACGTTACGGGTGCTGAAGCTGTTCTTGCTGTCGAGATAAATCTTGATGACGGCGCCAATCAGGAAAAGTCCGATGGCCACCGCTACCAGCAAGGACATCAGGGAAAAACCTTTTTGGGTTTGTTTTTCACCATACAGAGTCATTGTGCAGCTCCGGGTATGAAGGGCATGACAATACGGTCAGTGTTGCTTCCGGTGTTGAACGGGTCATCTTCCCGGGTTTGCCAGGTAATGGTGATGGTCATTTCAGAGCCGGTGGTGCAGGCATCGGCATCTGTTGTGTCAATGTCAGCACAGGTCAGCGTCAGGGTGCCGCCGGGGAGCTGATCGTTGATGCCAAAATCCGTGCCACAAAATATCTGCTCGATATCTTCAGAGGCGATATTGGCAGCCGTACAGGTACCTTGCGCAACAGTGGCGCCGCCCGGAACCGCAGAGCAGACTGAGGGTGCTGCGGCTGTTGGACAGGTAGAGATGGTATTTTGCGGGTCGGTCGTATATCCATTGCCAGCCAGATAACTGTTGTCGGCAGGAAGATTGGCGCGAATACGATCCGCAAGAGCCCAGGCAAGATCCGTGGCCTTGGCGCGGAATTCTGCATCTGTGGAACCCTGCATCGCTTTGACCTGCAACGAGGCGATGCCCAAAAGTCCAATGCCGATAATGATGGCGGCGATCATGACCTCCAGCAGGGTGGCACCCTGTTGGAAACGTAGGGAAATACTCATGGGTGGGTCTCCTGTACGCGGGGTCGTCCTGTGGGGCTGAAACTGATGTAACGGGTCTGGCCGTTCTTGCTCAGGGTGAAGTAGTCTGAACCTGGCGTAAAATTGTTACCGCCAGCAGTAACGGCGCGTCCCCGGCTGTTGTAGCGAATAAAAGTTGCTGTGGCGCCGTTGCCGGTAATGGTCACCGTGTTTCCCGGGGATCTGTGGTCAACGATCAAAGGCCCATCTGTTGCAGGTTGATAAGTGTCATTGTTGTTCGCATCGGCAAATACGACAACCCTGTCTTTCCATCCCCCTGCACGCCGGATCACGACCCTCTGGTCTCGTTTGACGGCTTCACTCCGGGCCAGAAGAATGTTGGACATCAGCTCATTGGCCTGGGTGGTGACGGCATTCCTGTCCATCATGGTTCTGAAGTTGGGCGCGGCGAGCGCTGCCAGCACGGCAAGAACCGCAACGGCTATCAGCACTTCCAGCAACGTGAACCCCTGTTCCCCTCTTATTGCCATGGTTTGATTCCAGATGAATTTTTCATGGGTACCAGTATAGGCGGCTGAGGGGATGCAGCCAATGACCACTGGTCACCTAAATGCTGCCGTTTGTCGCTGTTATCTTCCCTCGGAAGGGTTACATGGGGTAGGCGTCTCGGGCGGGACTTTCTCCTTGCGAACGCGGCCATTGTTGGAGATGATGATTTTCCTCGTTAAATCAGTGTATTGTGAATGGCAGAAGTAGATGCTGGCATTTGAGAACCAGGCCCGTCCCTGAGGCAAGAAACTGATCCGGTTACGGAAGCGGGAAGAGCGGATCTGGATGTTTCGTGGCGATTGGGTGGTGTAGCTGACAATCTCTTCATCCGGATCGGGTTCGCTGTTCTTGTTCTTATCTGTAAAAATCAGGTAACCCCCTGCCCAGCTGCTGGAATCGTTGCTACAGCTTGTCGGGCTTGATGCCGGACACAGTGTAATGTGACGTTCCCGGGTGATAGCGGTGGAACGTGCCAGATGTAGTTGGGCCAAAAACAGGTTGAGACTGGCAGCCATGGCATTACTGGCTCTCAGGTGATTCAGTGAGGGTATTGCCAGGGAAGTCAGAATACCCAGGGTTGCGACTGCAATCATGAGTTCGATCAGGGTGATGCCCTTTCTAAAGTCCATTTTTCTCTCCATAACCCATCCGTTGGTTATGGATATATCTTAAGAAAATGGCCGTGCCCGTCTCAAGCACTGGCAGGGAATTTCAGAAATTTCCTACAGCCCCATCAGCTTTATACGGCTGGTTGTCTCTATTGAAGGATTTTTGGCAGGGGAAAAGTCACGTCTTCGCGCGCCCCGTCGTCTTCTTCGGCTTTTCCGGCTCCCCATTCCTGGAGCTGGTCAAGTACCTGTTTGACCAGCACTTCTGGCGCGGATGCGCCAGCAGTCAGGCCGACAATGCGGTTCCCTTCCAGCCATTCCCGGCGCAGATCCCCGGGACCATCCACCAGGTAGGCGGGTTTGCCCAGTTTCTCGGCGATCTCTTTGAGGCGGTTGGAATTGGAGCTGTTGGGAGAACCAACCACCAACACCAGGTCGCATTCTGCCGCCAGACGTTTGACGGCATCCTGGCGGCTTTGAGTCGCGTAGCAGATATCATCTTTTTTAGGCCCCTGGATCATGGGAAAGCGCTTGCGCAGGCCCTGGATGATTTGTTCTGTGTCATCCATGGAAAGGGTGGTCTGGGTGACGAAAGCCAGTTTCCGGGGATTGTGTACCTGCAGGCGCGACACATCTTCCGCAGTTTCCACCAGATAGATGCCCTTGCCCTCGGGGCAGAAGTACTGGCCCATGGTGCCTTCCACTTCCGGGTGTCCTTTGTGGCCGATGAGTACGACTTCAAAACCATTGCGGCAATGCCGGGCTACCTGCAGATGCACCTTCGTCACCAGGGGGCAGGTGGCGTCGAACACCTGGAGATCGCGTTGTGCCGCCTCCTGCTTGACCGACTGAGATACCCCATGGGCGCTGAAGATGACAGTGCTGCCATCCGGCACTTCTTCCAGTTCGTCCACGAACAGTGCTCCCCGTTGTTTGAGGTTCTCCACCACAAAGCGGTTGTGTACCACTTCATGGCGTACATAGATGGGAGCGCCAAAGGCGTCCAGGGCGTGTTCCACGATTTCGATGGCGCGATCCACGCCAGCGCAGAAACCCCGGGGGTTGGCGAGAAGAATCTTCATGAAAATAATGTGAAATGATCTATATTGTGGAAAAGCACTGTACACCAAGCCCTGTTCATCAGCAAAGGAAGCCGTCATGCCCAAGGGAAACCGCAAGAAGAATGCCACTCAGGATGTACCTGATCTCCGGGACTGGATTTACGAACCCCCGCTGATTCGCCTCAAGAGCAAGCGGGATTACCCGCCTGGTCTGAAAATTCTCAATCAATACAGTTCGGGGGCCTGTACGGGTTTTGCACTGGCGGCAGCCATCAATCTGCAGTATGCACGCCAGGGGCAGGATCTGCGGGTCAGTCCGCGCATGCTTTACGAAATGGCCAAGCGTCACGACGAATGGCCCGGGGAAGACTATGACGGCAGCAGCCTGCGGGGCGCCATCAAGGGATGGCGCAACATGGGAGTATGCCGAGAGGATTACTGGCCCTTCCGCATGAGCCGCAAGGGTGAACTGACCGTGCGCCGGGCCAAAGAAGCCCGTAGTCATACGGTGGGGGCCTATTATCGCCTGAAACCCGAAATCAGTCACTATCATGCCGCGCTCAACGAGGCCGGCGTGATCGTGGTTTCCTCCCGGGTACACAGCGGTTGGGATGATCCACCCGAGGGCCGTATCGAAAAGCAGGACAAGGTGGATGGCGGGCATGCCTTTGCGGTTGTCGGCTACGATGACAAGGGGTTCTGGCTGCAGAATTCATGGACGGATGGCTGGGGCCTCAATGGGCTGGCTCACTGGACTTATGAAGACTGGATAGAGAATGTCATGGATGCCTGGGTATTCCGCCTGGCGCTGCCCACGCCCTCCATCTTTGGTTTGCGCGCCACCCATTCCCGTCTGCCCAAGCAGGACACACAGGCCAGACCCAAGCCACCCCGGTCAGAGATCGCTGGACACTTCGTGCATGTGGATGATGGAAACTATAAGGAGTCGGGGCGGTATTGGAGCAACGCCTTCGATGTACAGCAGACGGCGGAATTGGTCGCGGGGAGTGATGACTATGATCACCTGCTGCTGTACGTCCACGGGGGCTTGAATTCCCCGGTGGATTCCGCCCGCAGGGTGGCGGCCATGCGCGAGGTCTTCAAGGACAATGGCATCTATCCTTTTCATGTCATGTACGACACCGGGCTGGCAGAGGAACTCAAGGATCTCATCGCGAGCAAGTCCCAGGCGGCTTCTGCGCGGGTAGGGGGTATTTCAGACTGGGCGGACAGGTTCGTGGAAGGCTTGTTGCGCAAGCCCGGCACCCTCGTGTGGGAAGAAATGAAGAAAGACGCCCGCCGTGCGTTTGAGCCTGATGGCGCTGCTTTCAATGCCCTGGAAATCTTCTTGCAGCAGTTCAGGAACAAAAGCCGGACCCTGCGCTTGCATCTTGTAGGGCACAGTACCGGGGGCATTGCCATTGGCCACCTGCTGCGCAGCCTGAGCCGCCGCCAACTGGAAATTCAGACCTGCTCTCTCATGGCTCCGGCCTGCACCCTGGACTGGTATGAACAGTCCTATGTGCCAGCCCTGGACGCCACGGGCCGTTTGCGCATCCGGGAGATGGCCATTTACAACCTGAGGGACAAGTTGGAACAAGATGATACGGTCACGCCCCTGTATCACAAGTCTTTGCTCTACCTGGTGTCCAATGCCTTTGAACGGGAACAGGGAAAGCCCCTGCTGGGGATGCAGAAGTTTTCTGCAGATGTAACTGCAGTGGGGGATCTGCCACGCATTCACTACTCAAACGGCACTACGGGAAATATCACCCGCAGCACCAGCCATGGGGGCTTTGACAATGATGTGTACACCATGAACCATATTCTCAGGCGTATTCTGGATGGCACCCCTTCGCGGCTTTTTGTAGCGGATGACCTGGAGTATTGATCCGGTATTACTTGGAATAGCGTCAATCGGATCAATCAGCCAGACAAGCGCTTACTGTGTGACAGAAATGCCGTCCCGCGTATTCCTGAGACCCTGTGGAAACGGATATGAAGCCCTGTTGTTTCAGACATTTCTTCAGGGTCTGAAAATCTTTGTTCCCATAGGCTGCCGAGCGCAGATCTTTCATACGCTGCCGGTAGCTCTCGTTCTCCGCCATCAGGCGCTGGATAGTCTGCAGGCGTTGTGGTGGGCTGATGCGCCCGGCATTGCGCCGGTCGAATAAAACCATGATGCTCTGGGTAAACATGCGCACATGAGAAGGATCTTTCAGCTGCCGTGCGTAACGATTGAGTTTTTCCAGGCTTTCCCTCAGAGCCTGGTGCAGCTGGCGGGCTTTCTGCTGATCCTTTTCGGACAGCTTCTTCTCCCTGGCCAGCCTGGCCTGCAGTTCCACCAAGGCTGAGGCGGTTTCCGCTGCAGCGGATTTTTCGCAATGTTTGATCTGGGCCAGGGCTTCCCGGGCCTGGGCCAGCACCGCCGAGTCCTGGTGGTGGAGCATGGCGTGGAAGCAGCCGCCAGGCTTGAGCAGGCGCCGGATCTCCCTGATAGCAGCAGGCATGTCACCGTATTCGAAGCCAAACTGACTCATGATCATGTCCTGGCTGGCGCTTTCCAGCCCCGTGGCTTCCATGGCGGTGCAGCTGAGGAATGTTATCCCGCCCAGGAGGGGATGCCGTTCCTGCAGTGCTCCGGGTTGAATCTCTGCATAATCGATGCCGGTAACGTGAAAATTCTTCTGGTGCTGCCGGGAGTATTCCTCCGCCAGCAGGGCCAGAGCACCGTTGCCCGTGGCCAAGTCCAGAATGGTGGCGCCTTCCGGCAGGGTGGCAAAATGCTGTTCCCAGAACTGGCGCAGGGGGCCGTCATAGTTATTGTGAAAATGACCATGAAAGCTGGTGAGATGGTTTTTTGTCCACCAGTTTCCCCATTGACGGGCGTCGAGGCGTTCAGCCATGGGACAGGCGCTCCAGCAGGCATTGCAGGGCTTTGCCCCGGTGGCTCATGGCGTTTTTCATTTCTGCAGGCAATTCGGCGGCGCTGCAGTGCTTTTCTTCCACGAAGAACAGGGGATCATAGCCAAAGCCGTTTTCGCCCTGGGGTACGCGAAGTATGCGGCCTTCCCAGGTGCCCTGGCAGATGAGGGGCACCGGGTCATCGGCGTGACGCATATATACCAGAAGGCACTGAAAGCGGGCGGTGCGCGCCTCGTCGGGAACGTCCCGCAGCGCCTGCAGCATTTTGGCGTTGTTGTCGGCATCGCTGGCGTCCGGGCCGGCATACCGGGCGGAATAGATGCCCGGCGCGCCCTGAAGGGCATCCACTTCCAGACCGGAATCGTCTGCGATGGCCGGGAGACCTGAATGGGCTGCGGCGTTTCTGGCCTTGAGTATGGCGTTCTCTACAAAGGTCAGGCCGGTTTCCTCGATTTCAGGGATGTCGAAAGCCGACTGGGGCAGAACTTCTATATCCTGGCCGGCAAGGATTTGTCCGACTTCCCGGACTTTCCCCGGATTGTTGCTCGCAAGAACGATTTGTTGTGGCATGTTGGCTGATGGTTGGGTAAAAAAAGAATTGTAACTTTTTGTGCTTTGTTCTTGTCATAAAATTACCATTGCAGCGGTCTGGGTGTTGTCTGAACGGGAAAAATATGAGGAAAAAACTGATGTCGAATCCACACCTTCTGAAAATCCTAGCCGGGTTGCCCGCGGCTTTTCTGATGAATGCTGCTGTGGCCGGAGGCAGCGTACCCTGGCAAAGCTGGTCGGATGGGGTTTTTCAGCAGGCCAGGCAGGAGCAGCGCCTGGTGCTGGTGGACCTGAGCGCCCAATGGTGCGCTTACTGCAGGAAGATGGATGCCACTACCTGGCAGGATTCCAAGGTGCTGGCGGCTGTCAGCAAGCACTATATTCCGGTGAAGATCGTGGATGAAGAAGACCCTGAATTGGCCGCCCGGTACCGGGACTATGGGCGTCCTGCCGTACTGATTCTGGATGCTGATGGCAAAGAAATCATGCGCAGGCGGGGCTACATGAAGCCCCAGTGGATGGAATGGATGCTGCAGGCCGTGGTGCAGGAACAAGAGGGCGGCAAACTTTGAAACGCCGCCGTTTCCTGCGCTGGAGCATGGGCAGCTTGCTGCTGGGCAGCGCTGGCCTGGTGGAAGCCAGGGCCTGGGTGCCGGATTTTTCTGCTATCCGTCTCGATGTTACGGGACTGGATGCCGCCCAATGGGCTCTCATCACCTCTGTACAGGAACATCTGTTCCCCAGCGAGCCCCATGCCCCGGGGGCAAAGGATGTGAATGCCGCTCAGTGGCTGCAGTGGGTGCTTTCGGATCCTTCCGTGGAGGATACAGAGCGCCAGTTTTTCCGCCAGGGCGCAGAAACACTGGCCCGCCTGAGCCAGAAAGCGCATCACAAGGTTTTTCTTTCCCTGAACACCGGGGAAAAGGAAGACCTGTTGCGCAAGTACGAGGCGGAAGCGGGCGGCCATGCCTGGTTGCGGGAACTGTTGAACTACATCATGGAAGCTCTGCTCACGGATCCGGTATATGGAGGCAATCCCGGTCAGGTGGGCTGGCAATGGCTGAAGCACCGGCCGGGCTACAAGCGTCCGCCCGCCGATAAACGGTATTTCCTGCTGTGAGTCACGATTATGATGTCTGCGTGATTGGTAGCGGCGCTGGCGGTTCCCCCGTTGCCCTGACTCTGGCCCGCGCGGGGTATTCGGTGCTGGTGCTGGAACGCGGCCCCTGGCTGCACACGGACGATTTTTACAAGGACGAACTGGCCTGCTGCCTGCGTGATGTGTACAAGCCGGACCGTCGTGACGAACCCCATATCATCGAACTGGAGGACGATGATGGCGGCTGGATCGCCCAGAGTACCGCCAACAGCCGCTGGAACTTCTGGAACGGCAACTGCGTGGGCGGCGCCAGCAACTTCATGAGCGGTTTTTTTCACCGCCTCAAGCCGGTGGATTTCCGTCTGCTGTCGGAGTTTGGCCCTATTGAAGGTGCCAATGTGGCTGACTGGCCCATCACCTACGAGGACCTGGAGCCTTATTACACCCGGGTGGAAACGGAAGTGGGGGTCTCAGGACGGGTGGTCTCCCATCCCCATGCCGAGCCGCGCAGTACGCCGGATTTTCCCTATCCCCCCCTGCAGGAGCATCCTGTGGCGTCCATGCTGGACAAGGCGGGCAAGGAGCTGGGTTATCATCCTTTTCCCACGGCGCGCGCCATACTCTCGCGTCCTGCTCCCGGTCGGAACAGTTGCGCCTACAATGGTGGTTACTGCGGCAGCACCGGCTGTTCCACGGCCGCCAAGGGCAGTGCCCGCGTGGCCTTGCTGGAAAAGGCCGTGAAGACCGGCCGGTGCGAAGTGCGTCCTCATGCCCTGGTGAAGCATATTCTCACCGACGCCAGGGGAAAGATCACCGGCGTGGAATATATTGACCGGAGCGGCCAGCTCAAACAGGTGGATGCGCGCATCTATGTGGTGGCCTGTCAGGCCATCGAAACCGCCAAGCTACTGCTGCGTTCCACAGGGCCGAAGTTTCCCCGGGGGCTGGCCAATAGCAGTGGCCTGGTGGGAAAGAACCTGCTGTTTGCCGGAGGCGGGGCGGGTTCCGGGCGCCTGATGTACAGCAAGTTTGGCAAGGATGAGGCCAGGAAGCTGGCGCAGACCGGCTTTTTTATCAACCGCGCCCTGCAGGACTGGTATGTGATCGAGGACAAGTCTTTCGGCCCCCGGCAGAAAGGCGGCACCATCGATTTCGTGCACGTGCATCCCAGTCCGGTGTTGCGCGCCCAGCGCCAACTGGAGAGCAATGGCCGGCTCAACTGGGGCAAGCCTTTGAAGCGTATCCTGGAAGCGCAGTTTCGTGATGGCGTGTCCCTCAAGATAGAAGCCTTTTGCGACTGGCTGCCCGTGGATGACAGCTTTGTCAGCCTTGATAAGTCACGCAAGGATAAATGGGGTATGCCCGTGGCCCGGGTGCGTACGGGATATCATGTGCGCAATCTGCAGGTAGGCTGGTACCTGGCTGCAAAAGGGGCAGAAATGCTCAAGGCCATCGGAGCCGATGAGGTGATATCCTTTGCTTCGGGCGCCCCTCCCACCAATCTGCTGGCCGGAACCTGCCGTTTCGGGCATGATCCCGATACTTCCGTACTGGACATTCATTGCCGGGCGCACGAACTGGACAATCTTTATGTCACCGATGGCAGCTTCATGCCCACCGGTGGCTCCGTCCCCTATACGTGGACAATTTACGCCAACGCTTTCCGGGTTGCCGACCATCTGGTCGAACGTTTGGGAGGCAGCAGGAGAGAGAACCTATGAACAAACACAATCTTATGACCGCGCTGGGCCTGGTATCCGCCATGGGGCTTTCAAGTGTCAGCCTGGCTGCGGATGCCTTGTCACCTCAACAGAAGGCCGAAGTCCAGGCCCTGATTGGAAGCTATCTGAAGGAAAATCCTGAGGTGGTCATCGAGGCTATCCAGGCCTGGCGCAGCAAACAGGAAGCCGCAGAAGCCGCCATGATCAATGAAAGCGTCAAGGAACTCATGGCGGAGACCGAAAACACCCATTCTCCCGTTTGGGGCAACCCCAACGGGGATGTGACCGTTGTGGAATTTTTCGACTACAACTGTCCCTACTGTAAATCAGTATTTCCGAGCATGCATGCCCTGGTCAAGAAAGATGGCAATATCAAGGTAGTGATGAAGGAACTGCCTGTGTTGGGTGAGAATTCCGTCTATGCGGCAAAAGCCGCCCTGGCTGCGCAGAAACAGGGAAAGTATGAACAGTTTCACTCCCGGATGATGAGCAGGGACAGCCGTCTTTCCCGGGATGGCGTCATGGCAGCGGCAAAGCAGGTGGGATTGGACATCGACAAGCTGAAAAAGGATATGGAATCTCCCGATGTGCAGGAGGAACTGGACCGCGCCAATATCTGGGCGCAACGACTGGGTATCAGCGGCACGCCGGCTTTCGTGATTGGTGAAGAACTGATTCCAGGCGCTATCGATGGCCGGCAGATGAAGCGCTATGTGGATAAAGCGAGAACAGCAAAATGATTGCTGTTGTTGCCGGGCAAGGGGCTGATGTAGGTCGGGCTTCAGCCCGACAATACCCCCAATCCGGAGCCCGTGTCGGGCTGAAGCCCGACCCACGGGTTCCTGTGGTCAGCACTTTTTACATAGCAGATGATCGACTGACAGTTTCCCGGGACCGTGGAATACGATCATGAGCAGCATGGTGCCCCAGAGAATGTGTTGCTGGAGACCGGCGGCGCCTTCCCCGCTGAGGAGAAAGCTGCTGTAAGCATAGACCGCAACGCCGTTGAACAGGAACAGGGCCAGGGCTGAGAAACGGCTGGCGATACCCAGACCTACCAGTATCGGCAGGCTGAGTTCTGCTGCCGTTCCCATCCAGGCAGCCACATGAGGGCTGAGCAGGGGGACATTGTATTCATACTCGAACAGCATCAGGGTGCTGTCCCAGCTTTGTATTTTTACCATTCCAGACTTGATGAATGCCCAGGCCACCCAAAGGCGTATGCCCAGGTCGAACAGTGGTGACAGGGCGTCCAGTATGCGCGCTGTGGCGCTGTAAGGCCGTATGAGTTTTTGCAACAGACTCATGTGCACTCCTTGACTTGAACCTGAATTCGCTATGCATCCGCGAATACAGGTTGATACTGTTGTTGCAGGCAGAAACCAGTATTGGGTTTCTGCCTGCCGGGGATCTTATGCAGGCGGGATTATTTCTTTACTTTGCCGCCAACGATTTTTTCACAGGTGCCTTTGGGGACATAGATCCATTCATCAGGACCGTTGTCCTTGCTGGATTGACCCGCGCAGGCGTGACCCGAAGTGCCGCAATCATTCTTACCGGCCTTGACGATGCCGGTACATTTTTCGAAGCCGGGCTTGCCCGCCATGGCCGCGCCACTGATGCCCAGGGACAGCATGGCAACGGTTATAGCGCTTAAAACTATGGATTTTTTCATTGAGAATCTCCTTATCAGGTTGTGGTAAAGCAAAATATTGTGGGCCGGACCCTGTCCAGCCTGGGTATTATGACCCGGCAATACCGGGTTTTGTTTCCATCCTAGGTAGAACGGGAAGAAATATAATCCTGTTTGCCTGGGTCTTGGTACAGGACGATGGCAATATTGCCTGTATCCTTGCCGGAACATCTGTTTTGGGTTGGACACTCAGAATACTATCATTTGGAATGCGGCCTCATGAATTGTGAAGATTTCCGGAAAAAACTGTTGCAGGATCCTTCCTGGACTGACGCCGCATTTCTGCAGCATAAAGACAAGTGCGCTTCCTGCAGGAGAGAATGGGAGCAGGTTCAGTCCTTCGAGGCCAAGCTGCGCAGTGTTCTCCTGCAGTCTCAGAACCCAAAGGCACCGATTTCGCTACAGGCACCCAGGCGCAGACTGTGGCAGAGGGCCTGGATAAAAGCCGCTTCTGTGTTGTTGCTGGTAGCGGCAGGTATGGGTGGATACAATCTGGTGCAGAACATGTTTCCCCAGGAAGATCTTGCCCAACTGGTGGTTCGTCATGTTCAGGCTGAACCAGAATTACTGCAACAGATGAAACCCCTGGACGTCATGTCTGTGGCGGCGGTATTTGACGCCATGGGCTTTGAATCCAGCGCTGCGGTGAAAGGTGTCACGGCGGCATCACCCTGCTGGATGCGCAAGAGCAGAGGGGTGCACCTGGTTGTGCAAGGAGAACAAGGTGCAGTGAGCCTGCTGCTGATGCCGGGTGAGTATGTGAGTAAGCCGCAGGCCCTGCAAACTGAACAGTGGAGCGGATTGGTGGTGCCTGAACAATGGGGAAGCCTGGCGGTTCTGGCATCAGCTGGCGAGGATGCCGGAGCCTTTGTCTCTATGGTGGAGAAAAATATCCATTGGAAGGGGCGGCCCTCTTCCATGCGTTTCTGAGCGGGGCCAGCGGGTTCAGTCGGCCGGTGAAGTAGCCAGTACCGTACGTTGCTCCGCGATGATCTGCTGTATGCCATTGGCGGCAAGATCCAGCATCTGATCCATTTCTTCCCGGTTGAACACGGCACCTTCAGCTGTTCCCTGCACCTCGATAAACCCTCCGGAATCGTTCATCACCACGTTCATGTCGGTTTCAGCATTGGAGTCTTCGGCATAATCCAGATCCAGTACAGGCGTTCCATCGAATATACCCACGGAAACAGAAGCGACATGATGCAGGATGGGGTTTTCCTGCAGGCGTCCTTTCTTGATCAATCCGTCCAGGGCCATTGCCATGGCGACAAAGCCTCCGGATATGGAAGCGGTCCGGGTGCCTCCGTCAGCCTGTATGACATCACAGTCAAGAGTGATGGTGTGTTCTCCCAATTTTTTCAGATCCAGGGAGGCGCGCAGGGAGCGACCGATGAGGCGCTGAATCTCCATGGTGCGTCCACCCTGTTTCCCACGTGCGGCTTCCCGTCCCATGCGGCTGTTGGTGGAGCGGGGCAGCATGCCGTATTCTGCCGTCACCCAGCCTCCCTGATCCTTGTCCAGCCAGCGCGGGGTGCGTTCTTCCACGGTAGCGGTGCAGATTACCCGAGTGTCGCCAAAACTGACCAGCACAGACCCTTCGGCATGTTTGGTGAAGTGGGTGATAAAGCTTACCGGACGCATTTCGTTGTTGGCGCGGCCACTGGGTCTCATGGAGATTCCTCCGGAGTCGTTACGGATGGACAGGATTCTACCTATTCCTGAAGATTGTGTCCGATAAGATCGTTCAGGTGCTCGATGGCGGACAAGAGATCGCTTTCTTCTTCCTCCGAAGGAACAACAGAATTTACGCCGCAATCTCCATAGCCCAGGCGGACGCCCACAGCACTGATGTTGTCACTGCAGCTGGCTCCGTTGTTTTCGGCAGCGCTGCCCAGCATCTGCAGGGCCTTGTCCAGGGGGAAAACATTGCACAGGGTATCCACAAGCTGCTGCTGGGGGAGTTGCCCCCAGAGACCGTCCGAGCAAAGCAGAAGCACATCGTCTGGACGCAGCAATACGGGAGGTTCCGTGGCTGGCATGGGGGCGCTGCGCAGCCCCCCCACACAGCGGGTGAGGGCGCGATTGCTGGTGAGGGCGCCATTGGCATCGCGCTGGGCAATGCTGTGATCCGTGGACTGCAGATAGACCTGGCCGTCCCGCAGCATGTAAAAGCGGCTGTCTCCGGCATAGCTCCAATGGCATTGTCCTTCCTGCAACAAGGCCATGACAACGGTGGTGCGGGGCGCTACTGCAGGCTTCTGGTTCTGCCCGTACTGGGTGATGTACTCATGAGCCCGATTGACACAATGGTGAAAGAACAGCCGGGGAGCCGTCACGGGTACCGGTGTCCGGGCAAACAGTTGCCCGCAGACATTGAGCACGATCTGCGCGGCAACCTCTCCCTTGGGGTGACCGCCCAGTCCGTCTGCCAATACCATGAGGCAACTGCCTTCCTTGTTGAATATGCCACAACGGTCCTGGTTGTTGGGACGGTCGCCCTGCAGAGAGATGCGTGCCAGTTCCATCAGCCTGTTCTCCTCTGACGGGAGGGGTCGCGGTTCAGGGCCTTGAGCAGCAGGGCGGCGGACTGGATGCGTTTCTGCGGATCCACTTCCATGGCGCTGTCGATTGCTTCCAGAATATGCCGGGGATAGTGTTTGCCAAAGGCTTCCACGGCGGGAACCATGGTGTCCTTGGCATGGCGCTCGGTAGCCGTCGGTGGGGGACGGCCCTCGATGCAGGTGCGCATGCTGGCGCCGATGGCGTAGATGTCCGTCCAGGGTCCCACTTTGGTGATGCCCCGGTACTGCTCGATGGGGGAAAAGCCAGGAGTGATGACCTGGGCTTTTTTCTTGCCTTCGCTGGTCAGGTGGTACACAGCGCCGAAATCCAGGAGCAGAGGGCGGCCACCGGGGCGGATATGGATATTGCCGGGCTTGATATCCAGGTGCAGGTGCTGGGCGTTGTGGATGAGTTCCAGGGCTTCCAGCAGGGGTGGAAACACGGTCATCAGAAAACGCGTACTGAGGCCGCCCTTGCGCCGCTTGATGTAGCGTCCCAGGTTCTTGCCCGGCTGATAATCCATGACCAGGTAGGCTGTATCATTGTCCAGAAAACAGTTGCGCACGTTGACGATGTTCGGGTGGCGCAGCATGGCGAGGGCTTTGGCCTCCAGGAAAAAAAGGCGCAGGCCGCGGTAGAATTTGTCCCTGGCCTCGTCATTGACGAAAGTGAGCCTGCCTTCCCGGTCACGGCTGCCAAACTTCTTCGGCATGTATTCCTTGATGGCTACCTCGTCATGAGTGTCATCCTCTTCGCCAAGGTATATGAGGCTGAACCCACCACTGCCGATGAGCTTGTGTACCTTGTAATAATCCAGCCGGGTACCTGAAGGCAGCGGCTCGCGTTTTTCCGATGACATGACCGGTAGTTTTAATTAAGGGCGTTCCAGAGTAAAGCAAAGTATCATAAAGAAACTCATTTATGCAGCAATTTGCCGGAGTATGTGATCCATGATACGAAGTATGACCGCTTTTGCCCGGGGAAGTCAGAACGCTGATGGCATCGAGCTGGTGTGGGAGTTGCGCTCGGTGAATCATCGTTATCTGGAGGTGCAGCCCCGCCTTCCCGAGGATTTTCGCCAGCTGGATGCCTCCGTGCGCGAAGCCGTGGCCCGGCGCCTGGGGCGGGGCAAGGTGGAATGCGGCCTGCGTTTCCGGGCCGCAGGGGCCAATGTGGAAGCCCTGCAGATTAATCAGCCCCTGCTCGACCAGGTGCTCGGCACCCTGGCCCAGATTCGTACCCAACAGCCCGAACTCCAGGAGCCTGATATCATGCAGGTGCTGTCCTGGCCCGGCGTCACCGTCGCCAAAGCGGCGGATCTGAGTCCGGTGCAGGAGCAGGCCATGGCTTTGCTGGAGAAGACTCTGGATGATCTCCTGGCCACCCGGGAGCGGGAGGGCGCACGCCTGGCGGCGCTCATTCAGTCCCGTTGCGAGCTGTTGCAGGAACAGGTGGACAGGGCGCGCCAGCGCATGCCTGTGGTCATCGAGTCCGTACGGGAACGTTTGCGCTCGCGCCTGGCGGAGGTCTGCGACAGCCTGGATGAACAGCGCCTGGAGCAGGAAATGGCCCTGCTGGCCCAGCGTCTGGACGTCGATGAGGAAATGGATCGTCTGGCCACCCATCTCAGGGAAGTGAAGGATGTGTTGCAGCGGGATGAGCCTGTGGGCCGCCGTCTGGATTTTCTCATGCAGGAATTGAATCGCGAGGCCAACACCCTGGGTTCAAAATCTGCAGACAGCGAGACCACGGCCATCTCTGTGGAAATGAAAGTGCTCATCGAGCAGATGCGCGAACAGGTACAGAACATCGAATAGGAGCCATTATGCAAGGCAATCTGTTTATCGTTTCCGCGCCTTCAGGCGCAGGCAAGACCAGTCTTCTCAAAGCGCTGCTGGAGAGGGATGCTGACCTCAAGCTGTCCGTTTCCCATACCACGCGCACGCCGCGGCCGGGAGAAGTGGACGGTGTTCACTATCATTTCGTCTCCGTGGACGAATTCATGCGCCTGGCTGGAGAAGGTGCTTTTCTGGAGCAGGCTCAGGTCTTCGACAACTACTATGGCACCAGTCAGTCGGCGGTTCAGTCTCTCCTGGATGAAGGGCATGACGTGGTGTTGGAAATCGACTGGCAGGGCGCGCGTCAGGTGCGCAAGGCTTTTCCTGAAGCTATCTCCATCTTCATCGTGCCGCCTTCGGTAGCCGCCCTGCGCGAGCGCCTGGGCAACCGTGGCCAGGATGACGAGGCCATCATCGAACGGCGCATGCGGGATGCCCGCAGTGAGCTTTCCCACTATGCGGAATATGACTATCTTGTGGTGAACGATGATTTCGATCTGGCCTTGGACGAGCTGCAGTGTATTGTGCGTGCAGAGCGCCTGAAACTGACTCGCAGCGCCGCCAGAAACGCGGCGGCCCTGCAGGAAATGCTGGACTGACTGTCTGTAGGTTGGGCTTCAGCCCGACATCTGACCGCCGTTCAGTCGGACTGAAGTCCGACCTACAGGTCACCGGGAATCAGGGAATACATACAGGCATCCCTGGGATGGCCATCCACCCGCAGCCGGTTGCGCTGCACGCCTTCGAACATGGCCCCCGCTTTTTCCGCCACCCGGCGGCTGGCGCTGTTGGTGGTGAGCATGACGATTTCCAGGCGGGACAAACCCAGTTGTTCAAAACCGAAGCCGGCGATGAGCCGGGTGCCTTCTGTGGCCACGCCCTGGCCTTGGGCGGATGTCCGCACCCAGTAGCCGATGTTGCCCCGGCCATGCAGGAGATCAAGCTGATTGATGCCCATGCCGCCCAGAATCCGGCCGTCTCTCGGTGAATAGACGATGAAACTGTATTCATCGGCGTTCTCCCAGGCCTTGGGGCGGGATTCCACCCAGCCGCGGGCGTCTTCCATTGAATAGGCGGCGTGGGCCCAGGGCATGAAGGGCTGCAGTGCTTCCAGGGACTCGCGCACGGCGTCGTGGAAGGAGACGGTATCCTCATTGGCGAACGGGCGCAGGCCGATGGCCGAACCTTGAATGTGCATTTGTGGTTTCTCCTTATGGTGCATTGCTTCCTCTCCCGCGTGCGTTGGATTCCCCCTCTCCCTAACCCTCTCCCCGAGGGGAGAGGGGATTGTGTGGTGATTTTCTTCCATCATCAGGGACGCAAGCAGTCTAGCGTTGGCAATGGCGGCAATAGTAACTGGATCTTTGCCCGATGACGATATGCCGGATGGCTGCGCCGCAACCGGGACAGGCTTCTCCCTGGCGGCCATAGACCTGGAGTTCCTGGGCGAAGTAGCCCGGCTTGCCATCGGCCTGGGTGAAGTCCTGCAAGGTGGTGCCGCCGGACTTGATGGCCCTGGCGAGGATTTCCTTCACCGCCTGGGCCAGACGTTCGTATCTCGCTGCCGAAATGCCGCCACAGGGACGGGTAGGCAGAATGCCCGCCTGGTACAAAGCCTCGTTGGCGTAGATGTTGCCCACGCCTACCACGGTTTTGCCATCCATGATGAACTGTTTCACCGTCACTTTTCTGTTGCGGGATCTGTTGAACAGATGGCGGCCTGTGAAGCTCTCTGACAGAGGTTCCGGCCCCAGGCTGGCGATAAGAGGATGCTGTTCTACCGGATCCGTGGTCCAGAGCACGGCGCCAAAACGGCGGGGATCGCGCAGGCGCAGGCATTGGCGGCCGAATACCAGGTCGAAATGGTCGTGTTTCTCCGGCGGTGTGTTTGCCGGCAACACCCGCAGGCTGCCGGACATGCCCAGGTGCATGATCAGGGTGCCGTGGCGAAAGCCCAACAGCAGATACTTGCCGCGTCGCTTCAGTGTCTTGAGCTTGTGCCGAGGCAGGCGTTCCGGTAGTTCGGAAGGCACGGGCCAACGCAGGCTGGGCTGGCGTATAGTCACCCGGCTGACAGTCTTGCCCAGGATGAAGGGCGCGATGCCCTGGCGGGTGGTTTCCACCTCGGGAAGCTCGGGCATCAGGGTTTCTTCCGGTACAGCAGGTGGGTGTAGCTGTCAGTGATCAGGTGCAGGGTCGGTCCCACGCGCAGATAGCGCAGACCGCTGGCGGGATCGAGCATGCCCAGCTCCAGGGGCTGATCGTTCACTACCAGGGTATAGCGTGGCGGCTCGAGGCCAAAGTCAGACAGCCGGGATTCGTCCACGGGGAAGTGGTGCAGACTGGGCAGCTCGGCAATGTGTAGCACCTTGTCCAGCCATTCCCGGTCCTTTACAGGGGCACCCGAGGGAAGCCGTTTCCACACTTGGCCCTGCTTTTCCAGGCGCTGCAGCAATTGGCCTTCCCGCAGGATGCGGATGCGGGTGATCTGCGCCGGCGCCAGATTGGTAATGGTATCAGGTGGTAGGTTGCGATCCTGCTGGCACCACCAAGCGGCTCCCGCCAACAACAGTATCAGGCCGGACAGCCAGGCGTTTGCGCGGATTACGGGGCTCATCGGCGTCTGCGCCTCCAGATCAGGAACAATCCTGTGATGCTGAACAGCAGGGGCAGGGCAAACAGGAACACCGCCGCCACCAGGGCATTGCCAGCGGGACCCCAGCGCAATTGCTGGTCAGGTGGTGTGAAAGGTGGGATATCTACGAGACTGTCATTTCCCGTGAGCCAGTGGATGGCAGCCAGTCCAAAATCACGGTTGGCGCCATTTCCCAGAACGCTGTTGCTGAGAAAGTCACTGTCCCCCGCAACCAGTATGCGAGGACTATTGCTGCTCTTGCTTTTCAGCATCAGGGCCAGAGCCAGGTTCAGCGGACCCCGTTGTTCTCCGGCCTGGGGGTCCCGGCTGATGCTGCCCTTGAGTCCGCCCGTTTCGTTCCAGCTGCGTGGGCCGGTCTGCAGCACAGGGACCGGATGCCAGGCATCGCTCTTTGCCTGCAGGGCGCGGGCGCCGGGCATGAGCACCGGGGTTCTCAGGTCTGCCGCCAGGGGAGCGCCCTGCACGGCGCGTGCGACGGCTACGGTGGGGCTGTCGATCCCCAGGTCTGCGGCTGCGGCATCCACTACTGTACCGGGAAGAAATTCCACTCCTAGGTCGTCCGCCAGGGGAGTGGGGATGTTGCCATCCGCCAGCCACAGCAGGGCGCCCCCCTGATTTAGCCAGTTTCGCAGCACCCGGGATTCCTGTTCGGAATAGGCGCTTGCGGGAGCGGCAAGCACCAGCAGGTCGATGTTGTCTGGTATCTGCCCTGTATCGTTCAGGTTCAGGTCGATGACTTTGTATCCTTTTTCCTCAAGTAGCTTCCCGAAAGCGCCCAGGTCGAAGTTGCGCTGGCCCAGCAGGGACGCTTCGCCATGGCCCTGAAGACTGGCAATCCAGCCGCGGGTATCCAGACTGAGCCTGCTGATGGCGCGGGTGAGAAGCTGTTCATTGGCCTGGGGAATCAGTTCATGCCGGTCCTTGTATTCAACCAGTAACTGCGGCGTGTGCTGGATACCCAGCTCCCGGGCTTGTTGCGGATGCTGGCTGGGATCCACAAAAGCTGTTTTGATTGCCGGGTACTGTTGCTGGTACTTGTCCAGTAGTTCGCGAATGCCAGCGCGCTGCACCGGATGATCCGGCATGAAAACAGTGATGCGCAGGGGGGCATCAAGATGGTTGAGCAGGGCTATGCTGCGGGGGTGAAGCTGGTTGCGGCCGCTGTGGCTCCAGTCCCACTGGTGATTGCAGATCTCTCCCAGGTACAGGCTCAGGCCCAGGGCCAGGAAGACCAGCAGGCTCAGCAGATGATGGCGCAGGTTCATCGTCCGCCTCCCATGCGCCACAGGCGATGCATGCACAGGCCAAGGGCCGCCAGTGAGATAGCCGTGAAGTACACCAGGTCTCTGCTGCGTACCAGTCCCTGGAAAAATGGAGACAAGTGTCCGCTCAGAGAGGCGATGGACAGGCTGGAAGTGGGGGAAGCGTCCAGCAGCCACAGCAGGAACATGAGGCCCCAGGCCATGGCGGCGGCGCTCAGGGGCTGCTCATTGAGGGAAGACAGCCACAGGGTGATGGCGGCAGCCATGGCGCTCAGGAGCAAAAGTCCGAGAAAGCTTGCGGCCAGACGCCCTGTGTCCAGGGCGCTGCCCAGTCCTAGAGTGATGGCCATGGCCATCATCAGCAGCAGCAGTGGCAGAACAGCCAGCAGCAGCCCCAGCCATTTTCCCAGCACCAGTTGCAGGGGCGACACAGGCGAAGAAAGCAGAAGGTGGATACGGCCGCTGCGTTTTTCATCTCCCAGGCTGCCCATGCCCAGCAGGGGAACGAGAATGATCAGCAACAGAGCCGTGGATGACAGGGTAGGGCTGATGACCAGATCGCCAAGTCCCATGGGACTGCCGGTTTTCACCAGGCCGGGCAATATCTTCTGGTACACCTCCAGCTGGGAAAACAGCAGCCAGGCCAGCAGTAACTGGGAGACGGCCAGGGTCGCCCAGCCAACGATGGAAACATAGATCCCGCGCACTTCCCGGCCGGCAATGGCAAGAATCATGAGATGCTCTCGGCGAGCAGGGACCGGAGACTGTAACGGGCAGGGATCAGGGCGAGCAGGCCCCAGGGCGCCAGTTGTGGCGCCAGATTCTCAACCGCTGCAGTGACGGTGATCTGATACCAGCCATCTCCCTGCACCTGCGCCTGTTGCACGCCGGGCAAGCGGGTGAGGAAGTCCGTTCCCTGCTCCGGTGGCTGCCTCAGCCGCACCCGGATGCTGCGGGCATGGTCCAGCTGTTGCTGCGCCACCTGGCGTCCCTGGTTCAGAACCATGACCCGGCAACACAGCTGTTCCATGTCCTCCAGAATGTGGCTGGCCAGCAGGGTGGCGCGGGTGGGCGCTATGTGCCCCAGGAGATCCCGCAGCTCCTGGGCCTGGGCCGGATCCAGACCGGCGGTGGGTTCATCCAGAATAAGAATGTCCGGATCATGGATGAGGGCCTGGGCGACAGCCGTGCGCTGCGCCATGCCCCGGGACAACCTGTTGCACAGGCGGCACTGGAAGTTACCGAGATCCAGTTGTTTCACCACTTTTTCCCGGGCCCGGGAAAGGGTCTTGCCCCGGAGTCCACGCAAACGCCCGGCAAAATCGAGGTTTTCCTCCACTGTAAGTTGTGGATACAGGGGGGCTCTTTCCGGCAGCAGGCCGATGTGCCGGCGCATGTCTGGCGAGGTATGCAGGTTCTTCCCCGATATGCGCACCTCACCCCGGCTGGGCGCCAGGGAACCACTGAGCAGGGAAAGTGCGGTGGATTTTCCGGCGCCGTTCACTCCCAGCAGGCCAACGATTTCGCCCCGTTCCAGGCTCAGGTCAAAGTCTGCCAGACGGGTTCTGCCCTGGTCGGATCGGCTCAGGCCGGTAGCTTGTAACAGGGGTGTACTCATAGCCGTGAATGATACTGCCTGTGGCCGGGGACTGCATGCAAAGATGAGGGCGCCCAAACCTTGGTGCAGAAATATACCTGCAATCTTGACTTTCCAGGACAGCCTGGCATCGCATCATGGCCGCAGGCCGGGCTTCAGCCTGATATTTCTCCGTTATGGGGCTGTTGTCGGACTGAAGTCCGACCTACAGTTGAATATCAATAGGGGCGGCCATCCTTGTGGGTAAAACGCCAGCACCCGTCAGATGATTGAACGGCCTTGAGGTCATCGTGGGGATAGACCGCTTCATCCCCGGCTGTCCTGTCGCCGATTTCGAGAAAGGAAGCCGGGTGTTCCGAGTGGTTCACCAGTTGCGCGGCAATACCACGGCCGGCGGGAAAACCACAGCAGTCCCCCGGTTCCAGGCGGTGTTCCTGCCCGCCCAGTATCAGGGTGGGATGGCCCTCCAGCACGTAGATGAATTCGTCCTGCAGGGAATGGTGATGCGCCAGGGCGGAGACCGCGCCGGGTTCCAGGATGGTGAAGTTGATTCCGAAATTCTTCAAGCCGAAATGATCGCCCAGCTTGCGCTTGTGGCGCCCCGCAACCAGCCGGTCAAATGGCGGTGGATAGCAGGTGGATGCCTTGGGAAGAGGCACTTCGATGGAGGGCAGGGGAACAAGGGATCGGGTCATGGCTTTTTCCCGCAATGTTGGTCGATATGATGGCGAAAACATCGGGATAACCGCTGATACACGGGTCCGGGGCATTGCCGTGGTTTTCTGCCGTCGATGCTGCGCACGGGAATCAATTCGGCGCCCGTACCCGTGAGAAAACATTCCTCCGCCGTGTACAGATCGTAGGGGGCCAGGGACTGCTCCCGGGCGGCGAGACCTTCCTCTCTGGCCAGGTCCAGCATGAGCTGGCGAGTAATGCCTTCCAGAGCACCATCGGTGATAGGCGGGGTCAGGAGCACACCCTTTCTCACCAGGAACAGGTTGTCTGCCGTGCCCTCGGCGACCTGCCCCCGGGTATTGAGCAGCACAGCTTCGTGGGCCCCGGCATGGTTGGCCTCCATTCGGGCCAGGATATGATTCAGATAATTGAGACTCTTGATGCGTGGATCCAGGCCGTCCGCCGGCAGGCGCCGGGTGGAGGCGATGATGAGATCCGCGCCCTGCTCGCGTACTGCCGGATCGATCATCTGCAAACGGTCGGCGATAACAATGAGTTGTGGCTGTGTACAGGAACGGGGATCGATGCCCAGGGCGCCTTCACCACGGGTGAGCAGAATGCGCAGATAGCCCTGCGCTTCTGAAAAAGCAGCCACCACCTGCATCACGATATCCGTCAGTTCTTCCGGCTGCCAGGGACAGTCCAGACCGATGGCGCGGGCGGAATCCTGAAGACGCTGCAGGTGTTCTCTGAGCATGAAAGGCATGCCCTGATAAAAACGCACCCCTTCGAATACGCCATCGCCATACAACAGGCCGTGATCCCGTACAGAAATACGCGCTTCCGAAAGAGGATGAATCTTTCCTTCCATCCAGCAGATACCCTTGTTCATTCCAACCTCGTAATATGTCAATATAGTTGACCTATACGCAAGTCTGCCACATTCCGGTACAATGTCAATATGGTTGACCTAAAAACACAGGAAGAAGCCCGGCTGAACAAAGCCCTGGAGCTGTTGCATTTTGGTTTTCGCGCCATTACCTCCCATCCAGATGAGCGGCTTGCAGCACTGGGTTACTCCCGGGTACATCATCGGATTCTGTATTTCATCGGGCGTCACCCGGATAGCAGTATCAATGGCCTGCTGGAAGTCATGCGAGTCAGCAAACAGTATTTGCACCGTCCCCTGAAGCGCCTGGTGAATGATGCGTATGTGAGCATGCGCACCGATCCCCGGGACAGGCGCAGCAAACGCCTGAAGCTGACCGCCAAGGGGGCGCGGCTGGAGGCTTCCCTTACAGGAGAACAGCGCAGGCAGCTGGCCGAGGCTTTCAGGCGGGCGGGCCCGGAGGCAGAGCAGGGTTGGCGGCAGGTCATGGCGCTTATTGCCGGAGAGCAGTCATGACGGCCTTTCTGGGAGTGGATACCGGAGGCACCTTTACCGATTTTGTACTCTGGCAGGATGGCCGCATAACGCTGCATAAGCTGCTATCCACGCCGGATGCTCCGGAACAGGCCATTCTCCAGGGAATCCGGGATCTGGGGCTGGAAAAAGAGAACCTGCGCGTGGTGCATGGCTCCACCGTGGCTACCAACGCCGTGTTGGAAGGCAAGGGCGTTAAAACCCTGTTTGTGACCAACCGGGGGTTTGCCGATATGCTCAGTATCGGCCGGCAGAACCGAAGACATCTCTACGATTTGCAGCCAGGGCCGGTAATGCTGCCCCTGCCGCCGGAATGTTGCCTGGAGACCGGTGGCCGCCTGTCATCCAGGGGAGAAGCGCTGGACAGGGTAACCCAAGAGGATCTGCAGAAGCTGCGGGCTGCGGTGAAAGCCCAACAGCCCGAGGCCATTGCTATCAACCTGCTGTTCTCCTGGCTCGATGATGCCGGGGAAAAGGCATTGGCGTCTGCCCTGCCGGAAGATGTGTTTGTCTCCCTGTCATCCCGGGTGCTGCCTGAGATTCGTGAGTATGAAAGGGGGATGGCAACCTGGTTGAATGCCTGGGTGGGGCCTCTGGTGGAGCGCTATTTGCACCGTTTGCAACAGGGTTTGCAGACAGCAAGATTGTCCGTGATGCAGAGTTCCGGTGATACAGTGGCTGCCGGTCAGGCGGGGGA
>JALWRH010000020.1 GCA_026994195.1 Sedimenticola sp. | reverse complement strand
GGCACCGTGGAGTCCGTGGATGCCAGCCGCATCGTGGTACGGGTGAATGACGATGAAACCATTGCCGGCGAATCCGGCGTGGACATCTACAATCTGACTAAGTACACCCGTTCCAACCAGAACACCTGCATCAACCAGCGCCCCCTGGTGATGGTGGGGGATACGGTGGCCCGGGGCGATGTCATGGCCGACGGTCCTTCCACGGACATGGGTGAGCTGGCTCTGGGTCAGAATCTGCGCGTGGCTTTCATGCCCTGGAACGGTTATAACTTCGAGGACTCCATCCTCATTTCCGAGAATGTGGTGAAAGAAGACCGTTTCACTACCATTCACATCGAGGAACTCACCTGTCAGGCCCGGGATACCAAGCTGGGCTCCGAAGAGATTACCGGTGATATTCCCAATGTGGGGGAAGCGGCCCTGGCCAAGCTGGACCAGTCCGGCATCGTTTATGTGGGTGCCGAGGTGAAGGAAGGCGATATCCTGGTGGGCAAGGTCACCCCCAAGGGGGAGACCCAGCTGACCCCCGAGGAGAAGCTTTTGCGCGCCATCTTTGGTGAGAAGGCGTCCGATGTAAAGGATACTTCCCTGCGGGTGAAGTCCGGAGTGTCTGGCACGGTTATCGACGTGCAGGTGTTCACCCGTGACGGTGTCGAGAAGGATGCCCGGGCCCTGGAGATTCAGGAAGCCGAGCTGGAGCGTATCCGCAAGGATATCGCCGACCAGCAGCGCATCATGGAAGAGGATACCTTCGCCCGGGTGGAGAAGATGCTTTCCGGCAAGGTGGCTGAAGGCGGGCCCAACCGCCTCAAGGCCGGCTCCAAGGTCACCAAGGGTTACCTGGCCGATCTGGACCGCGACCAGTGGTTCCAGATCCGCCTGCGCAATGAAGAGGCCCAAAAGCAGCTGGAAGCCATCGCCAAGCAGGTGGAGGAGCAGCGCCAAAAGTTCCGTGACTACTACGAGGACAAGAAGCGTAAGCTGTCCACCGGTGACGACCTGGCGCCGGGTGTGCTGAAAATGGTCAAGGTCTATGTGGCTATCAAACGCCGCATTCAGCCTGGCGACAAGATGGCGGGCCGTCATGGTAACAAAGGTGTTATCTCCCAGATCGTTCCGGTGGAGGATATGCCCTTTGACGAGAATGGCCGTCCCGTGGACATTGCCTTGAATCCCCTGGGGGTTCCGTCGCGGATGAACATCGGCCAGATTCTGGAAACCCACCTCGGCTTTGCGGCCAAGGGTGTGGGTGAACGCATTGGCGAGATGCTGGATGCCCAGGCGAAGATGACCGAACTGCGCAAGTATCTTGATGAAGTGTACAACTTCAGCGGCAAGCAGGAAGACCTGAAGTCCTTCAGTGATGAGGAAATCATCGAACTGGCGAAGAACCTGAGAAAGGGCGTGCCCATGGCGACGCCTGTATTCGACGGCGCCACTGAAGAAGAGATCCGCCATTTGCTGAAGCTGGGCGGGCTGCCCGAGTCCGGCCAGTGCACCTTGTACGATGGACGCACAGGTGAGGCCTTTGAGCGTCCCGTCACCGTGGGCTATATGTACATGCTCAAGCTCAACCACCTGGTGGATGACAAGATGCATGCCCGTTCTACGGGTCCCTACAGCCTGGTAACCCAGCAACCATTGGGTGGCAAGGCCCAGTTCGGCGGTCAGCGCTTCGGTGAGATGGAGGTCTGGGCTCTGGAGGCCTATGGCGCTGCCTACACCCTGCAGGAGATGCTTACCGTCAAGTCTGATGATGTGAATGGACGGACCCGTATGTACAAGAACATCGTAGATGGTAACCACCAGATGGAGGCCGGTATGCCCGAGTCCTTCAACGTACTGGTGAAAGAAGTGAAATCGCTGGGCATTAATATCGAGCTGGAGCAGGACTGAGGCGCCCTGGGCGTCCTGAGTCGAGCAGCGATACAACGGAGATAGATTCGTGAAAGATCTTTTGAAGATTCTGAAACAACAGGGGCAGAACGAAGAGTTCGATGCCATTCGCATAGGCCTGGCCTCGCCGGACATGATCCGGTCCTGGTCCTTTGGCGAGGTGAAGAAGCCCGAGACCATCAACTACCGTACCTTCAAGCCTGAACGGGAAGGTCTGTTCTGCGCCAAGATATTCGGCCCGGTGAATGACTACGAATGCCTGTGCGGCAAGTACAAGCGCCTCAAGCACCGCGGCGTGGTGTGTGAGAAATGCGGTGTGGAAGTCACTCTGTCCAAGGTGCGCCGGGAGCGCATGGGACATATCGAACTGGCCAGCCCCGTGGCCCATATCTGGTATCTCAAGTCCCTGCCTTCACGCATCGGCCTGCTCCTGGACATGACGCTCAAGAGCATCGAGCGCATTCTCTATTTCGAGTCCTACGTGGTCATCGATCCGGGCATGACCATGCTCGAACGCGGCCAGCTCATGAACGACGAGCAATACCTCGAAGCCATCGAGGAGAACGGTGATGAGTTCGACGCCCGCATGGGGGCGGAAGCCGTCAACGAACTGCTCATGTCCCTGGATATTCCCGCCGAGATTCTGCGCCTGCGCGAAGAGATCGGGGCCACCAATTCCGAAACCAAGATCAAGAAGATCGCCAAGCGTCTCAAATTGCTGGAGTCCCTGGAGGAGTCCGGTAACCGTCCCGAGTGGATGATTCTCAAGGTACTGCCGGTGCTGCCACCGGAATTGCGTCCCCTGGTGCCCCTGGATGGTGGGCGTTTCGCCACCTCGGATCTGAACGATCTGTACCGCCGGGTGATCAACCGCAACAACCGTCTCAAGCGCCTGCTGGAGCTCACCGCCCCGGACATCATCGTGCGCAACGAGAAGCGCATGCTCCAGGAAGCCGTGGATGCCCTGTTGGACAACGGCCGTCGCGGCCGCGCCATCACCGGCACCAACAAGCGGCCCTTGAAATCCCTGGCCGACATGATCAAGGGCAAGCAGGGACGTTTCCGTCAGAACCTCCTGGGCAAGCGGGTGGACTATTCCGGCCGTTCCGTTATCGTGGTGGGGCCCACCCTGAAGCTGCACCAGTGCGGCCTGCCCAAGCGCATGGCCCTGGAGCTGTTCAAGCCCTTCATTTTCGCCAAGCTGCAGTCCCGCGGACTGGCCACCACCATCAAGGCGGCCAAGAAGCTGGTGGATCGTGGCGCATCCGAAGTCTGGGACATCCTGGAGAATGTCATCCGGGAGCACCCGGTGATGCTCAACCGGGCGCCCACCCTGCACCGTCTGGGCATCCAGGCGTTCGAGCCCGTGCTCATCGAGGGCAAGGCCATTCAGCTGCATCCCCTGGTGTGTACCGCCTTCAACGCCGACTTCGATGGTGACCAGATGGCCGTGCATGTGCCCTTGTCCCTGGAAGCCCAGCTCGAAGCGCGCACTCTGATGATGGCGAGCAACAACATCCTGTCCGCCGCCAACGGCGAGCCCATTATCGTGCCTACCCAGGACGTGGTGCTGGGTCTGTACTACATGACCCGTGAGCGTATCAATGCCAAGGGTGAAGGCATGATGCTGGCCAATATCGCCGAAGCGCGCCGTGCCTACGAGACCGGCCAGGCGGAGCTGCATGCCAAGGTCAAGGTGCGCATCGACGAGGAAGTGCTGCAGGAAGATGGCAGCTACCTTCCCCAGCAGACCATTTATGACACGACAGTTGGCCGTGCGATCCTGTGGGAGATCATTCCCCGCCGCCTGTCCTATGAAAAGCTCATCAACACCGTCCTCAACAAGAAGGCTATCTCCCGTCTGGTGAATACCTGCTACCGGGAACTGGGGCTCAAGGAGACGGTCGTGTTTGCCGACCAGCTCATGTACATGGGCTTCCGCATGGCAGCCAAAGCTGGTGCCTCGGTGTGTGCTGATGACATGGTCGTGCCCAGCGAGAAAGCCGCTCTGCTTGCGGCAGCGGAAAAGGAAGTCAAGGAGATCGAAGATCAGTACGCCTCCGGTCTGGTGACCAATGGCGAGCGTTACAACAAGGTCATCGATATCTGGTCTCATGCCAACGACCAGGTGGCCAAGGCCATGATGGATCAACTGGGTTCAGAGACAGTGATCGACAAGGACGGCAACGAGGTCAAACAGGATTCTTTCAATTCCATCTTCATGATGGCCGACTCCGGCGCCCGGGGTTCAGCGGCGCAGATTCGCCAGCTTGCCGGCATGCGCGGCCTGATGGCCAAGCCGGATGGCTCCATCATCGAAACCCCTATTACGGCCAACTTCAGGGAAGGCCTGGACGTGTTGCAGTACTTCATCTCCACCCACGGCGCACGCAAGGGGCTGGCGGATACGGCACTCAAGACGGCTAACTCTGGTTATCTGACTCGGCGTCTGGTGGACGTGGCTCAGGATCTGGTGATCACTGCTGAAGACTGCGGCACCGAGAACGGGCTGCTCATGCAGCCCATCATCGAAGGCGGTGATGTCGTGGAAGCCCTACGCGAACGTATTCTGGGCCGGGTCACCGCGAAAGATGTGTATAAGCCTGGCAGTGACGAGGTTTTGGTGGAGGCAGGCGTATTGCTGGATGAAGCCCTGGTGGACATGCTGGAGGAACAAGGCGTGGATCAGGTGCATGTACGCTCCGCCATCAGCTGTGAAGCCCAGTACGGTATCTGCAGCGCCTGCTATGGACGCGACCTGGGCCGTGGTCATGGCGTCAATATCGGCGAGGCCGTCGGTGTGGTGGCGGCGCAGTCCATCGGTGAACCCGGTACTCAGTTGACCATGCGTACTTTCCATATTGGTGGTGCGGCATCCCGGTCTGCTGCCGTGAGCAGTATCGAGGTGAAAAACGCCGGCACCATTACGCTGAACAACATCAAGACGGTTGAGCGCAGCGACGGCAAACTGGTGGCTGTGTCCCGTTCGGGAGAGATTATCGTTCACGATACCCGTGGTTCGGAGCGGGAGCGTTACAAATTGCCCTACGGCGCTGAGTTGCAGGTGAAAAACGGCGAAGCCGTGGAAGCCGGTCAGCTGGTGGCTACCTGGGATCCGCATACTCACCCGGTTATCACTGAGGTGGCAGGTACCCTGCGTTTCGTCGATTTTGTCGATGGCGTTACGGTGCAGACCAAGACGGATGATGTTACCGGTCTGACTTCTCTGGAGGTCATGGATCCCAAACAGCGCCCCACCAGTGGCAAGGACCTGCGTCCCATGATCAAACTGGTGGACGGGAAAGGCAATGACATCAACCTCGCCGGGACGACGTTGCCCGCCAACTATGTGTTACCCGCCGGCGCCGTGGTGAGCGTGCAGGATGGTGCGGAAGTGGGCGTCGGTGATGTACTGGCGCGTATTCCCCAGGAATCCTCCAAAACCCGTGATATTACCGGTGGTTTGCCTCGGGTTGCCGACCTGTTCGAGGCGCGCAAGCCCAAGGAGCCGGCCATCCTGGCGGAAGCCACGGGTACCATTGGCTTTGGAAAAGACACCAAGGGCAAGCAGCGCCTGGTGATCACCACTGCCGACGGCGAGCAGGTGGAATCCCTTATTCCGAAGTGGCGTCACGTTGATGTTTTCGAGGGTGAGCATGTGGAGAAGGGTGAGGTTATCGCCGATGGCGAACTCAATCCCCACGATATCCTGCGCCTGCGTGGGGTGACCGCTCTTGCCGAGTACCTGGTGCAGGAAATCCAGGACGTGTACCGGCTGCAGGGTGTGGGCATCAACGACAAGCATATCGAAGTCATCATCCGCCAGATGCTGCGCAAGGTGGAGATTGTCGATGGCGGCGATACCAAGTTGTTGCGCGGGGAACAGATTTCCCGCTACCGCGTCATGGAGGAAAACCGCAAGGTGGAGAAAGACAATGGCATGCCGGCCACCTGGGAACCACTGCTTCTCGGTATCACCAAGGCGTCGCTGGCCACGGAATCCTTCATTTCTGCAGCGTCCTTCCAGGAAACCACCCGGGTGCTCACGGAAGCATCGGTACGTGGCGCCGAAGATCGCCTGCACGGTCTCAAGGAGAATGTCATCGTTGGCCGTTTGATTCCGGCCGGTACGGGCTTGGCTTTCCACGAAGAGCGGCGCAGGCGTCGCAGCGAGGAGTCTCAGGCCGGCGGTGAGCCGGTGGAGATGGCCAGTGAAGACGTCGAAGCGGTCATCAAGGAAGCCCTGAACAGTTCGGAAGCCGCTCCAGAGGCGGAATCCTGATCTGTTTTTCCTGATATCAGGAAAAATTGTCCGACAGGACTTGACATGAAGACCGCGCATATCTAGAATGCGCGGTCTTCGCATAAGGCTGGGCAGTTAGACAGCCTTATTGATTATTCCCGCGGCCCAGGCCGCATGGCGAAAATAACCGATTCGACTGCATGATGCCGTCCGCTTTGAGCTCCAGTGAGCGGATGGGATGTCCTCTGCACGAATTTTTGGCGCTTCGGCAAGAGACTGAGGCGTCCGGAGACTGTATTACATGGCTACAATCAATCAGTTGGTGCGTAAGCCCCGCAAGCGCGCAATCGAGAAGAGCAAGGTGCCGGCCCTGGAGGCTTGTCCCCAGCGCCGAGGTGTTTGCACCCGCGTGTACACCACCACTCCCAAGAAGCCAAACTCGGCTTTGCGTAAGGTGGCGCGGGTTCGTCTGACCAATGGATATGAAGTGTCTTCCTATATCGGGGGCGAAGGGCACAACCTGCAGGAGCACTCTGTGGTGCTGATTCGCGGTGGCCGGGTGAAGGATTTGCCGGGTGTGCGCTATCACGTCGTGCGTGGCGCGCTGGATACTTCCGGTGTCGAATCACGTCGCCAGGGTCGTTCCAAGTATGGCGCCAAGCGCCCGAAGAGCTGATCGCGTCAGCGGCAGCACTGATCGATTAACCAAATCAGAACATTTTTAGAGTAGAGCGTCATGGCAAGAAGAAGAGTAGCGGCACGCCGCGAGATTTTACCGGACCCCAAGTTTGGAAGTCTGACTTTGGCCAAGTTCATCAACATGGTCATGGTCGATGGCAAGAAGTCCGTGGCTGAGCGTGTGCTGTACGGCGCCCTGGATCAGATTGCAGCCAAGAAGGGCGGTGATCCCCTGGAGGCACTGGAGCAGGCCCTGGAAAACGTGCGTCCCGTGGTGGAGGTCAAATCCCGCCGTGTTGGTGGTGCTACTTATCAGGTTCCCGTGGAAGTGCGCCCTCTGCGCCGTAATGCCCTGGCCATGCGCTGGCTCATCGAAGCGGCGCGCAAACGCAGTGAGAAATCCATGGCGGACCGCCTTGCCGGCGAGCTTATGGATGCGTCTGATTCCCGCGGTACCGCAGTGAAGAAGAAAGAAGACACGCATCGCATGGCGGAGGCCAACAAGGCCTTCTCTCATTACCGCTGGTAATCGCCAGGCTGACTGGCATAAGGCTCTTTTACAGTATTAATACTTTAGGACGGATATAACCGTGGCACGTACTACACCTATCGAACGTTATCGTAACGTCGGAATCATGGCGCACATCGATGCGGGCAAGACCACCACTACCGAGCGTGTGCTCTACTATACTGGCGTGTCTCACAAGATCGGTGAGGTACACGATGGCGCGGCCACCATGGACTGGATGGAGCAGGAGCAGGAGCGTGGTATCACTATCACCTCTGCTGCCACCACCTGTTTCTGGAAAGGGATGGCCAACAACTATCCTGAGCATCGTATCAACATTATCGACACTCCGGGGCACGTGGATTTTACCATTGAGGTGGAGCGTTCCCTGCGTGTTCTTGATGGCGCGGTATTCGTTCTCTGCGCCGTGGGTGGCGTGGAGCCCCAGTCCGAAACTGTCTGGCGTCAGGCCAACCGCTATGAAGTTCCCCGCATGGCCTTCGTCAACAAGATGGATCGCATGGGCGCCAATTTCTTCCGTGTCGTCGAGCAGCTCAAGGAGCGTCTGGGCGCCAACGCTGTGCCCATCCAGGTGCCCATTGGCGCCGAAGAGAATTTCAGTGGGGTCATCGATCTGATCAAGATGAAGTCCATCGTCTGGAGTGACGAGAACATGGGCGTGGAATTCCACTATGAGGATATTCCCGATGACATGATGGATGTTGCTGAGGAATGGCGCGGTCATATGGTGGAAGCTGCGGCGGAAGCCAATGACGAGATGATGGAAAAATATCTCGAAGGTGAAGAGCTGACAGAAGACGAGATCATGGAAGGTCTGCGCATCCGTACACTGAACCTGGAGATCACCCCGGTAACCCTAGGTTCCGCCTTCAAGAACAAGGGCGTACAGGCCATGCTCGACAAGATCATCGAGCTCATGCCTTCTCCGGTCGATGTGCCGCCCATCAAAGGTGAGCTGGAAGATGGTACAGAGGCTGTGCGTCATGCTGACGACAATGAGCCCTTTGCGGCACTGGCGTTCAAAATCGCCACCGACCCCTTCGTGGGCACCCTGACTTTCTTCCGGGTCTATTCCGGTGTGGTCAATGCGGGTGACAGTGTTTACAACCCGGTCAAACGCAAGAAAGAGCGCATGGGCCGTATTCTGCAGATGCACGCCAACTCCCGCGAAGAGATCAAGGAAGTGCGCGCTGGTGATATTGCCGCGGCCGTGGGTCTCAAGGACGTCACTACGGGTGATACCCTGTGTGATCTGAAAGAGCAGATCGTTCTCGAGCGCATGGAGTTCCCCGAGCCGGTCATCTCCGTTGCGGTGGAGCCCAAGACCAAGGCTGACCAGGAAAAGATGGGTATCGCCCTGCAGAAACTGGCCCAGGAAGATCCTTCTTTCCGTGTGCATACGGATGAAGAATCCGGTCAGACCATCATCTCCGGCATGGGTGAGCTGCACCTGGATATCATCGTGGATCGCATGAAGCGCGAGTTCAACGTAGAAGCCAACGTGGGTGCGCCCCAGGTAGCCTACCGAGAGACTATTCGCAAGTCTGTGGAAGCCGAAGGAAAGTTTGTTCGTCAGTCCGGTGGCCGCGGTCAGTATGGTCATGTCTGGCTGAAGATCGAGCCTCTGACAGACAGCGAAGAGAATTATGAGTTTGTCAATGCCATCGTGGGTGGTGTGGTTCCCCGTGAATACATTCCCGCCGTGGACAAGGGCATTCAGGAGGCCATGGAAAGCGGCGTCATCGCAGGCTATCCCGTGGTTGACGTCAAAGTCACGCTTTATGATGGCTCCTATCATGAAGTGGACTCCAACGAGCAGGCGTTCAAGATTGCCGGCTCCATGGGCTTTAAGAACGGTGCCAGTGAAGCAGACCCTGTTCTGCTTGAGCCCATCATGAAAGTGGAAGTGGTCACTCCTGAAGAGTACATGGGTGACGTCATCGGTGACCTGAACAGCCGTCGTGGCATGGTGCAGGGCATGGAAGACAGCCCGGCGGGCAAAATCATCAAGGCCGAGGTTCCCTTGTCCTCCATGTTCGGCTACGCCACCGATTTGCGCGGCGCCACCCAGGGCCGGGCCAACTACAGTATGGAATTCGCCAAATACAGTGAAGTTCCACAGAGTATTGCTGACAGCATTGTCAACAAGTAACCCGATTCGTTGAAACAGTTTCGTTGAGAAAGGTAAGCTAAAGTGTCTAAGGAAAAATTTGAAAGAACCAAACCCCATGTAAACGTGGGCACCATTGGTCACGTAGACCACGGTAAAACCACGCTGACCGCGGCGATCACGACCGTACAGGCGGCGAAGTTTGGTGGTGAGACCAAGGCTTACGACCAGATTGACAATGCCCCGGAAGAGCGAGAGCGTGGTATCACCATTGCGACCGCCCACGTGGAATACGAGTCTGACACCCGTCACTACGCGCACGTGGACTGCCCGGGCCACGCGGACTACGTCAAGAACATGATCACCGGTGCCGCACAGATGGACGGTGCGATCCTGGTGGTATCTGCGGCAGACGGCCCCATGCCCCAGACCCGGGAGCACATTCTGCTGTCCCGTCAGGTAGGCGTACCTTACATCCTCGTGTACCTGAACAAGGCCGACATGGTGGATGATGAAGAGCTGCTGGAACTGGTTGAAATGGAAGTGCGCGAGCTGCTGGACGAATACGAATTCCCCGGCGACGACACGCCCATCATCACCGGTTCTGCCCTGAAAGCCCTGGAAGGAGACGAGTCCGAGATTGGCGTACCTTCCATCACCAAGCTGGTGGAAGCGCTGGACAGCTACATTCCCGAGCCCGAGCGGGCCATTGATGGTTCCTTCATCATGCCCATCGAAGACGTGTTCTCCATCTCCGGCCGCGGCACCGTGGTCACCGGACGTGTTGAGCGCGGCATCGTGAAAGTGGGCGAGGAAGTGGAAATCGTCGGTATCCGCGACACCCAGAAGACCACGGTGACTGGCGTGGAAATGTTCCGCAAGCTGCTGGACGAAGGGCGTGCTGGCGACAACGTGGGCGTACTGCTGCGTGGCACCAAGCGTGATGAAGTCGAGCGTGGCCAGGTACTGGCGCACCCCGGCACCATCAACCCGCACACCCACTTCGAATGCGAAGTGTATATCCTGAGCAAGGATGAAGGCGGTCGTCACACCCCGTTCTTCAACAACTACCGTCCGCAGTTCTACTTCCGTACCACGGACGTGACGGGTGCCTGTGAACTGCCGGAAGGCGTAGAGATGGTGATGCCGGGCGATAACGTGAAGATGACCGTGAAGCTGATCGCGCCCATCGCCATGGAAGAAGGCCTGCGCTTCGCCATTCGTGAAGGTGGCCGTACCGTCGGCGCCGGTGTTGTTTCCAAGATTATCGAGTAATCGTTATGGCTAACCAGCGTATCAGAATCAAACTCAAATCCTTCGATCATCGGCTGATAGATCAGTCAACCAAAGAGATCGTGGATACTGCGAAGCGCACCGGCGCCCGGATAAAGGGTCCCATTCCGCTTCCTACGCGCAAAGAGCGCTACACGGTACTGATCTCACCGCACGTCAACAAGGATGCGCGTGACCAGTACGAGATTCGCACCCACAAGCGGCTCATGGACATCGTCGATCCTACCGACAAGACAGTCGATGCCCTGATGAAGCTGGATTTGGCCGCTGGGGTTGATGTTCAGATCAAGCTGAACTGAGGTTTTTAATCATGGCATTAGGATTAGTTGGACGCAAAGCAGGCATGACCCGGGTCTTCAATGAAGACGGCGTCTCTGTGCCTGTCACTGTGGTTCAGGTTGAGCCCAACCGGGTTACCCAGGTTCGCAGCCCGGAGACCGACGGCTACCAGGCCGTACAGGTCACCGTGGGTAAGCGTAAGGCCAGCCGCGTGAACAAGCCCATGGCGGGTCATTTCGCCAAGGCGGGTGTGGAAGCAGGCCGCGGCCTGTGGGAATTCCGCCTGGAAGATCACGATGGTGAGATTCCTGAAGTTGGCAGTGAGATCAAGGCTGACCTGTTTGAAACCGGCCAGAAGGTGGATGTCAGCGGCATCTCCAAGGGCAAGGGTTTCCAGGGTGGTGTGAAGCGCCACAATTTCAAGATGCAGGATGCCACTCACGGCAACTCCATCTCACATCGCGCACCAGGTTCCATTGGTCAATGTCAGACGCCGGGGCGGGTGTTCAAGGGCAAGAAGATGGCCGGCCATATGGGCAGCGAGAAGGTTACCGTGCAGACCCTGGAAGTCGTGCGCGTGGATACCGAGCGTGGTCTGCTTCTGATCAAGGGTGCCATCCCTGGTGCTCCTGGTGGTGATGTCATCGTCACTCCGGCGATCAAACTGAAGAACAAGGGTTAAGTCATGGACTTGAATGTAACAGGCGGGGCTTCCCTGCAAGTGTCAGACGCCGTGTTCGGCGCGGACTTCAAAGAAGCGCTGGTGCATCAGGTGGTTACGGCCTATATGGCCGCTGCCCGTTCCGGCACCAAGGCGCAGAAAAACCGATCTGCCGTCAGCGGTGGTGGCATCAAGCCTTTCCGCCAGAAAGGTACGGGCCGCGCCCGTCAGGGCACCATCCGCAGCCCCATCATGGTGGGTGGCGGCCGCGCCTTCGCCGCGCAGCCTCGTAGCTACGCCCAGAAGGTGAACAAGAAGATGTATCGCGGTGCGCTGCGTTCCATCCTTTCCGAGCTGCTGCGCCAGGAACGCCTGGTGGTGGTGGACAGCTTCGGCGTGGATGCCCCCAAGACCAAGCAACTGGTGGGCAAGCTGAAGGACCTGGGTCTGGATGACGTACTGATCATCGTGGATCAGCTGGATGAAAATCTGCTGCTGGCCGCACGCAACCTCTATCATGTGGATGTGCGCGACACGGACCAGTTGGATCCCGTATCCCTGGTAGGTTATGAGAAAGTGCTGGTTACCACCGATGCGCTGAAGAAGATCGAGGAGAATCTGTCATGAGCAATGAACGTCTGATGAAAATTCTTCTGGGTCCCCTGATGTCAGAGAAAAGCGCCAACGCTGCAGACAATGCGCGCCAGTTCACCTTCAAGGTGACTACGGACGCCACCAAGCCAGAGATCGCCGCAGCTGTTGAAAAACTGTTCGACGTGACCGTGGACAAGGTGCAGACCATCAAGGTCAAAGGCAAGCGCAAGCGCTTCGGCCAGATACAGGGAAAGCGCAAGGACTGGAAAAAAGCCATCGTGCGCCTGGCGGAAGGCCAGGATATCGATTTTGGAGCTGGTGCCTGAGCACCTGCACTGACAAGACAAGCAAAGCGGAAGCAGAAAGATGCCAATCGTTAAAGCCAAACCGACATCCCCGGGGCGCCGGTTCGTTGTTCAGGTAAAAACACCTGGGCTGCACAAGGGTGCACCCTACGAACCACTGGTTGCCAAGAAAAGCAAAACCGGTGGTCGCAACAACCAGGGTCGTATCACCACCCGCCATCGTGGTGGTGGCCATAAGCAGCGCTATCGCATCATCGATTTCAAGCGCGACAAGGACGGTGTGCCTGGTGTTGTCGAGCGCCTGGAATATGATCCCAACCGCAGTGCGCATATCTGTCTGGTGAAATACGCTGATGGTGAGCGCCGCTACATCATTGCCCCCAAGGGCGTGAAGGCCGGGGATGCCATCCAGTCAGGTTTGGAAGCCCCTATCGAGCCGGGCAACTGCCTGCCCCTGCGCAATATTCCCGTGGGCAGCACCATTCACTGCATCGAGATGAAGGTCGGCAAGGGCGCCCAGATCGCTCGCAGTGCCGGTACTTCCGCGCAGCTGGTGGCCCGGGAAGGCGACTACGCCACCTTGCGTCTGCGCTCGGGTGAGATGCGTAAGATCCATGCTGATTGTCGCGCCACCATCGGTGAAGTGGGCAATTCCGAGCATAGCCTGCGCAAACTGGGCAAGGCTGGCGCCACGCGCTGGCGGGGTATCCGTCCCACGGTGCGCGGTGTGGTCATGAATCCCGTGGATCACCCTCATGGTGGTGGTGAAGGCCGTACTTCCGGTGGCCGTCATCCCGTCAGCCCTTGGGGTGTACCCACCAAGGGCTACAAGACACGCAGTAACAAGCGTACCGACAAATTCATTGTACGCGATCGTCGCCGCAAGTAATCAGGTGAGGTAAGAGAAAAATGCCACGTTCAATACGAAAAGGTCCTTTCGTCGATCATCATCTGATGAAGAAAGTGGAAGAAGCCGCAGCAAGCAACAGCCGTCGTCCCATAAAGACCTGGTCGCGCCGCTCCATGATTCTTCCGGAAATGGTGGGTTTGACCATCGCCGTACATAACGGTCGTCAGCATGTGCCCGTTCTCGTTTCCGAGAACATGGTGGGCCACAAGCTGGGCGAATTCGCGCTGACCCGCACTTATCGTGGTCACGCAGCCGACAAGAAATCCAAGCGTTAAGGAGAGCACAGAATGCAAGCCACAGCAAAATTGCGTTATGCACGCCTCTCTGCGCAGAAAGGGCGTCTGGTTGCTGACCAGATCCGGGGCCTGCCAGTAGAACGTGCGCTGGAGACCCTGCAGTTCAGCAAAAAGAAAGGCGCTGCACTGATCAAAAAGATTCTGGATTCTGCCATCGCAAATGCAGAAAACAACGAAGGTGCCGATGTGGATGAGCTTCGGGTTACGACCATCATGGTCGATGAAGGCCCCACTATGAAGCGCATCCGGGCAAGAGCTAAAGGCCGTGCGTCCAAGATACTCAAGCGCACCAGCCATATCACCGTCACCGTTGGCGACGAGTAAGAAGGCAAAGTTATGGGTCAAAAAGTAAATCCGATTGGAATCCGCCTGGGTATTGTCAAACAGCATACCTCCAAGTGGTATGCCGACAGCAGCAGCTATGCTGATCTGCTCAACCAGGATCTGGAAGTTCGTGACTTTCTGAAGAAGAAACTGGCGCATGCCTCCGTTTCCCGCATTCAGATCGATCGCGCTGCCAATAATGCACACATCACCGTGCATACGGCGCGCCCCGGACTGGTGATTGGCAAGAAAGGCGAGGACATCGATGCCCTGCGCCGCGAGGTTTCCCGCAAGATGGGCGGCCCAGTGCACATCAGCATCGAGGAAATCCGCAAGCCTGAGCTCGATGCCCAGCTGGTAGCCGAGAGCATTGCTCAGCAGCTGGAGCGCCGCATCATGTTCCGCCGCGCCATGAAGCGCGCCGTGCAGAACTCCATGCGCTTGGGTGCCGAGGGCGTGAAGGTGAACATCTCTGGACGCCTGAACGGTGCAGAGATCGCCCGGGCCGAGTGGTATCGCGAAGGTCGTGTACCTCTGCACACCCTGCGTGCGGATATCGATTATGGCACTGCGGAAGCCGAGACCACTTACGGCATCATCGGTATCAAAGTGTGGATCTTCAAGGGTGAGATTTTCGGTGACGAAGCTCTGACTGAATCCAAGTCCGGTAAGAAAGGCAAGAAATCCGGTGGGAGAAGCTAATCATGTTGCAGCCCAAGCGTACCAAGTTTCGTAAACAGCACACCGGGCGTAACCGCGGCCTGGCCCAACGGGGCAGCAGCGTCAGCTTCGGTGAGTACGGCCTCAAGGCCACCGGTCGCGGCCGCATTACTGCGCGCCAGATCGAGGCGGCCCGCCGGACCATTACCCGCCGGGTAAAACGGGGCGGGAAACTGTATATCCGGGTATTCCCGGACAAGCCCATTACCAAGAAACCCCTGGAAGTCCGGATGGGTAAAGGTAAGGGTAACGTTGAGTACTGGGTAGCCCTGGTTCAGCCTGGCCGCATGCTCTATGAGATCGAGGGTGTGTCCGAGGAAGCAGCGCGTGAAGCTTTCAAGCTTGCTTCCGCCAAGCTGCCTGTATCCACAACATTTGTAAAGCGGACGATAATGTGATGAAAGCGACTGAACTTCGGGACAAGTCCCTGGACGAGCTGAAAAAAGAGTTGATGGACAAGCTCAAGGAGCAATTCAATCTGCGTATGCAGAATGGCACCGGCCAGCTGGCGCGTCATCATGTTATCAAAGAGGTGCGTCGTGATATCGCACGCATCAAGACAGTTATGAACGAAATGCGGAAGGCAGGTTAACCATGAGCGAGCAAGGCCAGACAAACCGGACCCTGCAGGGCAAGGTGATCAGCGACAAGATGGACAAGTCCATCACCGTGCAGATCGAGCGTCGCGTGAAACACCCCATTTACGGCAAGTACATTCGTCGTTCCACCAAAGTGCATGCGCATGATGAGAACAACGAATGCCGCGCGGGAGATGTGGTAGTGGTTGAGCAATGCCGTCCGCTTTCCAAGACCAAGAAATGGCGTTTCGTCAAGCTGGTCGAACGCGCAAACTGATTTTTCTATCAAGAAAGACTGACAACATAAGGGTAGTGTCATGATCCAGATGCAAACCATGCTGAACGTTGCCGACAACAGCGGCGCCAAACGTGTTCAGTGCATCAAAGTGCTGGGCGGCTCGCATCGCCGTTACGCCGGAGTGGGAGATATCATCAAGGTGTCCGTAAAGGACTCCATTCCCCGCGGTAAGGTAAAGAAAGGTGATGTATATAATGCGGTGGTGGTTCGCACCAGGAAAGGCGTACGCAGACCCGATGGCTCCGTTATCCGTTTCGACGGTAACGCAGCGGTGCTGCTGAACAGCCAACTGCAACCCATCGGCACCCGTATCTTCGGCCCGGTGACCCGTGAACTGCGTGGGGAGCGTTTCATGAAGATCATTTCATTGGCTCCCGAGGTGCTTTGAGGAACCGTCATGGCAAACAAGATTCGAAAAGGGGACGATGTCATCGTCCTGGCTGGAAAGGACAAAGGCAAGCGCGGTACCGTGCTTAAGCTGGTGGGCGAGGACCGGGTGTTGGTGGAAAACATCAACCTGGCGAAGAAACATGCCAAGCCCAACCCTGCAAAAGGTGAGCCTGGGGGTATTGTGGAAAAGGAGATGCCCCTGCACATATCCAATGTCGCCTTGTTCAATCCCGTAAGCAATAAAGCTGATCGCGTGGGTTTCAAGACCCTGGATGATGGGCGCAAGGTACGTATATTTAAATCCAACGGCGAAGTCGTGGACGTCTGAGGCACAATCCAATGGCTAGGTTACAGGATCATTATAAAGAGAGTGTTGTTCCCGCGCTGATCGAGAAATTCGGTTACAAGAGCGTTATGGAAGTACCTCATATCGAAAAAATCACCCTGAACATGGGTGTCGGCGAAGCGACGGGAGACAAGAAGATTCTCCAGAATGCCGTCGGTGATATGACCAAGATCGCCGGACAGAAACCGGTAGTGACACTGGCGCGGAAGTCCGTGGCCGGTTTTAAGATTCGTGAAGGTTGGCCTATTGGCTGCAAGGTGACGCTGCGCTCCGAGCGCATGTACGAATTCCTTGATCGCCTGGTGAATATTGCTATTCCCCGGATTCGCGATTTCCGTGGTCTCAACCCCAAGTCCTTCGATGGCCGTGGCAACTACAGTATGGGCGTCAAGGAACAGATCATTTTCCCTGAAGTGGATTATGACAAGATCGATGCCCTGCGCGGCATGGATATCACCATCACTACCAGTGCTGGCAGCGACGAGGAAGGAAAAGCTCTGTTGGAGGGCTTTAACTTCCCCTTCAAGTAACAGTTACAGAGAACCCAGGAAACCATGGCAAAGAAAAGCATGATCGCCCGCGAGAACAAGCGGGCCAGGCTGGCTGCAAAGTATGCTGCCAAGCGCGCTGAACTGAAGGCAATCATCAAGAATCCGGAGAGCAGTCTGGAACAGATCGATGAAGCTGTCCTCAAACTGCAGAAACTGCCTCGTGACTCCAGTCCCGTGAGAAAGCAGCGCCGCTGCCGCATCACCGGGCGTCCTCACGCCGTGTATCGCAAGTTTGGTCTTTGCCGTAACAAGTTGCGCGAAGCTGCCATGCGTGGTGACGTGCCTGGTCTGAAGAAGGCCAGCTGGTAAAGAAATTTCTTTTCTGTTCAGCGGTTCCCCGTGAACAGAAACGGAAAAAGTCTGGAATAGAAAAAACTCTGGATTTTTTCGCGTAAATTGGTTAAAGTTGCCGGCTCCCTCACTCAGGGGGCTGTATTCGTCAATGGGTATCGGACTTCGCTCCAGGAGTTGCCTGACCCGAGGAGCCTATAAACTATGAGTATGTCAGATCCGATTGCGGATATGCTTACGCGCATCCGTAATGGCCAGGCTGCTGGCAAGGTCAGCGTGACATTGCCTGCATCCAAGAAAAAGCTCGCTATCGCCAATGTCTTGAAGAGCGAAGGCTACATTGCCGATGTGAATGCCACAGAGATAGACGGCAAGCCTGTCATGGAAATCACTCTCAAGTATTTTCAGGGCCAGCCGGTCATTGAAATGGTCAAGCGGGTAAGCCGTCCCGGCCTGCGTATCTATAAAGGGCGTGATGATCTGCCCAAAGTGCGCGGCGGACTGGGCATTGCCATTGTATCCACTTCCCGTGGGCTGATGACCGACCGTGAGGCCCGTAAACAGGGTCATGGCGGCGAAGTTATCGCCTTCGTGGCCTGATCATCGAGGAGGCTTTCAAATGTCACGTATAGCAAAAGCTCCCGTGCCTGTAGTATCCGGCGTAGAAATAAAGCTCGATGGTCAGAAGGTTACGGTCAAGGGCTCTAAGACCAGTACGGATTTCGAGGTTCATCCCACAGTAGAGGTGAAGCTCGAAGAAGGTGAACTGCGTTTCGCGCCCAAGGACCCCGAAAACAAGTACGGGTGGGCCATGGCAGGCACCATGCGGTCCCTGGTGAACAACATGGTGATCGGTGCTTCTCAGGGCTTCCAAAAGAAGTTGCAGCTCATCGGCGTGGGTTACCGCGCACAGGTCAAAGGAAAAGTGCTGGATCTGAGTCTGGGTTTCTCCCACCCGGTGGAGTATCCCATTCCGGAAGGTATCAGCATTGAAACACCTTCCCAGACCGAGATCGTAGTGTCCGGGACAGACAAGCAGAAGGTAGGGCAGGTTGCCGCAGAGATTCGCCGCTACCGTCCGCCTGAGCCTTATAAGGGTAAGGGTGTCCGCTATGCGGATGAGTATGTAATCCGCAAAGAAGCGAAGAAGAAATAAGAGGTTATGACGATGGACAAGAAGACAAGTCGCATACGTCGGGCCCGCCGGTCCAGAGCCAAGATTCGCGAGCTGGCCGTCAATCGCCTTACTGTGCATCGCACTCCCCGGCATATTTATGCCCAGGTCATTGGTCCGGACGGCGCGACGGTTGTTTGCTCCGCGTCCACGCTGGACAAAGAGGTGCGGTCCGAGGTGAATGGTTCTACCGGAAATACCGAGGCTGCTGCTGCTGTCGGCAAGGCAGTTGCAGAGCGCGCCAAGGCGGCAGGGGTGGAAAGCGTTGCTTTTGACCGCTCCGGTTTTCAATATCATGGCCGCGTAAAAGCGCTGGCGGAAGCAGCCCGCGAAGCCGGGCTCCAGTTCTGAGGATTGGAAAATGGCAAATTATGAACAAAACGCCGGCGGCGACGATCTGATTGAAAAGCTCGTTGCGGTCAATCGCGTAGCCAAGGTGGTCAAGGGCGGACGTCAGTTCGGTTTTTCAGCACTGGTCGTGGTCGGCGATGGTGACGGCAAAGTCGGTTTTGGCATGGGCAAGGCGAAGGAAGTTCCTATCGCCATCCAGAAAGCCATGGAGACCGCGCGCCGCAACATGAAGAGCGTCAAGCTCGCGGACGGCACCCTGCAATACCCAGTGATTGGCAAGCACGGAGCGGCCAAGGTGTACATGCAGCCGGCCTCCGACGGTACGGGTATTATCGCCGGGGGCGCCATGCGGGCCATCTGCGAAGCGGCTGGTGTACACAATGTACTGGCCAAGTGTATCGGCACCAACAACCCGATCAATGTGGTTCGTGCCACCATGAACGGCCTGGCCAACATGGTCAGTCCTGAAGATGTCGCGGCGAAACGCGGCAAAACCGTGGAAGAGATCCTGGGGTAAAGACAGTGGCTGACGCGAAGAAGATGAAAGTAAAGCTGGTACGCAGCATGAATGGCCGCCTGAAAAACCACCAGGCCTGCGTTCGCGGACTGGGTCTGCGCCGCATGCACCAGGTGGTCGAGGTGGAGGATACGCCTTCCACCCGCGGCATGTTGAACAAAGTATCCTATATGGTACAGCTCGTGGAGGACGCATAAGATGCGCCTGAATACACTCAAGCCTGCGGATGGCAGCAAGTCTGACCGCAAGCGCGTTGGCCGTGGCATCGGCAGCGGTCTGGGCAAGACCTGTGGTCGTGGTCACAAGGGCCAAAAGTCCCGCTCCGGTGGTTTTCACAAGGTCGGCTTCGAAGGCGGCCAGATGCCCCTGCAGCGGCGCCTTCCTAAAATCGGCTTCCGCTCCCGCAAGGCCAAGTACACAGCAGAAGTTCGTCTGGACGAGCTCGCCAAAGTTGCCGGCGACGTGGTCGATCTTGCTGCGCTGCATGAAGCCGACATTCTGCCACGTTCCATGAAACGGGCGAAAGTCATACTGTCTGGCGAGATCACTCGTGCGGTAACCGTGAAAGGATTGCGCGCCACCAAGGGTGCGCGGGCCGCCATCGAAGCTGCCGGCGGAAAAGTAGAGGACTGAACGACTCATGGCGCTGAAACCCGCAGCAGGTGGTAGTGGTATACAACTGGGGCAGCTCACTGAGTTGCGCCAGCGATTCCTGTTCCTTTTGGGGGCTTTGATCGTATACCGCATCGGTACCTATGTCCCGGTTCCCGGTGTGAATCCGGCTGCGCTGGCGGCGCTGTTTGATCAGCAGCAGGGCAGTATCCTGGGCATGTTCAACATGTTCTCCGGTGGCGCGTTGAAACGTGCTTCCATACTGGCGCTGGGTATCATGCCGTACATCTCTGCATCCATTATCGTGCAGCTGATGACCTCTGTCATACCCAAACTGGAACAGCTGAAGAAGGAAGGTGAAGCCGGAAGGCGTAAAATCACCCAGTACACCCGGTATGGAACCGTAGTGCTGGCTACCTTCCAGGCCGTGGGTATATCCGTTGCTCTGCAAAGCCAGTCCTCGGGTGGCATGTCCATGGTCATGGCTCCCGGCATGGGGTTTGTGTTTACCGCCACCGTTTCGTTAGTGACCGGCACCATGTTCCTCATGTGGCTGGGCGAACAGATCACGGAACGGGGTCTGGGAAATGGTATTTCCATGATCATTTTTGCAGGCATCGTGGCGGGATTGCCAGCGGCGTTCGGCAATGTGGCAGAAATGGTGCGCAATGGCGAAATGAACGCCCTGTTTGCCCTGTTCCTGCTTTTGCTGGCTCTTGGGGTTACCGCATTTGTCGTGTTTGTAGAGCGCGGCCAGCGGCGCATCACCATCAACTATGCGAAGCGCCAACAGGGAAGAAAGATGCTGGCGGCACAAAGCAGCTTCCTGCCCCTCAAGCTGAACATGGCCGGCGTTATTCCTCCCATCTTCGCGTCCAGTATCATCCTGTTCCCCACGACCCTGGCGCAGTGGGCGGGCAACACGCCAAATATGCGCTGGTTGCAGGATATCGTGGCCAAATTGTCGCCGGGACAGCCTATTTATGTAGCGCTGTATGCGGCAGCCATCATTTTCTTCTGCTTTTTCTATACGGCGCTGGTGTTCAATGCCCGGGAAACAGCGGACAATCTGAAGCGTTCCGGCGCTTTTATTCCCGGGATTCGTCCCGGAGAGCAGACGGCCAAATACATCGATGGCGTGATGACCCGCCTGACGCTGGCCGGTGCTATTTACATCACGGCCGTGTGCCTGCTGCCCGAGTTTTTGATCGTGGGCTGGAATGTACCTTTTTATTTTGGCGGCACCTCGTTGCTGATCGTGGTTGTCGTGATCATGGACTTCATTGCCCAGGTGCAATCGCATCTCATGTCTCACCAGTATGAAGGGTTGATGAAGAAAGCTAATCTCAAGGGCCAGGGTGGCGCGGGCATTCCCCGCTGACCCTGGCGTACAGACAGGAACGAGAAAATGAAAGTTCGTGCTTCAGTAAAGAAGATGTGCCGCAACTGCAAGATCGTCAAGCGCAAGGGCGTGGTGCGGGTGATCTGTACCGATCCCCGGCATAAGCAGCGCCAGGGCTGAATGGTAGGAACGGTACTTCCGCCGGCACGCCCGGCTTTGGAAGATCGATATTGAAAAAGTGTGGTAGTTGGGATATAGTTCCGCGTTTTCGCTGGACGAAATTCTGACTGTTAAGTATCAGGAGATGACAGGATGGCCCGCATAGCAGGCGTAAATATTCCGGACCGTAAACACGCGGTTATCGCGTTGACTGCAATTTATGGCATTGGCCGTTCACGTGCAGCCAAAATTTGTGAAGCTGCAGGCGTTGCGCCCGACAGCAAGATGATTGAACTGAGCGAAGATCAGGTGGACAAGATCCGCGCTGAAGTCGCCAAGTTCGTTGTCGAAGGTGATCTGCGTCGTGAGATCTCCATGAACATCAAGCGCTTGATGGACCTCGGTTGCAACCGTGGCATCCGCCATCGTCGCGGGTTGCCCCTGCGCGGTCAGCGCACCAAGACCAACGCACGCACCCGTAAGGGCCCGCGTCGTCCCATCAAACGCTAACTGACAGATAATTCGAGAGTGTAGGTACAGGCATGGCCAAGTCCACAACCCGTTCCAAGAAGAAGATCAAAAAGACCGTGAGTGATGGCATCGCCCATATTCACGCGTCTTTCAACAATACCATCATCACCATTACCGACCGCCAGGGCAATGCTCTGTGTTGGGCGACATCCGGTGGTTCCGGTTTCCGTGGATCCCGCAAGAGTACGCCTTTTGCTGCGCAGGTGGCTGCGGACCGTGCGGGGCAGGTGGCCAAGGAGTACGGTGTGAAGAACCTGGACGTGAACGTCAAAGGTCCTGGTCCTGGCCGTGATTCTGCGGTTCGTGCCCTGAACAATGCCGGTTTCAAGATCACCAGCATTACTGATGTGACACCCATTCCTCACAATGGCTGCCGTCCTCCCAAGAAACGTCGCGTGTAGTCTGGAGCAATAATTATGGCAAGGTATCTCGGACCAAAATGTAAACTGATGCGCCGCGAGGGTACGGATCTGTACCTGAAGAGCCGTGCGCGTTCTGTTGATTCCAAGTGCAACATGGAAAAGTTGCCAGGGCAGACCCAGGAGCGCCGCCGGCGTCTTTCCGATTATGGCGTGCAGTTGCGGGAAAAGCAGAAGGTTCGCCGTTTGTACGGTGTACTGGAAAAACAGTTCCGTAACTATTATGCGGCTGCCGACCGGCAGAAAGGTCCCACAGGTGAAAACCTCCTGCAACTGCTGGAGCGCCGCCTGGACAATGTGGTATATCGCATGGGATTCGGCGCCACGCGCAATGAAGCACGGCAGCTGGTGAGCCACAAGGCCATCGAAGTCAACGGCAAGGTGGTGAATGTTGCTTCTTACCGCGTTAATCCTGATGACGTTGTCAGCGTAAGGGAAAAGGCGCGCAAGCAGGTTCGTATCGCCAACGCCCTGGCCCTGGCCGAGCAATACGGTTTCCCCGAGTGGGTGGAAGTTGATGTGAAAGGCATGTCCGGCACGTTCAAGCGTCTGCCCGAACGGGCCGATCTGCCGGCAGAAATCAACGAACAGCTCATCGTAGAACTTTACTCCAAGTAAGTTAGGAAGGTACGTTCATGGCGGATTCCGTCACAGATTTTTTAAAGCCACGCATTATTGGCGTGGACAAGGTCAACGAGAAGCGCGCCAAGGTGTCTCTGGAACCTCTGGAAAGAGGTTTCGGCCATACTTTGGGCAATGCTTTGCGCCGTATCCTGCTGTCTTCCATGCCGGGTTGCGCCATTGTCGATGCTGAAATCGACAATGTGCTGCATGAATACAGTGGCATCGAGGGCGTGCAGGAAGATGTTCTCGAGATTCTGCTCAACCTCAAGGGTGTGGCTATTGTCATGGAAGACCGTGATGAAGCCGAACTCAGCGTCTCGGTAAAGGGTCCGGCTGTGGTCACTGCCGGCGATATACAACTTACCCACGGTGTTGAGATCGTGAACCCGGATCACGTCATTGCCCATCTCACGGACAAGGGTGAGCTGAGCATGCGTCTTACCGTGCAGCGGGGCCGGGGTTATGAAGCGGCTTCAAACCGGGACAGTACTGCGGGTGAGGACCGACCCATTGGTCACCTCAAACTGGACGCCTCTTTCAGCCCCGTGCTACAGGTGGCTTACAGCGTGGAGTCCGCCCGGGTGGAGCAGCGCACCGACCTGGATCGTCTGGTTATCGATATCGATACCAATGGCACCATCGACCCTGAAGACGCCATTCGACGGGCTGCGACCATCCTGCAGAAGCAGCTGGAAACCTTCGTTTATCTGGAAGAGACCACGCCCGAAGACGAATCAGAGGCGGAGCCTGAAGCACCGGCTATAGACCCGATTCTGCTGCGTCCTGTGGACGACCTGGAGCTTACCGTTCGTTCAGCGAACTGTCTCAAGGCGGAAAACATTTTCCTTATTGGTGACCTGATTCAGCGCACCGAGGTGGAGCTTCTCAAGACTCCCAATCTGGGCAAGAAGTCCTTGAATGAAATCAAGGATGTTCTCGCTACCCGCGGGCTGTCCCTGGGCGTACGTCTGGAGAACTGGCCGCCGGAAAACATACAGGAACTGGTAGCGAAATAATCGCTGCTGATTGATCTTAAACTTTTACTCAGGAAAGTCGACCCATGCGTCATCGCAAAGCCGGACGGCAGTTAAACAGAAACAGTTCTCATCGCAAAGCCATGTTCCGCAATATGGCCGTGTCTCTCATTGAACATGAGATGATCAAGACCACCTTGCCCAAAGCCAAGGAACTACGTCGCGTTGCTGAGCCTCTTATCACCCTTGCCAAGCAGGACAGCGTAGCCAAGCGCCGCCTGGCGTTTTCCCGTCTGCGCGATGATGCGGCCGTGGGGAAACTTTTTGCAGAGCTGGGCCCCCGCTACCAGGAACGCCCCGGTGGATACCTGCGCATTCTCAAATGCGGATATCGTCCCGGCGACAAGGCGCCCATGGCCTATGTAGAATTGGTCGATCGTCCTGTTTCCGAGGACACCGAGGAAATCTTCGAGGACTAACAGCTCGTATAACCTTCCGCAAGAAATGCCGGGCCAGGGTCCGGCTTTTTTGTGCTCTGGAGAAACAGCTATTCCCGGCATCTTCTTTTTTACTGATTTCGGTACAGAGGGACCTTACCTTGGACTCATGGAGAGCGCTGTCGCCCGCATCTGTCCGGAAGCCCGGGTCACCAGCCTGATGAGTGATGCGCCACGTCATGATGCGCGCCGGGGCGCGTATCTGCTGGCTGCCCTGGCAAAATGGGTTCCCCAGGGAGGAATTATCGTTGCTGTGGTGGATCCTGGCGTAGGCAGCAATAGAAAGATGCTGGTATTGCGCAGCCGGCACCGCTGGTTTTTGGGACCGGACAATGGTTTGTTGTCTCGCATATGTGGTGAGGATGAGCACTCGGAACTGTGGGAACTGCATCCCCAGGATCATTGGCCGGTATCGGCCAGCTTTCATGGCCGCGATGTCTTTGCCCCCGCTGCCGCGCAGCTCGCTTGTGGGAGAAGCCCCCGGCTGTCGGGGCTGAAAAAGGAAGAGATGGTTGGCTTCGAATGGCCTGCCATGGCGTTGGAGGTGATTTACATTGATGCATTCGGCAACGCCATGACCGGCATTCCAGCCGATCTGGTATCCAACGCCCAGGCCATGGAGGTACAGGGAAATAAATTGCCCCGGGTAAGGACCTTCTCTGATGTGCCGCTAGGGGGGCTTCTCAGTTATGAAAATTCCCTTGGTTTGCTGGAAATTTCCATAAACGGTGGAAGTGCGGCCAGCGCTTTAGGCTTGGAAGTGGGCTCTCCTGTTGTCCTGTCACCAAGACCCGGCTGAATACTACTCAGTTGTTGCACGCCGTTTGTCCAATCGTGACCCAGTATTGTGGAATTTCGCAGCCTGCTGGGCTAGTATCAGAGACATGAAAATTATCACGATCCTCATTCTGACACTGGCGTTCTCTCTGGCATACGGAGAAATCTACAAGTGGGTGGATGCTGACGGCAATATTCACTACGGGGATCAGCCAGATTCTCCCAGGGCGAAAGCGATGAAAAAACTGCCCGGGTTGTCCACTTATGCGCCACCTGTGGAGACCGAGAGGGAAGAGAACTTCGTTGATGGTGATGACAGCCCGGTTTCCGCTCCTGTGGGGGACAATGCTGCTCCCCAGGGATATCGCTCCATCAGTATCGTCAGTCCGGAAGACCAGGGTACAGTACGCAGCAGCCCCGGTAATGTCCCGGTTTTTATTGCGCTGGCGCCCGTGTTGCGCAAGGGTGACTATCTTAAGGTGATTCTGGATGGCAGTCCCTACAAAGGAAAGTATCGGGGGACGGTGATCAATCTGCAGAATATCGACCGGGGGGAGCACAAGCTTGCTGTTGCAGTGTACAGCAAGGATGGTAAGGAGCTGTTGAGATCAGGCACCCAGACATTTTTCCTGCATAGAAACATCGCCAAGCCCAGGCGTACTCCCCGCTGACCATTCCTGGTTCGGGCGCTGGG
>JALWRH010000019.1 GCA_026994195.1 Sedimenticola sp. | reverse complement strand
CAAGGCCAGGGAGCGGATGGGGGCAGCCTGCCCTGCTCGGAATGTATCGCATCCATTCTCTCGGGCGGTTTTCTACCGGGACAGGGCGCTGATCAGCCTGTCATCAGCACCAGTTTTCCCCGGGTATGGCCTTCCTCGATGAAGCGGTGGGCCTTGGCCGCATCTTCCAGTTGGAACATGCGGCTCACTTCCACCCGCAGTTTCCCTTCGCTCATCCATTCACCGCCCAGGCGCAGAATCTCCCCCTGGTGGGCGAGGGCTGCTTTGATATCCTTGAGCGCCGGGGTGAGCATCAGGGTGAAGGCTATGGTCAAATTCCGGCTGCGCGCCTCTGAGGTGATCAGTCTGTCGCCAGGATCGAGAATGGTGACGATTCCCCCGTATTCGCGGATCAGGGGCAGGGACTGGCGGAAGGTTTCCGGTCCCACGGTATCGAACACCAGGTCCACGCCCTGGCCGTCCGTGTGTTCCAGGATGGTGTTTTCCAGATCCTCTGTCCGGTAGTTGACCACGGCATCAGCCCCCAGCTCCTGGACGAAATCCGCTTTTTCCTGTGAGCTGACCGTAGTGATGACCCGAGCGCCCCGGATCTTGGCCAGCTGTATGGCGATATGCCCCACTCCCCCGGCGCCAGCGTGAATGAGGACGACTTGTCCTGCTTCGAGACGGCCCCGGTCATAGAGGGCTTCCCAGGCGGTGATCAGGGCCAGAGGCGTGGCCCCTGCCTCCGGAAAATTGATACGTGTGGGCATGAACTCCGCCCGGCATTCATCCAGCACGCTGAACTGGGCGTAGTTGCCCGGCTCCCGTCCCAGACCGCCATGGCAGAACCAGACTTTGTCACCGGGCTGGAAACGGGTGACCTGGTCGCCAATGGCCACAACCTCGCCTGCGCCGTCGCAACCGAGGATGGCGGGAGGCTGGGCATCGTAGAATAGGCCCCGGGCACGCAGTTTGGTATCTATGGGGTTGATGCCTGCAGTGTGCAGGCGAACCTTTATCTGGTTTGGACGGTTGATCTGTGGCTCCGGCAGTTCCTTGAGTTTGAGTACCTCCGGCCCCCCGATATCAGTCATTACAACGGCTTTCATGATGTCTCCTGATTCTGCCCCGCATTTCTGATATCTTCCCCGCATGAAAGATCCCATGCAAGCCATAGTTGAGATTCAAGCCCTGCTCCGGGAATGCCGTTGCTGTGAGAACATGATTCCTCCCGTGGTGGTGGGCCAGCCCGTGGTATCACCGGTGATATCCATCGGCCAGGCGCCGGGGGACAAGGAAGGCCCAGCGGGCAAGCCTTTTGCCTGGACGGCAGGCAAGACCCTGTTCAAGTGGTTCTCCTCCCTGGGGGTGGATGAGGACAGCTACCGGGCCAGGGTTTACATGTCCGCCGTGTGCCGTTGTTTTCCCGGCAAGAATCCCAAAGGCGGGGACCGGGTGCCGGACAAGCAGGAAATCGCGGCCTGTTCCGCCTGGCTGGAACAGGAATTTTCTATCCTGCAGCCCCGTCTTGTCATTCCTGTAGGCAAGCTGGCTATTGAGCAGCTCATGCCCGTGGGCAGACTCACGGAAGTCATAGGCCAGCAGTTCGAAATGAAATTTTGGGGAGTATCCGTCAGCGTGATACCCTTGCCGCACCCTTCCGGCGCATCCACCTGGCATCGCACCGAACCGGGCAAGAGCCTGCTGGCGCGGGCCCTCGACCTGATTGGCCGGCATCCGGCCTGGCAGGACATCTTTCCAACCAACAAACCGGGGTAAACATGAGTCTGGAAGAAGCATTGCGGGAACGCAGCGGCGGCCGCTGCGAACTTTGTGGCAGCGAAGTAGAAACGAGCGTTTTCGAGGTTCCGCCCAATGCGGATGGCAGTGCAGAACAATCCGTATGGCTGTGCGGGGTCTGCCGGGAACAGATCGAAGAGCCTGAGAGCGCAGATCCCAACCACTGGCGCTGTCTCAATGACAGTATGTGGAGCCAGGTGCCCGCGGTGCAGGTTATGGCCTGGCGCATGCTTACGCGACTGAGCAGCGAAGGCTGGCCCCAGGATCTGTTGGATATGCTCTATCTGGACGATGAAACCCTGGCCTGGGCCCAGGCCGGAGAACCCGGTGACGATGATGAGGATGCCGTGCAGCACCTGGACAGCAACGGCGCGCTTCTTCAGGCGGGCGATACGGTGGTGTTGACCAAAGATCTCAACGTCAAAGGCGCCAATTTCACTGCCAAGCGGGGTACGGCCGTGCGTAATATTTCCCTGGTGCGGGACAACCCGGAGCAAATCGAAGGCCGGGTTAACGGCCAGCAGATCGTGATCCTGACCCAGTTTGTGAAGAAATCAGGCTGAAGGATTGGCCTCTTGTTCTGCAATGGAGCAGCCTGTCGCTCCCAGACGGGCCAGACTCAGCCAAGCAAGAATGCCCACAGCGTCTGCCAGCATGTCAGCCACGGAGAAGAAACGCCCGGGCACGAAATACTGGGCGCATTCCAGGCCCAGGCCATAGGCCATCAACCATACGCCATGCCGCCATCCGAAACCCTGCTCCGGCCAGCCGGCATGGGCCAGGGCCGCAAGAAACAGGAATACCAGGGCATGCCCAAGTTTGTCGTTGATGTTCTCCTGTATGATTTCTGGCAGGGGCGTAAGGGCCATGTAGGTGATGACGAGCAGAGCCAGGCTGAGGAACAGCCTGGCGCCCATTTGGTTACAACGGCAGCGGCTCACTTGTCCTTCTGTTCCCGGGCGATGGCCCGGTAACCGATATCCTTGCGGTATTGCATGTTGTTCCAGTGAATCTGCTCCGCCAGGGCGTAGGCCTTCTTTTGCGCCTGGGTGACGCTGTTGCCCAGAGCCGTGACACACAGCACCCGGCCGCCGGCGGTGACAATTTTGCCATCCCGCTCTGCGGTTCCGGCATGAAATACCTTGGCATCCGGCGCTTCTTCTTCCGGCAGCCCTTCGATGACATCGCCCGTCTCATAACTGCCAGGATAACCCCCCGCTGCCAGTACCACGCCCAGAGCCGCACGCGGATCCCAGTCGGCCTGTTCCTCATCCAGCTTGCCTTCCAGGGCCGCCTGGCAATGGGCCACCAGGTCGGACTGCAGGCGCATCATGATGGGCTGGGTTTCAGGGTCGCCGAAACGGCAGTTGAATTCCATGACCTTGGGATTACCCTCGGCATCGATCATGACGCCGGCATAGAGAAAGCCCGTGTAGGGTGTGCCATCGGCCTTCATGCCGGTGATAGTGGGCTCGATGATCTGGGTCATGATTTTCTGGTGCATGTCCTCGGTGACCACCGGTGCCGGCGAATAGGCCCCCATGCCGCCGGTATTGGGGCCGCTATCACCGTCCAGAGCCGCCTTGTGATCCTGTGAGGAGGCCATGCTGAGTACATGGTCGCCGTCGGCCATGACGATGAAGCTGGCTTCTTCGCCGTTGAGGAATTCCTCGATGACCACCTTGTGCCCGGCTTCACCGAAAGCGTTGCCGGAGAGCATGTCGCGCACGGTATCCTCGGCGGTTTTCATGTCGTGGGCAAGGATCACGCCCTTGCCAGCGGCCAGGCCGTCCGCCTTGATAACGATGGGGGCGCCCATTTTGTAAAGGTACTCCAGGGCTTCGTCCACATCGGAAAAGGTGCCATAGGCCGCTGTGGGGATCTCGTGGCGGGTCATGAAATCCTTGGCAAATGCCTTGGAACCTTCCAGTCGGGCCACCCGCTTGGTGGGACCAAAGCATTTCAGGCCGGCGGCCGTGAAAATGTCCACGATGCCCGCCACCAGAGGCTGTTCCGGGCCGACGATGGTCAGGCCGATGTCGTTCTGCAGGGCGAAATCGCGCAGGGCCTTGGGATCATCTGCAGCGACATCCACGTTTTCGACCTTTTTCTCCAGGGCGGTACCTGCATTGCCTGGCGCCACATACACCTTCTCCGCCAGGGGTGACTGGGCCGCTTTCCAGGCCAGGGCGTGTTCCCGGCCTCCACCACCTACGATGAGAATGTTCATGTCTATTCTCTCCTCAATGCCTGAAATGACGCATGCCGGTAAACACCATGGCCATGCCATGTTCGTTGGCAGCGGCGATGACTTCCTCGTCGCGCATGGAGCCGCCCGGTTGTATGACGGCTCCGATACCGGCTTCCGCAGCATTGTCGATGCCGTCACGGAAGGGGAAGAAGGCATCCGAGGCCATGACCGAGCCTTTTACCTCCAGCCCCGCATGCTCGGCCTTGATACCCGCGATGCGTGCGGAGTTGACGCGGCTCATTTGTCCCGCGCCCACGCCGATGGTCATGCTGTTCTTACCATAGACGATGGCGTTGGATTTTACGAATTTTGCCACCCGCCAGCTGAACAGCAGATCGGCCATTTCCTGTTCTGTTGGTTGCCGTTCCGTGACTACTTTCAGTTCGTTGTACAGGGAGAGATCGGCATCCTGTACCAGCAGGCCACCGTTTACCCTTTTGAAATCAAGGCGTTGGGCTGGGGTGTCCGGCCACTGCCCGCAGGCCAGCAGGCGCACGTTCTTTTTCGCAGCGACCACTTCTGCCGCAGCGGCAGAGACTTCAGGCGCGATGATCACTTCCACGAACTGGCGTTCCACGATGGCCTGGGCGGTGTCGGCGTCCAGCTCGCCGTTGAAGGCGATGATGCCGCCGAAGGCGGATTCGGGGTCCGTGGCATAGGCCCGGTCGTAGGCTTCCAGCAGGTTGTCGCCGATGGCCACGCCGCAGGGGTTGGCGTGTTTGACGATGACGCAGGCCGGCCCCTCGCTGAACTGCTTGACGCATTCCAAGGCTGCGTCCGTGTCGCCGATGTTGTTATAGGACAGTTCCTTGCCCTGGAGCTGGCGGGCCGTGGCGATGCAGGCTTCCTGAACGTCGTCCTCCCGGAAGAAGGCCGCCTTCTGGTGGGGATTCTCCCCGTAACGCATGGTCTGCACCTGGCGGTATTGGAGGTTGATGGTGTTGGGGAAATCCTGTTTTTCCCCGCCGGGAACGATGGTTCCCAGGTAGTTGGCGATGGCGCCATCGTAGCGGGCGGTATGCTCGAAGGTTTTTACCGCCAGGCGGAACCGGAAGTCGTCGCTCAGGGCGTTGCCGTTGTTCTTCATCTCGGAGAGGATGAGGGCGTAGTCGGCGGGATCCACCACTACGGCCACGTCTTTGTGATTCTTGGCCGCGGCGCGGATCATGGTGGGACCGCCGATGTCGATGTTCTCAATGGCCGTGGCCAGGTCGCAGTCCGGGTTGGCGATTGTCTTCTCGAAGGGATAAAGATTTACGGCCACCAGATCGATGGGACCGATGCCGTGTTCCTCCATGACGGCATCGTCCGTGCCCCGGCGCCCGAGTATGCCGCCGTGGATCTTGGGATGCAGGGTCTTGACCCGGCCGTCCATCATCTCCGGGAAGCCGGTGTAGTCACTGACCTCGATGACGGGGATGCCGTTGTCGGCCAGAAGCTTCGCGGTGCCGCCGGTGGAAAGGATCTCCACTCTGGCCTGGCTCAGGCCCTGGGCAAATTCCACGATGCCGTCTTTGTCGGATACGCTGAGGAGCGCGCGGGTTATTGCAGTCATGTCGGGGTGTCCTGAATAGGTGCTAGAGAAAAGAGGAATGGGAAACAGGTTCAGCTGATGTCGAAACGGCTCAGTTTCTTGCGCAAGGTGCTGCGGCTGATGCCCAGCAGGCTGGCGGCCTGGGTCTGGTTGCCGCAGGTGTGTTCCATTACTGTCTGAAACAGGGGGCGTTCCACTTCTTCCATGACCATCTGGTAAATGCTGTTGGCAGGGTGCCCGTCCAGCTGGGAAAAATAGGCATTGAGCGCATCCCTTACACAGTCGGCGAGGGAATCCTCGCGGCTTTCCTTACCCACTACCAGTGCTTCGACCTTGTTGCCATGGTCTTTGTCTTCGAAACTCATGCTGCTTTATCCCCTATGCCCCGGTCAACGAAATAGCGTTTGACCAGATCCAGCTGGTCCCGGGTGCTTTCAACCTTGTTGATCTCCTGCCGAAATTCCGCGGCCCCCCGCATCTGCCTGCTGTACCAGGCGATGTGCTTACGCGCGATGCGTACCCCGTGGCGAGTGCCGTACAGTGTGTACAAGGCGTCCAGGTGCTCCAGAAGCAGATTCCCAATCCACTGTGGCTGGGGCGGCGCCAGCTGCTCTCCGCTTGCGAGGTAATGGGCGATTTGCTGGAAGATCCAGGGTCTGCCCTGTGCAGCGCGGCCTATCATGATAGCGTCAGCGCCGGTAAATTTCAGCACCTGCTGCGCCTTTTTTTCGTCCCCGATATCGCCATTCGCCACGATGGGAATGCTAAGCGATTGTTTTACCAGACGAATGGTTTCGTACTCGGCGTCCCCAGAGAACTTGCAGGCCCGGGTGCGGCCATGAATGCTGAGCATCTGTACGCCGCTTTCCTGGGCAATTCGGGCGATATTCAGGGCATTCCGGTGGCTGGGGTCCCAACCCGTGCGTATCTTCAGGGTGACGGGCACGTCCACGGCGGCTACCACGGCTTCCAGGATTTGCGCCACCAGGCCTTCGTCCCGCAACAGGGCGGAGCCTGCCGCCACTTTGCAGACTTTCTTTGCCGGGCAGCCCATGTTGATATCGATGATCTGGGCGCCGTGATCCACATTCACCTGCGCCGCCAGTGCCATTCTGCCGGGATCGGTTCCCAGAATCTGCACCGCTATGGGGGGCGCTTCCCCTTCACGCCTCAGGCGGGTCTGGGTCTTGCGGCTGGCCCAGAGGCTGGTATCGGCGCTGATCATTTCCGAAAAGGCCAGGCTGGCCCCGAAACGGCGGCACAGGTTGCGGAAGGGCAAATCGGTGATCCCCGCCATGGGCGCCAGCAGCAGCTGGCCCTGGAGTTGGATGTTGCCGATTTTCATGAGCCGGTGGGAAGGAGGTCGAGTTCAAACCCCGAGATATTGGGGTGGGGCGGCACCAGCAATAGGTGCACTTCCAGGGTTTTTCCGGGACCCAGAGAGGTGTTCTTAGAAGGCTGTGCGCTTAAGTAAATGGATGCGGGTATGGTGCGCCGGGCCATGACCTGCTGCGCCTGATCCAGCAGACTCAGTTGCAGGGCCGGTGGGGGTTGTGCTGTGCTACTGTCGTTGCGCAGCAACAGATTCAGCCGGTAGGCGCCAGGATGGGAAGGATACGGTTCAAAGAGCCGGTCCAGCACATGAAATGCCTGGGCACGGGAGGGACGGGGCAATTGGCAGCCGAGATAGGGGCAAATCTGTTCCGCCAGCCGGCGCAGCTGTGGCTGTTCCAGCAACTGCTCTTTCTGCAGCCAGGCCAGTTGCGCCAGGGCGGCCAATCCAAGGAAAACGATCAGCAGAATCATGGAGGCGGATATTTTCTTGCGGTATCCGGGCAGTTCCGGAGCGAATGGTTCGTCAGGGCTATCATCGGATGCTTCTGATGGCGCTGTACCCTCGGTCTGTGTTTCCTGGGTGGTGGATTCGGGCGGCAGGGGTTCTTCCAGAGGCTGAGTGTCCGGCAGGAGGGATGACTCAGCCGCAGGGTCCAGTTCCGCAAGAAACTCCGTGTCAGGAAGGTTCTGGGGAATATTCTGGGATTGTTGTTCCAGGCTGCGCTCCAGATCCGAGAGCAGATCCCGCATTTCGTCATCCGGGGCTGCAGGGGGGGCGGGTTTGCGTGCAGGAGGTTCTGCAGCGGGCGTTGCGTGGGTTTTCTTTTCGGGTGCCGTGCGGAAGATATTGTGGCATTCACTGCACACCACCTGGCCAGCGGCTTTTTCCAGGGCGGCGGAAGGTATGTTGTAGATGACCTGGCAGTGAGGGCAGCGGACTTTCATGAGCGCACTCCCTGCAATCGCACCCAATCATCCAGAGTGGCGGGTGGCTGCATGGGTATGGCGGGCTGGTAGGCGTGGGCAACATCCTGCGCCTGGTGCTGAAGAATGCCTGAAAGCACCAATTCACCGCCAGGGCGCACCAGGGAGTGGATCAAGGAGGCAAGGTCCACGAGTACGTTGGCCAGGATGTTGGCTAGCACTACGTCGGCTTCCCTGGGCTGGAAGTCTTCGGCAGTCATCGTTATTAAGCGCTCACTAACCTGATTGCGCGCGGCGTTGCTGCGGGTGGCGATGAGGGCCTGGGGATCATGATCCACGGCAATGGCCTGCTTTGCGCCACGCTTGAGGGCGGCAATGGCCAGAATGCCGGATCCGCAACCGAAATCGATGACGGTCTTGCCCTCCAATTCAGCGGCATCGATCCATTCCAGGCACAGGGCGGTGGTGGGATGAGTGCCGGTGCCGAATGCCAAGCCGGGATCCAGGTGGATGATGGTGGCGCCGGGCTGATCCACCTGGCGGCCCGTGGGGCAGATCCAGAGGTTGCTGCCAAAACGCAGGGGCTGGAAATGTTCCAACCAGGCTCTTTCCCAGGCCTGGTCCTCCAGGATCTCCAAGGTCAGGCTGCGGTTGTTTTCCTGATCCAGGACTTCATCGATGCGTGCGCGCAGATTGTCCGCATCCGTGTCGCCGCTGAACAGTCCGGTAACCCGGGTTTCCCGCCACAGGGGCATGGCGCCGGGCGGTGGTTCCAGCATGGGTTCGTCCCGGGCATCCTCCAGGGTGATGGAGAGGGCGCCAAGTTGCTCGAACAACAGTTCGATCAAAGGCGCGCGGGATTTGTCCACTTCGAGATGTGCTTGCAGCCAGGGCATGTTCCTTACCTGAATGTGATGGCCGATGCCGATGGTTACGGATCAGCAGCCGTGCTGCATTTTACCGGGAAATCTGTGGCGATTGTTGTGAAACCTGGCGGAGTTCAGCCAGGCAGGTGTTGTTCCAGCCAATCGCGAATCCAGTGGCTGGGGTGGCTGCCGGCAAAACGGCCCGCCTCCTGGCCGTCCACGAACAGCATCAGGGTGGGAAAGCCGCGCAGCTTGTAGTGGCCGGCCAGCTTCATATTCTCCCCGTCATCCACTTCCACTTTCACCAGCTCTACCCGGTCGGCCATTTCATCCATGGCGCGTTGCAAATGGGGCACGATGGCATGGCAGGGAGAACACCAGTCCGCCCAGAAATCCACCAGTACGGGTTTGGTATTGGAGGCCTCGATGACGGTTTTCTGGAAGCTGTGCAGATCAGCCGTTGGCGCAGATTTGTTTTTGGCAAGCTTGTTCATGATTTTATTAAGAGGTGTTCGATGGCTCTTGTGGTGGGTGGATGGCGGCTGTTTATATCACGTCCGGACCGCGCTGCCCATTCGCGGCAGTTGGCTTGTCATTGGCTTCGCAAGCGACCTATCTGCAAGCGGCTGTCCTGGATTTCCCATGCCTGGCCAAATCCCCGGATGTAGCTGCCGGCGTCTACCTGGAATGCAAACAGGTGAAAATCCCCCAGGCTGCGCAGCAAACCCACGGTGTTGCCCAGGCGTTCTTCCATGCTGTCCAGTGTTGTTTCCCTTTCTGTGGACTGCAGGCGTTTGGCGCTGCAATGCAGAATCAGGCGCTTTCGTGCAAACAGGTTACGGCATTCTTCCTCGGATTCGAGGAAGGCCAGGCATGCTTGGGGATTCTCCATGAGATTGCGGGTGTGTGTGGCCAGCTCGCTGAGAAGAACACAGATGCGCTCCTGGCTGTCCAGGATAAAAGGGGCTGTGCCGGTATCCGGCACCCCCTCATGGGTTGCCGTGGAAAGCACGACTGTCTGGAAGCGGGCGCGGAACATGCGGGCTTCTTTAGTGAGCAGAACAGGGTCAGCGGTATTCATGGTTTTTACATCATTCCTGTATGGGCAGAGGCTTTTTTGGCATACTGGGCGCCTCTTTACTCAACCTGATTGTACATGGCCCTTCCATGAGCGCAGACCTGATTCGTATCGCCACCCGTAAATCCCCCCTCGCCATGTGGCAGGCAGAACATGTGGCGGCCGCCCTCAAGGCCGCCCACCCCGGCATCCGGGTGGAACTTCTGGGCATGAGCACCCAGGGGGACAAGATTCTGGACACGCCTCTGGCCAAGATCGGCGGCAAGGGCCTGTTCGTCAAGGAGCTGGAGCAGGGCATGCTCGAAGGCAGCGCGGATATTGCCGTGCATTCCATGAAAGATGTGCCCGTAGAGCTGCCAGAGGGCCTGCACCTGCCCGTTATCATGGAGCGGGAGGATCCTCGCGACGCCTTTGTTTCCAACCGCTATGCCAGCCTGGATGACCTGCCCCAGGGGGCCAAAGTGGGCACGTCCAGCCTGCGCCGCCAGTGCCAGATCATGGCGCGCCGCCCGGATCTGGAGCTGTTGCCCCTGCGTGGAAACGTGAACACCCGCCTGCGCAAGCTGGATGATGGGGAGTACGATGCCATCATCCTGGCCGCCGCGGGTCTCATCCGCCTGGAGTTTGGAGATCGCATCCGCGCCTTCATCGAGCCGGAACAGAGCCTGCCCGCCATTGGGCAGGGGGCGGTGGGCATCGAATGCCGCGCGGATGACGAACGGGTGAACAGCCTCATCGCGCCCCTGCATGATGCTGATACCGCCAGCCGGGTACTGGCCGAGCGGGCCATGAACAACCGCCTGGAGGGTGGCTGCCAGGTGCCCATTGCCGGTCATGCCATTCTCCAAGGGGACGAACTTTGGCTGCGCGGCCTGGTGGGCAGCGTGGATGGCAAGGTCATCGTCCGCGGCGAGATCCGTGGTCCCCGGGAACAGGCCAAAACCCTGGGCGTGACCCTGGCCGAACGCCTGCTGGCGGATGGCGCTGGGGAAATCCTGCAGGCACTCTACCAGGACACATGAGCTGTGAGCTGAAGGGCATGAGTGTGCTGGTCACCCGGCCCGAGGGCCAGGCGGATGGCCTTTGCGAACTCATCGAACAAGCCCATGGCCGGCCAGTGCGTTTTCCCGCCATGGAGATCCGGCCCCTGGATCATGCGGCCTCCCGCCAGGTTCTTGCGGGCGCCAGGCAGGCGGATCTGCTGATCTTCATCAGCGCCAATGCGGTTACCCATGCCTTTCCCCTTCTGCCCGATGAACTGCCCCTGGACCTACAGGTCGCTGCCATAGGCCAGGCCACGGCGCGGGCTTTGGAGGAACATGGCTTGCCGGTATCCCTGGTTCCCCAGGGACGTTATAACAGCGAAGGCTTGCTGGCTCTGTCCCAGTTGCAGGATATGCAGGGCCGCGAGGTTATCATCGTGCGCGGCAAAGGGGGGCGGGAAACCCTGAAAACCGGACTGGAATCCCGGGGCGCCCGGGTGTGTTATGCGGAAGTTTACGAGCGGGGAATCCCCGGGCAAAGCGCCGCCAACCTGGTCAGCGGCTGGAACCGCCTGGTGGATGCGGTCACTGTCACCAGTTCCCAGGTACTGGACAACCTGCTGCAGATGCTGGGGGAGGAGGGCGCGGCGTTGCTGCGGCAAACGCCCCTGGTGGTGCTCAGCGAGCGCACGGCGGAACAGGCTTTCGAGGCAGGCTGTGAATATATCTGGGTGACGGAGCAACCTGGGGATCGTGGTATTCTCCGGGCATTGTGCGAAATCCGGGAACAATACCCATGAAACCTTTTCTCCGTTACCTGGCCAGCGAGCAGGCCACCAACCGCTTGGTGGTGGTCGGCATCGTGCTTGGTATCCTGTTCGGCATGTTTCTGCCGGAATGGGCGCTGGCGCAAAAGGCTCTGGGCAAGGCTTTCGTGGCCTTTCTCAAGATGCTGGTGGTGCCCCTGGTGTTCGCTTCCATCTATGTGGCTATCTCCGGCCTGGGTGGCCTGGAGCAGTTGCGCCGCATTGGCCTCAAGACCGTGGGTCTGTACGTGCTCACCACGGCCCTGGCGGTATTGTTGGCCATCCTCGCCATGAATGTCTTTCCCATTGGCGACGCGGTTTCCGCCGAAGGTCTGAGCTATGACCGGGCCAGGGAGGTGGCGCCGTTTTCCCTGGGGAATATGCTGCTGAGTTTCATCCCCACCAATGTGTTCAATGCTCTGGCCAGTGGCTCCATGATGCAGGTCATCGTGTTCGCCATCCTGTTTGGTATCGCCAGCCTGTACCTGGAGGAGCAACATCACAGCGTCATGCTGGACGTGTTCACCGGCATCAGCGAAGCCATGCTCAAGCTGGCGCGCTGGGTGATCCTTTTTACTCCCCTGGGGGTATTCAGCCTCATCAGTTATGTGGTGGCGGATCAAGGGGTGCAGACCATCATTGACCTGTGGAAATACATTCTGATGGTGCTGGGGGTGCTGTTGGTGCATGGCCTGGTGACCCTGCCGGCAGTAATGGCCCTGTTTGCGCGCATCAACCCCTACCGCTATCTCAACCGTGTCAAGGAAGTGCCCCTGATGGCCTTCTCCACCGCCTCCAGCGCCGCCACCCTGCCCGTGAGCATGCGCGTGGCCGTGGAAAAGGGCGGTGTGGCCCGGGATACCGCCAGCTTTGTTCTGCCTCTGGGGGCCACGGTTTCCATGGATGGCACGGCAGCCTATCTGACAGTTGCGGTGCTTTACATCGCCAACCTGGCGGGCCTGCCCATGAGTATTGGCGATGAGCTGTTGCTGGGATTCACTGTGGTGGCCCTGAGCGTGGGCGTGGCGGCCCTGCCTTCGGCTTCCCTGGTGATGATGGTGGTGATCCTCAACCAGGCGGGCCTGCCCATCGAATACATGGCGCTCATCGTGGTGGTGGACCGCATCCTGGATATGGCGCGGACCTCCCTGAACGTCACCTCCGACATGGTGGTGGCCAAGACCGTGGATACGATCAACCGCCGGGGGCAACATGAACCAAAAGACTGAGCCACGTCCGACAGTGGTCATCGACATGGCCGCGGAAAAAGACCGGCCTGGTCGTCAGACGCCCGGCCGCGCACCCCTGCTGCTGGCTCTCGCGGCATTGCTGCTCACCGCCCTGGGGCTGGGGGGCGGTTACTACTGGTGGCAACAGGCCCGGGCGGATTTCCAGGGCATGAATGCCAGGCTCCAGGCCGCGGCCCGGGTGCAGCAGGAACTGCAATCCAGCCTGGAGCAGGCGCAGCAGCTTCTGAGCGCCCAGCAACAGAAGATTGCCGCCCTGAACCCCGGTCCGTTGCTGGAGAAGGGGCTGGATGAAGCGCGTCAGTCCCTGGAGCAGCAGCGCCAACTGATGAGCGCCGAGCGCACCCGCATGGAAAAACGCGAGGTGGAGCTGCGCGCCACTATTGCCGATCTGCGCAAGCGCCTCGGAAACCCGGATGAGCGCTGGATGGTGGCGGAGGCCGGGTATCTGCTGGAGATTGCCCGCCGGCGCCTGGAACTTGCCAAGGATACAGAAACAGCCCTGGCCGCCTTGGGCGAAGCGGAGCAGCGCCTGGCGGACACCGGGGATCCCCGGTGGGATGCCTTGCGCGGGGACATCACCCGGCACATGGCTGCCCTGAAACAGCTTCAGTCCCGGGGGCGCAGCGCTCTGCTGGCAAAGCTGGATCAGCTGAGACCGGCCCTGGCCGCCCTGCAGGTCCGGGTGCTGGCGCATAACCCGGATCAGCCTTCCGCGCCAGAGCAACCCGCCACATCCACTCCGGGGCAGGCGGCTCATAGCATGAAGGGTCTGGGCCGGGATCTGCTGCGGGGACTCAAGAATGCCGTGCGCATCCGTCATCATGACCAGCCGGTGCAGAACCTGGTACTCAGCGGTCAGGAAGCCCTGCTGCATCAGAATCTTTATCTGGTCCTGGAGACGGCGCGCCTGGCCGTGGTACAGGACGATGCGCAGCTCTACACAGACAGCCTGGCGCGTCTGGAGCGGGTGGTACGGCAGTACTTTCGCACGGAAACGGATTCCGCCCAGGCGCTGCTGACCCGGGTACAGGCCCTGCAATCCGCCCCGCTGCATCCCCCTCTGCCGGATCTGACGCCCCTGCTGGATGCCCTGCACACCCGTCAGCAGCTTGCTGACTCGCCGGCGGAGGCGCCGTGAAGCTGCTGCTGCAAGCTTGCCTGTTCCTGGTGCTGGGGGGGCTGGCGGCTTGGGTCGTGCATCGTGATCCCGGCTATGCTTTCCTGGCCTGGGGCAACTGGTCTCTGGAAACCAGTCTGGCCATGCTGGTCATTCTTGGCGCGATTGCTTTGGGGCTGCTTTACTATCTCCTGCGTTTTATCCTCGGCCTGTTTCATGTACCGGGGACCCTGGCCGCCTGGCGTCAGGCACGCCGTCAGCGTCTGGCCCGCCAGCAGCTCACCCGCGGTCTGCTGGAATTTGCAGAAGGCCACTGGGACAAGGCAGAGAAGCTGCTGGTAGGCGGGGCTGAGCTGTCGGATACTCCGTTGCTGAACTATCTTGCCGCGGCCCGGGCGGCCCAGCGTCAGGGTGCTTATGAGCGGCGTGATACTTACATCCGCCTGGCACATCGCCATATGCCCACGGCGGATGTGGCCGTGGGTCTGACACAGGCCGAGCTGCAACTGGCGCATCAGCAGTTCGAACAGGCCCTGGCCACCCTCAAGCATCTGCGCGAGGCCGCTCCCCGGCACACCCATGTCCTGCGCCTGCTGGCCCGCCTGTATGAACAACTGGGAGACTGGGAACAGCTGCGCCAGCTGCTCCCGGATCTGCGCAAGGCGAAAACCGCCTCCCCGGAATCCCTGGATGCTCTGGAGCAGCGTCTTTGGCGCGCGCTGCTCGAGGAAGCGGGGGGTGCCCTGGAAGCCAGCCGCCTGGATACCATCTGGCTGAAAATGCCCCGCCAACTGCACCGCGAGCCATCCATCGTGGTCGCTTACGCTACACAGCTGCACCTTCGCCAGCTCGATGAAGAGGCGGGGGAATTGCTGCGCGGCTTGCTGAAGAAGCACTGGAGCGAAGAAGCGGTTCAGCTCTACGGTCTGCTGGACATGGAAGATCCCGCCGCTGCCCTGACCACCGCGGAAAGCTGGCTCCAAGGCCATGAGCTCGATCCCGTGCTGTTGCTTACCCTGGCCCGGCTGAGCCTGAGAGACCGTCTGTGGGGCAAAGCCCGCAGCTATCTGGAAGCGGCCATCGCCAACGGCGCGGGCCTGGATGCCCGACGGGAGCTGGGTCACCTGCTCGATGCGCTGGGATACGAGAAGGAAGCGGCGGAAGTCTATCGCCAAGCAGTGTTGGCCCTGCCAGGGGTCCAACCCGCCGCCCTGCCCGAACACATTCCCCAGGGAAACCTGGGGGACGCGGGCAACAGGGAAGCGGTATTGCCGGATCTACAGGAGCCTGTGGTGGAAAGCTGACCCTGGGTCACCCGGCTTTGCGCCACTGGCTGTCGCAGTCCGTATTCGGCAGGGGCTCGGGCTCCGGAGTCTTGAGAGTCACCAGTTCCTCGGCGCTCACCGGGTGGATGGCGATGGTGTTGTCGAAGTCGGCCTTGGTGGCGCCCATCTTCACCGCCACGGCAAAGCCCTGGAGCATCTCGTCCACGTTGTCGCCGATGAGGTGGATGCCCACCACTTTTTCCTCCTCCGCGGCGCAGATGAGCTTCATGGCGGTGCTCATGCCCTGATCGGACAGGGCATGGCGCATGGGGGTGAATTCTGTCTGGTAGATGGTCACCCTGTCATGCCTTTCCCGGGCCTCGGCTTCCGTGAGCCCCACGGTGGCCACCGGGGGGTGGGCGAAGACCACGCTGGGGATGTTGTCGTAGTCCACCTTTGCCTCGGCCTGACCGCCGAAGAGGCGCGCTGCCAGCTTGCGTCCGGCGGCGATGGCCACTGGCGTCAGGGCCGCGCGGCCAGTGATGTCGCCGATGGCGTGGATGCCGGGCACGTTGGTGTCCTGGAAGGCGTCCGTGGGGATGATGCCATTGGCTTCCACCTGCACGCCGGCGGCTTCCAGGTTCAGGTAACGGGTGTTGGGCGCCCGGCCCACGGCCCAGATGACGCAGTCGAAACCGAACAGGCGCTCGCCCCTGGCGCTCTGCACAGTGATGCCCTGTTCGCCTTGCGCCAGGCTGTTTACCGGGAAGCTCATGTGCAGATGTATGCCCTGCTTTTGCATTTCATTCATGAGCACCTGGCTGATCATGGGGTCGAAACGCTCCAGCACCCGGTCTTCCAGGGCGATGAGAGACACTTGTGATCCCAGAGCCTGGAGCACGCCGGCCAGCTCCACGCCGATGTAGCCCCCACCTATGATGGCTACCCGTTTCGGCTGTTCGTCGAGGCTGAAGAAGCCGTCGGAAGTGATGCCCAGTTCCGCGCCCGGCACCGGGGGCACCATGGGATGGCCGCCGGTGGCGATGACGATGTGCTCCGCCTGGTAATGTTCGCCGTTCACCTCTATGGTGCGCCTGTCGATGAAGCGGGCATGTCCCTGGATGCGGGTGATGTCCAGGTCGTCCACGTAGCCGTCCCAGTAGTCGTTGATGTTGCGGATGTATTGCTCGCGGCCTTGCACCAGCTTGCGCCAGTCCGTGCGGCCCCGGCTGGTGGGGATGCCGAAAGCATTGGCGTCGTCCGTGGCATGGGCCAGGCTGGCGGCATACCACATGACTTTCTTGGGCACGCAGCCGTTGTTGACGCAGGTGCCGCCCATCTTGTGGGCTTCCACCACGGCCACCCTCCTGTCGAGTTTCGCTGCGGTTTCCGCCACCGCCAGGCCGCCGCTGCCGCCGCCGATGGTGATGAGGTCGAATGTCGTGTTCATGATGCTGTCTCCGTTGTATTTGTTGCCCGCGCCGTCGGATTCACCGGCGCGGAATCGGGGTCATGCCGCCTTGCTGTCTGCCGTGGTCAGCCATTCCTCGAGTACCTCGGAACCGCCGATGTGTTCGCCTTCCACGAATACCTGGGGCACGGTCTCGGCGCCGGTCATGGCCCGCAGGGAACGCAGGCTGGCGTCGCGGCCGAGGACGATTTCCTCGTAGTCCATGCCGGCGGCTTGCAGCATCTCCTTTGCCCTGGCGCAGAAGGGACAGCCTGGTTTGGTGATGATGCTCACGGCCTTGGGTTTCTCCGCCCGGGGGTTGATGTAGGCCAGCATGGTGTCGGCATCGGAGACTTCGAAAGGGTCGCCGGGCACATCAGGCTCGATGAACATCTTTTCGATGACGCCGTCCTTTACCAGCATGGAATAGCGCCAGCTGCGCTTGCCGAAGCCCAGGTCGGACTTGTCCACCAGCATGCCCATGCCCTCAGTGAACTCGCCGTTGCCATCGGGAATCAGGGTGACGTTTTCCGCCTCCTGGTCCTTTTTCCAGGCGTCCATGACAAAAGCGTCGTTGACCGATATGCAGACGATCTCGTCCACGCCGTTTTCCCTGAAGCTCTTGGCCAGCTCGTTGTAACGAGGCAGGTGGGTGGATGAGCAGGTGGGGGTGAAGGCGCCGGGCAGGGAGAACACCACCACGGTGCGGCCCTTGAAGATGTCGTCGCTGTTCAGATCGACGAATTCATTGTTCTGGCGGGTTTTGAAAATGACCTGGGGTACGTTTTGTCCTTCGATGTTCTTCATGCTTGTCTCCAGTTAGGTTAGTTAATGGCTAATTTGTGTAAGGAGATTATTGTATTAATCAATCGATAGGTAAAATTGCTTATTATTATTAATTACATAGAAATAAACTATCATGAGGCCAGGGCATGTACAGAGGGAGGATCGGCCGGGACATTCCCGTGAACAGGGCGGGGTTGCGCCAGGCGTTCCCCGGCCGCAGCATTCCCCTATGGATACTCTGCTGAAAACGCCTGGACGTTTCTCCTGCCTGGGTGAGGCTTTCTACAGCCATGTCACCCCTGAGCCCTTGCCTGACCCTTATCTGGTCAGCGTGAATGAAAGCCTGGCCGGGGAACTGGGTCTGGATGCCCAGCACTTCAGGGATAAGGCTACGCTGGAATTGTTGGCGGGCAACCGGGTGACGGACCAGATGCAACCTTTGTCCATGCTTTATGCCGGGCACCAGTTCGGTCATTTTGTTCCTCAGCTGGGGGATGGTCGGGCGCTGATGCTGGGGGAACTGCGCGACCGCCATGGAGCGCTTTGGGAGCTGCAGCTGAAAGGGGCAGGCATGACGCTTTATTCCCGCAGCGGCGATGGGCGGGCGGTGTTGCGCTCCACCATTCGTGAGTACCTGGGGTCTGAAGCCATGCATGGCCTGGGCATACCCACCACCCGGGCGTTGTGCATCGTTGGCAGCGATGAGGAAGTTTACCGGGAGCAGATCGAAACAGCCGCCGTGCTGGCGCGCCTGGCTCCCAGCCACCTGCGTTTTGGCTCATTCGAAGTGTTCTATTACCGGGATCAGCATGAGCCGCTTCAGGTTCTCGGGGACTATCTTCTGGCGCACCATTATCCGGCGTTGAGAGATGAGGAGAATCCTTACCTGGCCCTGTTCCGGGAAGTGGTGTCACGAACGGCCCGGCTCCTGGCCCAGTGGCAGTTGGTGGGTTTCGCCCATGGCGTCCTGAATACCGACAATATGTCCATGCTGGGTTTGACGCTGGACTATGGTCCCTATGGCTTTCTGGATGCCTATGACCCCGGCTTCATCTGCAACCATTCGGATCACGAAGGACGCTACGCTTTCGACCGCCAGCCCGCCATCGGGCGCTGGAATCTCACCTGCCTGGCCCAGGCCATGCTGCCATTGTTTGCGGAGGAAGCGGAACGGGCGGTGGAAATGGCGCAGGATGCCCTTGACGCCTATGAATCGGCTTTCATGGACTGCTATTCCCAGGGGATGAGGGCCAAGCTCGGTCTCACGGTCCGAAGGGAGGAAGATCACCGGCTGGTCACCGGCTTGCTGGATATCATGAAGGGCCAGGCTGCGGACTACACCCGCACCTTCCGCGCTCTGGCAGATTTCAGGACAGAGGATGAAGGAGCTTCCTGTCCTGCAGCGGACGAGTTCAGAGACCGGGATGCCTTCCGTGCCTGGGCAAAGGGTTATGCAGCCCGCCTGCGGGGGGAAGGCAGCCAGGACGAAGCCCGCCGCCGTGCCATGAACCGGGTCAATCCCAAGTATGTACTGCGCAACTACCTTGCGCAGCAGGCCATCGCGCAAGCTCAGAATGGGCATTATGGCGAGATCGAGCGGCTGCGCAAGCTTCTGGCTCATCCTTTTGATGAACAGCCCGGCAACCAGGCTTATGCGGCTGTGCCGCCGGATTGGGCCGACAGTATTTCCGTATCCTGCTCTTCCTGAGCGGTTTCTTGGTGAAAACCCTGTAAATTACACGGTAAAACAGTAATTCACTCCGGCATTCCTTCATTGCGGCTGCTGTTGTCGGGCTGAAGCCCGACCTACGGTCATGGCAGCGCAGTTGCCTCATAAGAAATAACACAATATCAATGGCTTGGGTTTATTTCCATGCCAGGTGCGGTTTCCTGGCGTTCTGGTGAAATGTGATCTTCTTCGTGTTTTCGTGGGTCCAGAACAATACTGTCCTGCAGGCGTTGGAAACTTTTTCTGTATAGCCGGGTCTTATTGGCAGACGTTAGGAAAACGTTGGGTCACCCCCCTCCCTTGGTGGCCCGCCGGGCCAACCGGCATCCAAACCCCGAAGCTTGCCCCCCCTCTGGCTTCGGGGTTTTCTTATGTCCAAGGATGGACTGTATGCCGCGAGAGGCCAGGGATGGCCGGAGCGGCGCATGTCCAAGGATGGATTGGCAGAAAATAGCTCCTGCATTTTCTGCACTTCCGCCGTCCATGGCGGTCGGCAGATAACTGCTCCCTGCGTGATCTGCACTCCCGCCATCCCTGGCGGTCGGCAGATAACTGCTCCCTGCGTGATCTGCACTCCCGCCATCCCTGGCGGTCGTATGCCGCGAGAGGCCGGGGAGGAGCGGAAGATGTAGGTCGGGCTTCAGCCCGACAATCCACCGTTGCGGGTCGGACTTCAGTCCGACCTACACGGAGTCCCGCTCCAGCCACTGATTGAGCTTCTGATGGGCCTCGGGAACTCCGGTCTTCCTCAGGGAGGAGAACAGCTGCACGGAGAAATCACCCTCCATTTCCCGCAGGGTTTTCCTGACCTTTTGCAGGCTGGCGCTGGCGGGGCCTCGCTTGAGCTTGTCTGCCTTGGTGAGCAGGACATGCACCGGCAGGTCGATTTGCCCCGCCCAGTCCAGCATCTGCAGGTCAAAATCCTTGAGGGGGTGGCGCACGTCCATCATCAGCACCAGTCCTTTCAGACAGCGGCGCTGCTCCAGGTACTGGGCCAGGTTGCCCTGCCAGTCTTTTTTGATGCTCACGGAGACCTTGGCGTAACCATAACCGGGCAGATCCACCAAGCGGCGTTCTTCGTCCAGTTCGAAGAAATTGATGAGCTGGGTGCGCCCGGGGGTCTTACTGGTCTTGGCCAAGCCGTTGTGGTCGCACAGGGTGTTAATGGCGGAAGATTTGCCTGCGTTGGAGCGTCCGGCGAAAGCGACTTCATAGCCTTCGTCCGGTGGGCACTGACTCAGCTTTGCCGCTGAGGTCAGGAATCTGGCCTGGCGAAAGAACTTGTCAGTCATGCCCGCGTTTCCAGTGCCCGGATTTCCCGCCCATCTTTTCTTCCAGGCGGACCTCGCTGATGACCATGCCCCGGTCCACGGCCTTGCACATGTCGTAGATGGTGAGCAGGGCCACCTGGGTGGCGCACAGGGCTTCCATCTCCACGCCGGTCTGGCCGCGGGTTTCCACCCGGGCGTGGCAGTGAATGCGGTTGTGGTCCGCATCGATGTCGAAGTCGATGGCGATACGGGTGAGTGCCAGTGGGTGGCACAGGGGTACCAGATCAGGCGTCTTCTTGGCTGCCATGATGCCGGCTACCCGGGCGATACCCAGGACATCGCCTTTCTTGTGTCCGCCCTCTTTGATGAGCTGCAGGGTTTCTGCCTTCATGCTGATATGGCCACTGGTGAGGGCGACGCGGTGGGTGTAGTCCTTGGCGCCGACATCGACCATGTGGGCTTGGCCCTGATCGTCGAAATGGGTAAGTTTGCTCATGGCTTCACCTGATCGAATTCAATGGATTTGGAGACTTCATGAACGTCGAAGTTCATGGCATCCAGGTCGCCCAGCACCCAGGTGGCGGTGGGTTTGCCCACGCCGCCTACAGTCCCCGGGTTGACCAGGGCCGTCTGTTCCCCATGGACATTGGGGAGCCATTCGATGGACACTTTGTGGCTGTGCCCACAGCAGACCAGGTCCCAGTCGCCGGTGGCGGCCATGGCCCGGGCATAGTGGGGATAATGCACCAGGAAGATGCGCCGTCCGCCCAGTTCTATGCCTGCATCCATGCCGTGATAGCGCAACACGCCCCCGGGCTGGTGGCTGAGGCGGGTGAGGGCGTACAGGTCGCCGGTATTGTTGCCGTGAATGACATGCACCGGCAGCCCAAACTGCTCCAGGCAGCCCAGGGTGCTGGGAGCCACAACATCACCGCAATGCACCACGGCCTCAGCGCCCAGGTCCTTGGCGTCCTTGACTGCGGCCCTGAGCAGTGGGATGTGGTCGTGGCTGTCTGACAGAATACAGATTTTCATGGGGTTTCCTGCTCTCACGGGGAGAGGGGCAATGGGTCAGAAATGGGGTTTTTCCGGTTCTTTTTCGTACATGGCGACGGAATTGGTGATTTCCTTGCGGGCGGCTTCGGCATTTTCCCAGCCTTGTACCCGCACCCATTTGCCTTCGTCCAGATCTTTGTAGTGTTCAAAGAAATGCGCCATGCGTTCCATGAGTTCTCTGGGCATGTCATCGACATCTTTGACATGGGACCAGCGGTCAGTGATGTCGTCTGTAGGGACGGCCACGACTTTGGCGTCATCACCCGATTCATCCGTCATGATGAGCACCGCCACGGGGCGGCAGCGAATCACGGAACCGGGAATCAGTGGAAACGCGGTAGGTACCAGCACGTCGCAGGGATCGCCGTCGTCGGACAGGGTGTGGGGAATGTAGCCGTAATTCACCGGGTAGCGCATGGCGGTGCGCAGGATGCGGTCCACGAACATGGCGCCGGATTCCTTGTCCACCTCGTACTTCACGGGCTCGGCATTGGCCGGGATCTCGATGATGACGTTGATTTCATCGGGAACATTGTTGCCCCGGGTTACGCGGTCAAGATTCATGTTGTATCACTCCTGGTTATAGTCGTTTTGTCAGGGGGGCGGAAAGGCAAAAAGCCGGCCCAAAGGCCGGCTTCCGGTCTTGCAACCGCTTCAGCTTACAGCTCTTCGGCGTGCTTGGACAAATAGCTGGCGACGCCATCCGGCGTATCCTGCATGCCTTCATCACCTTCCTTCCAGCCCGCAGGGCAGACCTCGCCATGGGTCTCGTGGAATTGCAGGGCATCGATCATGCGGATCATTTCGTCGATGTTGCGCCCCAGGGGCAGATCATTGACCACCTGATGACGCACCATGCCTTCCTTGTCAATGAGGAAGGAGCCGCGGAAGGCCACTGCGCCATCGGGGGTTTCCACGTCATAGGCTTTGCAGATGCCATGGGTCATGTCCGCCACCAGAGGATAGCGCACGGGACCGATGCCGCCTTCATTGACGGGGGTGTTGCGCCAGGCGTTGTGGGTGAAGTGGGAGTCGATGGAGACGCCGATGACTTCCACGTTGCGCTTGGTGAATTCGTCCAGGCGGTGATCGAAGGCGATCAGCTCAGAGGGGCAGACAAAGGTGAAATCCAGCGGATAGAAGAAGACCACGGCGTACTTGTCCTTGGTGTGGTTCTTCAGGTTGAAATCGTCGACGATGCTGCCGTCACCCATAACGGCTGGGGCGGTAAAGTCAGGTGCCTCGCGGCCTACCAGTACTGACATAATGTTCTCCTAGAGTTTTTCGGTTTGTTGTTATCTGAGGCCGGAAAAATCGCTTCCCGGCTTCAGGTCGAATCGGTTTTCCAGGTCCAGCTCACGGATCAGCTGATCCACGGCGCCCTGGCCATGAATCTTCTGGACTTCGGCCAGGATCATGCGCACGGAATTGCGGTTGTAGCCGCTCTTGAATTGCAGCTGTACCTCGATGAGTTCCCTGGCCCGGTCCAGTTTCATGTGCAAGCACTGCCTGCCCCGCGGGGCAGGCAGTCCCGGTCAGATTTCGAAATCGGCCAGCTTGCGCGGAACAGCAATGCCTTTCATGGTGACGTAGCGGGGCATGCCGTTGTCGTCGTATTCCGGATAGGCCTCGCCCTGGATCAGGGGGTAGAGGTACTCCTTGCAGCCATCGGTGATGCCGAAACCGTCTTCGGTGATGAATTCCATGGGCATCATCTTTTCCACGTTGGCCACCTCGGACAGGGGCGCCATGCCAATATTCCACTTGTAAGGAGAAGAGGACTCGCGCACCACCGTGGGCATGATGGAGTTGTGGCCTTCCAGGGCCATGTTCACCGCAGCTTCACCCAGTGCATAGGCCTGCTCCACATCGGATTTGGACGCCAGGTGACGGGCGGCGCGCTGCAGGTAGTCGGCCACGGCCCAGTGGAACTTGTAACCCAGAGCCTCTTTGATGATATTGGCGACCACGGGAGCCGCGCCACCTAGCTGGGCATGACCGAAATCATCACGGGTGCCCTGTTCGGCAAGGAACTTGCCGTCGGGCCAATGGCAGCCTTCGGAAACCACGATGGTGCAGTAGCCGAATTCCTTGACCTTGGCATCCACGGCGGCCAGGAATTTTGCCTGGTCGAATTCCACTTCGGGGAACAGGGTGACCACGGGAATGCCATAGTCTTCCACCAGGGCGCCGGCGGCGGCGATCCAGCCTGCGTGACGGCCCATGACCTCGATGACGAAGATCTTGGTGGAGGTTTTTGCCATGGAGCGTACGTCATAGCTGGCTTCCAGAGTGGAAACCGCGATGTACTTGGCCACAGAACCAAAGCCGGGGCAGTTGTCCGTGATGGGCAGGTCGTTGTCCACGGTCTTGGGCACGTGGATGGCCTGGACAGGGAAACCCATTTTTTCGGAAAGCTGGGAGACCTTGAAGCAGGTGTCGGCAGAGTCGCCGCCACCGTTGTAGAAGAAATAGCCGATGTTGTGGGCCTTGAACACCTCGATCAGGCGCTCGTACTCGCGTTTGTTGTCTTCCAGGCTCTTGAGCTTGTAGCGGCAGGAGCCAAAGGCGCCGGAGGGGGTTGTTTTCAGGGCGGCGATGTCTTCAGCGGATTCCTGATTGGTGTCGATAAGATCTTCCGTGAGGGCGCCGATGATGCCGTTGCGGCCCGCGTACACATTGGCGATCTTGTCGCTGTGCTTGCGCGCCGTTTCGATCACGCCGCAGGCGGATGCGTTGATAACGGCGGTCACGCCACCGGATTGTGCATAGAAAGCATTCTTTGCTGTCATGATAACTCCCTCATTAACTTAGGATTTTGATTGATGTATGGAATTCTGTGTCCAGGCCTCAGATCTTGCCCTGTTCCTTGGCGTCGTGGTCTGCCTGGGTCTGCAACAGGGAGACGATGCATTCGCTGAGATCGTCATACTCATGCACCCCAGTGCCGTACTGCTGGTAACCGCGGTAGAAGAACTGACAGCGGTAGCGCCGGTCGCCGGATTTGAAGATCACGAAATTGCAACCGTCCTTTTGCCAGTAGACCACGGGACAGGTGCTCAGCTCCCGGTCCGCGGGAGAGAGGCGGATCTCCGCGTCCGCGTATTCAAAGGGCACGTCTTCCCCGTAGCGTTCTTTCAGCGTGGTCTTGATGATCCATTCTTCGCTTTTACCATAGTCGGGAATTGTTGCCATGATGCGTCGATAACCTGCTGAAAATACCGTTTTGTGTCAAAAAATCGCAGAAAATCAGGAGCTTTGAAGGTTCCTTGGTTGACATTGCCGGTCAACTGCGATTAGCTATGCATCAAAATGGTTGTTGGTCTGGATAATCTCGCCAATTATAAAGGAAAAACCCGAGGCGGGATATATGCCAGTCCCACGTTGATCTGCTCTATAAGGACAATGCGCGCATGAGGATTATTTTACTGGGGCCGCCTGGCTCGGGAAAATCCGCTATCTCCCGGAAAGTAGCCGACAAATACGGTCTTCCTGTAGTTAGTGTCGAAGAAGTGGCTGAAGAACTCTCCGCCATGGCTCAGGAGGATGATGACCTTGGGCGCCTGGCCAGGGACTCCATCGGCTCAGGCCGGGTTTCCGATGATGTGTGCAACATTGTCATCCGGCGGGTGCTGGGCAAAGAGGAGCTTGCCCCGGGTTTTGTCCTGGTCGGCTACCCCAAGGACGTTGCCCAGGCTGAATTCATGGAACAGGCCCTGAATCAGATGCGCCGGCCCCTGGATCTGGTGTTGATGATCGATATCGACCGTGATGAACTCATGGAGCGCCGGGTGGGACGCATCGATTGTGATGCCTGCGGTTCCCACTACAATCTTTATGTCAATCCGCCATTGGTAGAAGGCGTTTGCGATATGTGTGGTTCCCGGGTAAGCCGGCGTCCCAGGGGTTATGAAGAAAATATTGCCAACCAGTTGCGTGAATATGACGTGGCTGTGCAGCCGGTACTGGATTTCTACCGGAAGCTGGAAAAGCTGCGCCTGGTGGATGCCAATGGTACCGAAGACGAACTGTGGGAAGGCGTACAGGAGGTTATTGACGACACGACGCCTCTGGAGCTGGAGCCTCTTCCTGCTGAGCCTGAAGCAGAAAAGCCTGAAGAGCAGGCTGCGTCCGAAGCAACAAAAAAGAAAGTGACCGGGGAATCCTCAGCTACGAATAAGAAAAAGCCAGCGAAAAAAACGGCAGCCAGGAAAGCGGCGGCTAAGACAGTGAAAAAACCTGAGGCAAAGAAAACAGTAAAGAAGAAGGTGGCAAAGAAAGCCGCCAAGAAGAAAGCTGTGAAAAAGATCCCTGCCAAGAAGGCCGCACCGGCAAAGACTGCGGGTAAGAAAAAGGTAGTGAAGAAGCCGGTTGTCAAGAAAAAGCCAGCAGCGAAGAAGTCTGCGAGCAAGAAAAAGGTGACGGCAAAGAAGTCCGTGAGCAAGAAAAAAGTAGCAGCAAAAAAATCTGCAAGCAAGAAAAAAACGGACAGCAAGAAGAAGGTGGCGGCCAGGAAGCCGGTCCCCAAGAAAGCCGCCTCCAGGCAGAAGATTGACAAGAAGGTCACGACGAAAAAAAAGGTGGCAAAAAAAAAGCCGGCCAGCAAAAAGCCGCTGAAGAAATCCGTCAGCAAGAAAACCGCCGCCCGAAAAAAGGTGGTGAAGAAATCACCCAGCAAAAAGAAAGTGGTGAAAAAGTCCGTAAAGAAAACGCCACTCAAAGCTTCCAAGAAAAAGGTGGCAAGGCCAAGCGTTCTTAGCTTTGTGGGCCTTAAGGTTGAGGAGGGTACAGAAAAGCTTGAAGGGGAAGGGTGGAGTGCCTTTGAAAAGCTCAAGTATGAA
>JALWRH010000018.1 GCA_026994195.1 Sedimenticola sp. | reverse complement strand
GGAAAACATCGTCCAGGCTGCCGACGGCCACCAGAGGGAGCACCAGCTGGAGGGGGCCGCCGACGCCCTGCGCCTACCCCCCTGGGATGCCGATGTGAACAAGCTCTCCGGTGGCGAGCGCCGGCGCGTGGCCCTGTGCCGGCTGTTGCTGTCCAAACCCGACATGCTGCTGCTGGATGAACCCACCAACCACCTGGATGCCGAATCCATCGCCTGGCTGGAGCGTTTCCTGCACGAATACAAGGGCACCGTGGTGGCCGTGACCCACGACCGATATTTCCTGGACAACGTAGCCGGCTGGATCCTGGAGCTGGACCGCGGCCATGGCATTCCCTGGGAGGGCAATTATTCCTCCTGGCTGGAGCAGAAGGAAGCCCGTCTGGAACAGGAAGCCAAGGCCGAAGCCGCCCGCATCAAGGCCATGAAGAAAGAACTGGAATGGGTGCGTTCCAATCCCAAGGGACGCCACGCAAAGTCTAAGGCGCGCCTGCAGCGTTTCGATGAACTGCAGAGCCAGGAATTCCAGAAACGCAACGAGACTAATGAGATTTATATCCCGCCAGGACCCCGCCTGGGAGACTTGGTCATCGAAGCCAGCGGACTGAAGAAAGGCTATGGCGAACGGCTCCTGTTCGAGAACGTGGACTTCAACCTGCCTCCCGGCGGCATCGTGGGTATCATCGGCCCCAACGGCGCGGGCAAGACGACCCTGTTCCGCATGATCACCGGCCAGGAAACGCCAGACGAGGGGGAATTGCGTATCGGTCCCACGGTGCAACTGGCTTACGTGGACCAAAGCCGCGACTCACTGGACGACAACAAGACCGTCTGGGAGGAAATCTCTGATGGCCAGGATATCATCACCGTAGGCAACTTCCAGATGCAATCCCGGGCCTATGCGGGTCATTTCAACTTCCGTGGCTCCGACCAGCAGAAGCGGGTGGGCGACCTTTCCGGCGGTGAACGCAACCGGGTACATCTGGCCAAGCTGCTGCGCTCCGGCGGTAACGTATTGCTCCTGGACGAACCCACCAATGATCTGGATGTAGAAACCCTGCGCGCCCTGGAAGAAGCGCTTCTCACCTTCCCCGGCTGTGCCGTAGTCATTTCTCATGACCGCTGGTTCCTGGACCGCATCGCCACTCATATCATGGCATTCGAAGGTGATTCCAAGGTCGTCTGGTTCGAAGGTAACTATGAAGATTACGAAGCGGACCGCAAGAAACGTCTGGGTGAAGCGGCGGAGCAGCCTCACCGCATCAAGTACCGGCGCATCGACGCCTGAATTTCAAGATACTTCCCTGTAGCCTTTTCCGGCCCGGCTTCCCTGCCGGGCGTGCGCCTGCTTCCTCATGCCACTGGCATGAGGGTCAGGCTTACCCTCACCGCATCAAGTACCGGCGCATCGACGCTTGAATATTTGTGACTTTGCCTGAGATGGTACGGTAGGTCGGGCTTCAGCCCGACAACAACCCTAAATCCAGCATCTGTGTTGGGCTGAAGCCCAACCTACTGGATCTGCGCTATTCGAATCAATCCAGACAATCAGCCAGCCACCTTGCGGCGAAAAGGCGCGGGTTTCCTTTCCGGCAGGCCCGGCAGCCGTGCTGCCATGAGAAGTAAAAAGACCGCCAGGTAGATCATGGGCTGTAAAAGATCGGCTTTGACCAGCCAGATGAAATGCAGGATACCCAGAGCGGCCGCCCCATACACCCAACGATGGAGTTGCTTCCATCGGCGCCCCAGGCGCTGCATACTGAAACTGTTGGATGTTACCGCCAGAGCCAGAAGTATCATGAAGGCTGTAAAACCCACCGTGATATAGGGCCGTTTGAGAATATCCTCAAGCATGTTGCTCCAGACCAGTTCCCGGTCCAGCCACAGCCAGATGAGTAAGTGCAGACAGGCATAGAAGAAAGCGAACAGGCCCAGCATGCGCCTCAACAATATGGGCCGACGCCAGCCGGTAAAACGTCTCAATGGCGTTATGGCCAGTGTCACCAGCAACAGCCGAAGGGCCCAGGCACCCGTCTCATGGGTGAGATATTCCACGGGATTGGGACCGAGATCTTCCCGATAGATACCCAGGCCCAGATAACCCAGAGGCAACAAACAGAGGGAAAAAACAATCGTTTTCCAGGCCTTCATCAGAAATTCTTGTGCAGATCCATACCTTTGTACAACCCGGCGACTTCTTCGGCATAGCCATTGAACAACTGCGTATCCTCCTTGCTGCCAAACAAACCCCGGCCCAGCACCCGATGCCGCTTCTGGCTCCAACGGGGATGAGGCACTTTCGGATTTACGTTGGCATAAAATCCGTACTCATCCCCTGCTATGCGCCGCCAGGTATTGAGGGGCATCTCTTCCATAAAGCGTATGGACACGATGGACTTGATACTCTTGAACCCATACTTCCAGGGGACCACTAGACGCAAAGGCGCGCCGTTCTGGGCTGGTAGCTGTTCACCGTAAAGCCCCGTGGCCATGAATGCCAGGGGATGCATGGCTTCGTCGATGCGCAAACCCTCCCGGTACGGCCAATCCAGAACCTTGCGCTTCTGTCCGGGCATCTGCTCGGGATCATACAAGGTGGTGAACTCTACATATCTGGCCCGGGACGTGGGAGCAAAGCGCTTGAGAAAACTTCCCAATGGGAAACCCACCCAAGGCACCACCATGGCCCAGGCCTCCACGCAGCGGAACCGGTAGACGCGTTCCTCCTGATCGATCTTGAGAATGTCTTCAATATCCATCACCCCGGGCTTTTCGCACTCTCCCGATACCTTCACGGTCCAGGGACGGGGCTTGAGAAAGTCGGCATTCTCAGCGGGCGTGCGTTTTCCATAACCCAGCTCATAGAAGTTGTTGTAGCTGGTGATATGCCGGTAAGCCGTGGGTTTCAGATCTTCGCCATACTTCGTCTCGTAAATTCCGGGAATCCGTTCCAGTTTTCCCGGCCCCCGGTACAATGCCCGAGCGATACCGCTCATACCCGTCAGCAGCAGGCCTGAGCCTGCTGCTGCAGCCTTGATCAGCTGGCGGCGCCGCTGCCAGATTTCCTGGTCAGTGATTTCCGATGAACGAATTCTTCTGGCCGGCTTGATGATCATATTCTGCTCTCCATGACTGGAAATGCATCTCCTATCCGCTCTTATGGATAAATTTGCCTGTAATCAGAATAAAGACCCGCAAACTGCCAGCATTGTTTCAGTAAATCGGATACCTTTGCTCCGGGGTCAGTAATACCGACTCGTGCTCGGCGGGGGCGGTTCATGAGCGCGGCTCTCCTCGCCTTCTACCACCGGTTTGAGGAAGATCTCCACCCGCCGGTTGAGCTGGCGGCCCGCTTCGGTGGCGTTGGTGGCGCGGGGTTCGGATTCGCCCCGCCCTTCCGTATGAATACGTTCCGCAGCCACGCCATGGGCTATCAGATACTGACCAACAGCTCGGGCACGGCGTTCCGAGAGCTGCTGGTTATATGCTGCAGAGCCAACGCTGTCCGTATGCCCTACGATGTGTACCACGGTCTTGTCGTATTTTTGAATGACAGATGCCAGTTTGTCCAGGGTCTGCTGAAAGCCATGCTTTATTTCAGCACTGTCGAAGTCAAAAGAGACTTCATTGTCCAGGGTCAGTTTCAGACTGTCATCCTTCATGCGCTGGATTTCCAGCTCATGAGCTGCCTGTTCCCTGGCGAGCTGCTCTTCCAGCTCCCTTTGCTGCTTGTCCATGTAGTATCCAACACCGCCGCCAGCAAGGGCACCCAGAGCGGCTCCCACATACGCACCGTTCTTGTGGTTCACCTGGTGGCCTATGACGGCCCCAGCTACGGCACCGACCAAAGCGCCGGTTTTAGTCTTGCGATTGGGGTCCGATGGATCCGTACAACCGGCCAATACAATCATCCCCGCTAGTGCGGATGTTCCCAGCAATTTTTTCATTGTCTCTTCTCCACCCTGCCTCGGCAGGGAAAAACCTCGCACAAACACATGGGACTGCCACCATTCGCCACAGTTCCGCAGCGTAGTAACAATACACCAGAACCTGTTTCTCTGATCCCATTGTTTGCCGTGAAACCTTAACCCTGGCTTAACAAAGGCAATGGCGGCTAAATTTATTATTGAAACAATAACCTGTACACATTGAACTCGATCCAAATCTCCTTCAAAATAGACTGACCGGGCAGCAATCAAGGAAAGAAACAGTGACCATCAGTTACAAGTACCGATATCTGCTGAATGACTGGCAACAGCAGGCCGTCGAATTGTTGAACGACAAGTTCCGCCAGCAGCTACGCGCAACCGATGATGTGCTGATGGAATTTGCAGACAAGTCCGAAAACATCAACATCCAGAACCATTTTTTCGAAGCTCAACGGGAAATCTGGCTCAAGATGGAAGATCTGTCCCTGGACTTCCATGATCTTCTGGTCAAGTTTCTGAGCAAGTTTCCCGCGCAAAGCCAGGAAGACAAACCCACCCTGGGTGAAGATACCCTGAGCCTGGTCAATATCGATCTTTACGAGCGTAACCTTGCTTTGCATACCCTGGCCGAGCGCGCCGAGCGCAAGAGTTACCGGCTGATGTATGTACTTGCCCAAAGACTCACGGTAATCAACAGTGGCCAACCCGTACAAATTTCAGACATCCCAGCATCCCCGCGTCAGTTGGCCGAGATATTCGCCCGTTGCGTGGATCGTCTGAGCATCGAAAATGACGCCTTGCTGGTGTTGTACACGCTGTATGACAAATATGTCCTCAGTGAACTGGCAGACCTACATGAAAAACTCAACCAGGATCTGATCAACGCAGGCATTCTCCCCAACCTGAAGTACAAGGTAAAAATCAAAGAATCACCAGACAGTGAATTAGTCGACAAGAAAATCTCTGAGAAAACACCATCGGACAGTGACAAAGCCCAAACTGCAGAAGAGCTGGGTGAAGAGACCCTGTCACGCATACAAGAACTGTTAAAAGCAAAACGCCGGATACAGCACCAGCAAAATCCGCTGCCTGCCGGGGTGAGTGCCGCAAGCACCCAGGAAATCGTGAATGCGACCAACACCGCCATTTCCCGTTCGGATGAAGCCTATCCGGAGGCCGTTAGCCTGGATAAAACAGTGGTTCCTGGAAATGTCAACGCAGATGTTCTGCATCAGGTCCAGCATGCCATGGAGAACCAGCGCACATCCATTAAGGAAAGCGTTGGCCCTGAGCGCCTGGGCGAAATGCAGGAAAATGTCATCGACCTGGTGGGCATGCTTTTTGAGCGCATGCTCGACGACCCGCGTATTCCTGATATTGCCAAAGCGCTTCTGGGCCACTTGCACACGCCCTACATCAAGATAGGCCTTCTGAACAATGATTTTCTGTCTTCAAAGACACATCCTGCCCGTTTGTTCCTCGATGAAGCCGTGGAAGCCTCAGCCTTATGGATGAACCAGGAAGACCCTGAGGAAGGGATCTACCCGTTTCTCAAGGATATGGTATTCAGAATCGTCAGGCTCAAGCATAACCAGGAAACGGATTTCGATGAATATCTTCAACTGCTCAAAGAGGAAACCAGCCGCCTCAGTGATAAATTCAGCATCCTGGAAAAACACAGCCGGGAAGCCGAGAAAGGCAAGGAACTCATGTCTCGGGCCAAAGAGGTTGCCAACAGCGCGACCCGAAAGATTTTTTCCGGACATACTGTGCCTGATTATGTGGACGGGTTCATCAATCAGGTTTGGGTGGACTACCTGACTCTGCTGCGCCTGCGTGAAGGGGTGGACAATGATGACAGCCCCGCCTGGAACGAGGCACAGGAACTGGGGCAGTACATCCTGAGCGTTTCTGCTGAAATCCTGGAAGGAACTGTCCAAAAACCTCAGATCGACACCCTCTCCGAACAAATTTGGACCCAGGTGGGGGGGCTGCTGCCTCACAAGGGAAAAGAGATCGAATTCTTCGTCCATTCCCTGGAAAAAACACCCGAATCCCAGGTAGTTCTGGATTTTTCGGGAACAGTACACAAATTGAAGCCCAAGATCAGCCAGGATATGCTGGATCTGTACAATACGCTTCGCGCCCTGCCGGAAAACACATTGTTCGAATTCAATGTAAGGGAAGGCAAGCAACACAGAGGCAGGTTGTCCTGGTACAACCCTTTTTCGGACCGGTTCCTGTTTGTCAACTACCGGGGCAAGAAAACCGACCTCATCGACATCAAGGAACTGGCGGAAGGCGTCAGAGCCGGCAATATCCTCTATTTCGAGGACGTGAACACCTCCTTCTGGAGCAGGGCTATGACTGCCATCAGAGGCATGCTGGAAAAAAGCGTGAAAACCGCGGGTTGACCCCCAGGAGTCTGAAGAGTGCACAAGAGAGCGTATGATCGTTTTTCGCCCCTATCGACGATACAGGTCATCGACAAGCTCAGTGGCCATGCCCTGGGTGTCCTGATAAACATCTCCCGGACAGGATTCATGATGCTTTCAGAGGGCAACTGCCCCGAAGGCGGGGAGATCCACCAAGTTCAACTCATCGACCAAGATGGTGGAGAACCGGATATCTCTGTAGGCGCCACCTGCCTTTGGAACGACGAAGCCAATGCGCGGCACAGTTACTGGTCCGGTTTTCAGATCATCGATATCTCTCCTGAAGATCAAGCCAAATTGGACAGCTACCTCCAACTCCTGGAACAATCTCATAAGGCCTCATAATTCCCGTCTCGCCGGGTTAACAATAGTCTGAGTTGTGGCCCTCAAGGGTCCTCCCGGCAGAGGAAGCTCTGAAGCACCGGAACCCTGTCAACTAGCGTTTGTATACAATATTTGACCTGAAGCAAGTTTTTTTGTACTTTTGAAACACAGGCGGCCAAATCGCAAGATGGTAGCCATAAGAACAAACAACAACGTATTTTCAACACCGGAGGAACGCAGGAGGAGCAACATGCCCAGTGGTGTAGTCAAGTGGTTCAACAATGCCAAGGGTTACGGTTTCGTCACCCCGCATGATGGAGAAGAAGATGTATTCGTCCATTTCTCAGCAATCGAGATGGAGGGCTACAAAACATTGAAAGAAGGTCAGGCAGTAGTATTCGATATCGAGCAAGGTCCCAAAGGCCTGCACGCGCAGAATCTCAAATACGCTGCAGAATAACCTTATTACCCAGCACAAGAAAAAAGCCTGACGGGGAAAACCTCCGGCAGGCTTTTTCTATTTCGGACGGGTTCTATACAAACCTACATTTGCGCGATCATCGCATCGCCAAACTCAGAACAGCTCAACAGCTGCGCATCCTTCATGAGCCGCTCCAGATCATAGGTCACCGTCTTGGCCTGAATGGCACCGCCCATGGCTTTGATGATCAGATCTGCCGCTTCCGTCCAACCCATATGGCGCAGCATCATCTCGGCAGACAGGATGATGGACCCCGGATTCACCTTGTCCTGACCTGCATACTTGGGGGCCGTACCATGGGTAGCTTCGAACATGGCCACGGTATCCGACAGATTCGCCCCCGGCGCAATGCCAATGCCACCCACTTGGGCAGCCAGAGCATCTGATACATAATCGCCATTGAGATTCAGGGTAGCGATGACGTCATATTCTTTCG